>DAINQP010000029.1:0-35746 GCA_036742665.1 Vicinamibacterales bacterium | reverse complement strand
CCGTGATCGGCGCGAGAGGCCGCCGGCCAGCCGGTGGCAGCGGCGGCAGAGCATCGCGTAGAGTCGAGCGGTGCGGCATTCCCAGGAGGCCGACGCACCCGCGCGGGAGTCGGCGGCTCCGATCGTACGCGGTGATGAATCCCGCCTCGTCCAACCCGCGCCTGAGCATCGGTTCCAGCGTGCGGTCGAACGCCGAATCCCCGGTGTTGTTCACGAAGTCCGCGATGACGAGTGTTACCGGATCGTGCGTGACCGGGGGGCGCGTGGCCCAGTAGATGTAGCCAGACAGTGTCAACAGCACCAACGCGGTCGCGACCGCATACGGCAACCGGATCGATCGCTTGATCGGGCGCAGCTTGCCGTTGTCATCGAGACGTTCAAGGGCCGTGACGAGGTCGGTGGTGGTCTGAAAACGATTGGCGGCGTCAGGCTCGGTGCACTTCGTGAGCAGTGAATCGAGAGGCTGAGGGATATCGGGGATGATTGTTCGAATCGACGGTGGCGGCTCGGCCAGCCGCTTCTGCAACTCGCCGACGGCGCTCACGGCATGCTCCGATCGGCGCTTGCCGGCGAGCATGTCGTAGAGAATCAACCCGAACGCGTAGACGTCGGCTCGTTGATCAACGTGTTCGCCGCGCGCCTGTTCGGGTGCCATGTATTCGATCGTGCCGATGACTTCGCCGACGAGCGTTTCGGCGATGCGCGTCATCTCGGAGTCGGCATCGACCTTGAGCGCAGGCGCGACCGTTGGCGTTGCGGTAGTCGCCGGTTTCGGCGCCGAGCCGCCGCGCGACGTCGACCGCGCGATGCCAAAGTCCATGATGATCGCGTGCTCGCCTTCGAGCATCACGTTGGCCGGTTTCAGATCGCGGTGGACTACGCCGGCCTCGTGTGCCGCCTGGAGTCCTGCGGCCACCTGCCGCGCGAGGGCCATGACCTTTGGGACGGGAAGCCGCTCGCTGCGAAGGACGCTCGCGAGGTCGTGGCCTTCGATGTAGGGCATCGTGATGTACTTGATGCCATCGATCTCACCGAGGTCGTGAATGCGGACGACGTTTTTGTGCGTGACCTGGCGGGCGAGGAGCAGCTCCTGCTTGAAGCGGCGCTCGATGTCCTGCGCTGCCGCGGGGTCGTGCATCACCTCGGGCCGAATGACCTTCAGCGCGACCGCGACGCCGAGCTCCGCGTCCCACGCCTGGTAGACCGCACCCATACCGCCGATACCGAGCTGCCGCAGGATGTGATAGCGCGAGCCAAAGCGCTGTCCGATCTCTAACGGTCCACGAGCCTTCGCCGGGCGTCCGCCGGCAGACTCCGGCAGTCCTGTGGTATCGGGGGAGTGCCCGCTCGCTTTCGACGATGGGAGCACGAATCGCGTTTCTGCGTCGTCGGGGATGGAAGAGGGCGGTGGAGTGAAGACGGTGGCTGAGTCACCATCGATTTCGGATGACAGTCCTCTACTTGTTCCGCTGATTGGTGGGGCAGCAAATACCGTTTCTGCGGAATCATCCGGCCGCGACGAAAGCACGCCGGTTGCCAGCTGCGAGAGAGTTGAGGACGGAGCCTTACACCGGAGGCAACGGCCTCCTGCGTCAGGCAGTTCGCCCCCGCAGTTCGGGCACTTCATGGAGGTGAGGGGGCCATCCTGCCCCTAATGTCAATTAGTTCGATGATTCGCTCGATTATCAGCCGCTTGCACAAAATCTCAAAGCGATTTAAATGTTGTGAGAAAAGCTACGGCTGGGGTTTGGGGAGCAAGGGTTGCCGCCACCGAAGTGACGGCGAGCCCACCGAACATTCGCGAACGGACGCGTTGGATCGTCTCAGACCGTGGCGACTTCGGGTTCGCGTACCAAGCCCAGCTCGCGACGGACGCGCTCTTCAATCGCTCGCCGCACGTCGGGGTTTTCCTTGAGGAACTGCTTCGCATTCTCACGGCCTTGTCCGAGACGTTCACCTCCGTAGGCGAACCACGCGCCGCTCTTCTCGACAATGCGCTTCTCGACCGCCAGATCGAGCAGATCGCCCTCGCGTGAGATGCCTTCGCCATACATAACGTCGAACTCCGCCTCGCGGAACGGGGCAGCGACCTTGTTCTTGACCACCTTGACGCGCGTCCGGCCGCCGATGACCTGATCGCCGTCCTTGATGCTGGCGATACGGCGGATATCGATGCGCACCGAGGCGTAGAATTTCAGCGCGCGGCCGCCGGTCGTGGTTTCCGGGTTGCCGAACATCACGCCGATCTTTTCGCGCAGCTGGTTGATGAAGATGAGCGTTGTCTTCGATTTGGAGACGACGCCGGTCAGCTTGCGAAGCGCCTGCGACATGAGGCGCGCCTGCAGACCCATCTGCGCTTCACCCATCTCGCCTTCTATTTCAGCCTTGGGCACGAGCGCGGCCACTGAGTCCACGACGACCACATCGACGCTGTTGGAGCGGATGAGGACCTCGACGATCTCGAGTGCCTGCTCGCCGTTGTCCGGCTGGGAGACGAGCAGGTCGTCCAGATCGATGCCCAGTTTCTGCGCGTACTGCGCGTCGAGCGCATGCTCGGCGTCGACGAATGCCGCCATGCCGCCGTTTCTGTGAGCTTCGGCAATGACCTGGAGCGCCAGCGTGGTCTTGCCGGATGACTCCGGTCCGAACACTTCGATGACGCGGCCGCGGGGCAGTCCCCCGATGCCGAGGGCATAGTCGATGCTGATTGAGCCGGTTGAGATGGCTTCCATCGGCGCGACAGCACCACGCTGGCCGAGGCGCATGATCGAGCCCTTCCCGAATTGCTTTTCGATCTGGCCGACAGCGTTGTCGATGGCTTTGGTCCGTTCCTTCAGGTCGTCGAGCGGCATGCGGGTCTCCTCTTAGGCGTTGGCCGTGTTGAAGTCAGGATGGCTTGGTGGTGTGACAGCGGAGGTCACGGCCGCGCGTAGATCCTAAGAGCGAGCCAAGCGAAAGTCAAGCGAAGATAGCTCGATCTCCGAATAAATATCCCACTGAGAAATGGCGCAGTCGCAGAACTCGCCTGTTTCACGGAGGCGATTTCGCGCAGGTTCTGCGACGGATGTCGTGTCGGACCTAACGGGACACGACATCCGCCTCGATCGCGACGGCGACACCATTGCCACCGCCCAGACACAACGCCGCAATCCCGCGCCGCTGTTGCCGCTGCGTCAACGCGTACAACAGCGTAGTCAGGATGCGCGCGCCGCTCGCGCCGATCGGATGACCGAGCGCAACGGCACCACCGTTCACGTTGACCCTTGCCGGATCGACGCCGAGTTGACGAAGGACCGCGATCAACTGGACGGAGAAGGCTTCGTTGATCTCGAACAGATCGACATCCGCCGTCTTCCATCCCGTCTTCGCAAGGACGCGCCTGATCGCTTCGACCGGCGTCATGAGCACGTGCTTCGGATCGAGCCCACTCGATGCCTGTGCAACGATCCGCGCCATCGGCGTAATGCCAAGTTCCTTCGCGCGCACGATCGACGTGACGACGAGCGCCGCGGCGCCGTCATTGACCGGCGGCGCGTTACCCGCGGTGACGGTGCCGTCCTTTGAGAACGCCGGTGCGAGCTTGCCCAGAGCGTCGAGTGTCGTGTCGCGTCGAATCGATTCATCGTGCTTAACAACGATCGCATCGCCCCTCTTCTGCGGAATCGAGACGGGCAGGATCTCGGCGTCGAAACGTCCCGCGTCGGTTGCCTCTGCGGCCTTGCGATGGCTCTCGAGTGCGTAGGCATCCTGCGCCTCACGGGAGATCCCGCATTCAGTGGCCACCACTTCGCCGGCGTTGCCCATATGCCAGCTTTCGAAGCTGCACCAGAGGCCGTCGTTGATCATCGAGTCGAGCACCTCACCGTGACCCATGCGGAGGCCTTCGCGCGCGCGGGCGAGCAGATACGGCGCGTTGCTCATCGACTCCATCCCACCGGCGACCACGACCGACGAATCACCCGTGGCGATGCCCTGCGAAGCGAGCATCACCGCTTTCAGACCCGAGCCACACACCTTGTTGATTGTCAGCGCGGACACGTTGTCGGACAGTCCGCCGCGCAGCGCCGCCTGCCGGGCCGGGGCCTGGCCGAGCCCGGCCGATACGACGTTGCCCATGATGCATTCATCGACAATGCCCGGGTCGATGCCCGCACGTCGAACCGCTTCACGAACCACCATCGCGCCAAGCTGCGGTGCGGTGAATTCCTTGAGACCGCCCAGGAACCGGCCTGTTGGGAGGCGAACCGCCGAGGCGATGACACTTTCCATGACTCGATGTTAACCCCGCCGCGCGGCGCCCGTTGTATCGTCAGCCGCCTGCAATCTGGCCGGCCCTGGAGGAGCGCACATGCAGTCAGAGATCATCATCGTGCCGTCGCTGTTCTTTATGATCGGCTACATCGTCTATGTGATCGTGGACGGCTACAGGCGGCGGCAGCAGATGCGGGTGTTCACCGAGTTTCACTCCAAGCTGCTCGAACGGCTCGGTTCGGCGAACGAATTTGCCGACTTCTTTACTAGCGAGGCCGGCAGCCGGTTCCTCGATTCGCTCTCGAGCAGTGAAGGCGGTGCGCCACAGCTGCGGATTCTGCGTTCGATGCAGACCGGATTTGTGTTGCTGGCAGTCGGAATCGGGTTCTTCATCCTTCTCAATGGTCGGACGTTCTCGATCGAGGCGGTGGACGGACTGATGGTGATGGCCACTGCGGCCACTGCGATTGGCGCGGCGCTCCTGGTATCGACCGGGATGTCCTATCTGCTGTCGAAGCGCATGGGGCTCATCGAGCGGCCACGAGTGAAACGGGATCAGAACGCGTCGGTCTAAGCCAGTGGCGCGACTTGACGAGCGCGCGTTCGCGTCGTGCTACCAGCACAACTCGCGCGCGATCTGGGGCTATCTCTATCGCGTCACGGGGAGGGCGTCTGACGCTGACGACCTGGTGCAGGAAGCTTTCTGCCGGCTGCTGCAAGCGGAGGTCGGCGGCCTCGGTGACGAAGAACTGCGGCGCTATCTCTTCCGCATCGGCAGCAACCTGCTCGCCGATCGCTGGCGGCGCGCGACGCAGGAAGCGTCGTGGCTCGACCGTCTCAGCGGGGTCACCGAGTCACACGTCGATCCAGAGTATGACGATACGGTGTCGCGTGAATTCGCCGCGTTGAAACCGCGCGAGCGGGCACTGCTGTGGCTGGCCTACGTGGAAGGAGAGAGCCACGAGGACATTGCCAAGGCGCTCGGACTCTCGCGCGGCAGCATCAAGGTCCTGCTGTCCCGCGCGCGAGGACGGCTCAGGGATCAGTTGGTGGCCAAGGGACTCACCGCGAGGGCATGATGGTAGAGTGGTTGCTGGGCACCATGTCGGCTGACGAAGAACAGGACGTCGCGGCGTACATGTCGCGGTTGGCGACGGCATCCGTTCGCCAGGCTCCTCGTCTGCCCACCGCGGATGTGTTGTGGGTGAAGGCGCAGATGCTCGAGCGTTGGGAAGCGGAACGCCGCGTGCAGGCGCCGCTCGATGCGATGGAGCCGTTTCAGATTGGCGCGGGTCTCGTCGCGGCGGGCATCTTATTGTTCTGGTCGTTGCCCGCGTTGTTACGAGTGATCTCGTAACGAGTCTTGATAAGGGCGGCGCATGCGTCGCCCTACGAACGTCCCTTGAATTACCCCAACAACTTGCGCTGACGCTCGATTCGCTGATCGCGATCGGCGGCGAACCGTTTGATCCCTGCGAGGATCGACGACGCGTCGAGGTGCGCTTCCGCGATCACCTCCGGCTCGAGACCGCCGGTGAGCCACTGATTGTGCCAGTCCGAGGTGAGCGAATACTCGTCGGTCAGCGGGCCGACAGCCTTGAGCGGCCACACACGTCGCGTGCCGGTACTGACGATCATCAGGTCATAGAGCGCTTCTGGCGGAACCACTGAATTGCGGTACGACTCCGGCTGGCGATCGAACAGCTCTTCGCTGATCGCCGCGACGACCTTGACGTTCACGCCAGCCGCGTCGAGCGCCGGGAGAACGCTCACGAGATTGACGGTGGAGCTCGAGCCCTGCGTGATGACGTAGCCGTGACGCGGCTGGCCCGGCGTGAAGTCGCGAATGACGTAGAAGCCCCTGGCCGCTGCGCGCAGGTCGGTATCCGCGAACCTCGTTCGATCCGCGACGGGGAAGTCGGGCCTCGCCACTTCGAGCGTGATGATGCCAACCCTGGCTTCGCGCGCGGCGATCTCGGCAGCGGCGAAGTATGCCGGTGCCACGTCGTTGTAGTCCCAGAAGTTCAGGTGAATCGCTTCACCGCGGGGAAAGAGTTTCCACACCTGCGGCGCGAAGATGCCGAAGTGAGTGCGGCCGTCGGCGGCGGTCTCAGGACCTGAGTGACCGACGAGGATGTGCAGCACACCCATGCGGAACTTGCTGTCCTGACTCTGCTGACTCCACACGCGCGCCGGGGTGTACATCAGCGGCGTGAACGCGCCGTACGTACCGCTGATCGCCCAGACGCCGCCGAACTTCTCGGGGTCGAGCGATGCGCTCTGACTGACCAGTCCGATCGCGGTTGACGCGTTGCCGGCCTCCTGAATCGCCGCCTTGATGCGCGTCCCGAGCGGATTGGTTTCCGGATCGTAGTGTCCCCAGAGGCTGCCGTGCTCGAGATTGATCGACTCGGAGAGGTCGGCAGCGATCGTCAACATGCGATTGCCGGTGACGTAGTTCAGCCACTTGACGATCTCGGAGATCGCGCGACGAGTGCCCGCGACCTCTCCCGCTTTACGGAACAGCGTAATGCCGATGTCCTTCGTGGCACCCGACGCGGGGTTCGAGACCGTGACCTTCTGTGGATCAATCGGCAGGTTCTTCACGCGCAGACGATCGTCGAGGAATGGATCGGCGCTGGCCGAGATCCGCAGTGGCAGATCGTCACGCACTGAGTCGCCGATCTCCACGAGGTGATCGGCGAGCCAGTCGCCGAGCCCGTTCTTCTCGAGGACCGACATGGCGACGTCGATGTTGGTCTTGTACTGGATGAGGCGATCGCGGTTGTCCGTGACTGGACCGTCGGCGATGCCCTGGAAGGTGACGCCGTAGCGCTTCTCGAACGTCCGGGCGAGCGCGACGAAGTACTCCGAGTTCATCTTCATCGCGTAGGGATGACTCGGATAACCGATCACCTGCGTGCCGTGATCGGGAATCGTGCCCCCGACTGCGGCAGGCCAGTAGCCCTTCGTCGTCTTGCCGATCAGCACGACCGGCCGGCGATCGGCCGGATCGGAATCATCCAGGGCTTTCAGCGCCGCGACAACTTGACCGTAGTCATTACCGTCCTTGACGGTGAAGACGTTCCAGCCATACGAGGTCCACTGTTCGACGAGGCTGTAGGCGTCGTACTTCGCGTCGATGACGCCACCAATGAGCGAATCGTCGATGCCGGCGTTGTTGTCGGAAATCATCACGCGCAGACGTTTGCCGGTCTTGAGCGCCAGTGCCTGTGTCTTCAACTCCTGGGCGTGACCTTCCGTCATCGCGAACTCGCCTTCGAAGGCGATGATCTTTGGTCCATCTATCGAGGCGCCGGCGACATCCCAGAACGCGGCTTTGCCTGCCGCTGTCGCGATGCCGATCCCCGACGGCCCGCCGTTGACATCGTTGGTGACATCGACGCTTTCCGCGTGACCGGCGAGCGCCTTGATGCCGCGCGCTTTGGCCTGCGCAAAGAGCGGCATCTCGGACAGGCCGTGATCCTGGAGCAGCGCCTTCAACGCACCAGCGCCGCGACGAAAGCCGAGCGCGTCGATGGGCAGAATCGCGACTGACGGATCGACGTAGTAGCGCTTGTCACCGGTGCTCTGATATCGGCGTTCCAGCGCCTGACCCATCACCATCCACAGCGCATAGCACGTGGGGACGCAGTGGCCGCCGGCGAGCATGAACTTGTCGGAATACGGATGCTTCGGTCGACGGTAATCGAAGCGCAGCCCTCCCAGCTTTGGTCCTGCCAGGTGGACGGCCACGTTGTACGGCGTGTAGGCAAGCGGCCCACCGAAGTGTCCGGTCTGCGAGTAGTTGCCGAGCAGCACGAGCGTCATGCACGTCATGAAACCGACGTCCTCGAGACGCTGCCGATCGTACTCGTTGGTCAGCTGCTGACGCGGGGATACGAGCGTTTCGCTGGCGCTAGCCAAATCTGCACTCTCCTGTGGTGGTCCGTATCACCCTAACGCTTCACGACGTGAATGCGACGCACGACGCCATCTCCCAGCAACCCATCGAGCCGCGACCGGATCAGCGCGGCCGAACGCTCGACCTCGCGTTGCCAGGCGGTGTCCTTCGCGCGCACGTAGAGTATTCCGTCGTGCAGCTCTATGTCGGTGACGTTGTCGACGGCCGGACCCACGGCGGTACGCCACGAGAATGCGACTTTTTCTGGCGTCAGCGGAGCGTGCCGCAGGATGGCCGCGAGCGCGCCGGTCATGAGGTGATTGACGGGAATCACTGGGCTCTACACGATATCATTCTTGTTGTGACTCATATGGCGTCGGCACGTGCCCTTCGTCCGCTCGGCGGCGTGGTCTTCGCAACGCTTCTGGCCTTGGTCGTTGCCGGTGCGAGACCCGGAGCGCAGGCCGGTGCGGCCCAGATGCCGGCGTTTCCGTGCGATGTCCAGACCACCGAACGCATCGTCGCCGTCGGTGATATCCATGGGGCGTTCGACCAGTTCGTCGCCATCCTGCGCGCCGCGGGCATCATCGATAACCGAAACCGCTGGAGTGGCAAAAAGGCGGTGCTGGTCCAGACCGGCGACGTGCTCGACCGAGGTCCGGACTCTCGAAAGGCGCTCGACCTGCTGCGGAAACTCGAAGGCGAGGCGCAGCGCGCGGGCGGTCGGGTCTACGCGTTGCTCGGCAATCACGAGTTCATGCGACTGGTGTCCGATTGGCGGTATGTGAGCCAGGGTGAGACCGAAGCGTTCAGAAATGTCGACTCTGCCGATCTCCGGGAACGCGCGTTGATGGTGTTCAGCACGGAAGCGGAGAAAACGTCGAAGGCGGTGGGGAAACCGTTTGACCCGTCCGCCTATCGCGAACAGTTCATGAAGGAGGTCCCGCTCGGCAGCCTCGAGATGCGCTTTGCGTTCGAGGCCAAGGGCGAGTACGGCGCCTGGGTGCGCCAGCGCGCGGCGGTGGCGCGGATCAACGGCATCCTGTTCCTGCACGGCGGCATCAGCGAGCCAGTATCGATGATGGGCTGTGAGGGAATCAACGCCGCGGTGCGCAAGGATTTGCTGTCGGTACCGGTGCCGCTCGAGCAGGTGGCCTCGCTGTTCTCGGCCAGCGAAACGGGTCCGCTCTGGCACCGTGGCCTCGCCAGCGACCCCGAAGCGTCGCTGGCGCCGACCCTCGACGTCATCCTCGAGCGCATGAAGTCGCGCGCGATCGTGATCGGCCACACCACCGTCGCCGGCAAACTCACGCCTCGCCTTGGCGGCCGCGTCGTTCTGATTGACACGGGCATGGTGAACGGCGAGTTCTATCCTGGTGGTGTCGCCTCCGCGCTGGAGTTGCAAGGCAACAAGGCCACCGCGATCTATCTGGATCGCCGCGAGCCACTGGCAGTCCCGAATCTGACTGGTGCAAACTGACTTCGACTGTGGGTGCTACCCCTGTGACGCTTGTCGGTGCAAACAGGCTTCGTCTGTCGGTGCAAATCCACTTCGATTATCGGTGCTAGCTCTCTCACGCGTGTCGGTGCGAATAGACTCCGTCTATCGGTGCGACGCGGGTAACGCCGGCGTAGAGCGGAGGCTTTAGCCTCCGCGGTACCAGCCGCGTAAAGTAGCTTTAGCTTCGGACACACGCGGAGACTCGTCGTAAAGCATCTCGATCAGTGCCTCACGCGAACATAGTCACGACCGTCCGGATAGTTGTGAAGGTCGCGAACGAGCCCGGCGCGGATCGGGTTCTCCAGCAAGTACTTGATAACGGCCGCGCGGTCCTCTTCGGCACGAAGGATATGGTCGAATAGCGCCTTGCACCCGACAGGCGAGAGCCGCTTCGCACCGACTAACGTCAGAGACTGAACAACACGACCGGCTCGCCGAGGCGCGCGATGCGGTCGTCGTAGTGCTTGATGATCTTGTCGCGACGGGCGAGCAGCGCCTCCTGTTCCTGCTTCGTCAGCGAAGTGCCGACGGCTTGCGACAGTGACTCCTGCGTCATCGCGCGCAGGCGTTCGAGGAACCCTCGATCGCAGCGCGCCAGCTGCTCCGGCTTGAGGAGATTCGTGTTGAGCCTGAACGCACGTGTGTGATCGATCAGCCACATCGTCCAGTCATGGGTCCACAGGATGTTGCCCTGATTGCGATCGCGATTCTGAATCAGTTCGTCCCAGATCCGCATGATCTGAATCTGCTTGTTGGTGCGCACGGGATCCGGCCCGAGCGTCTTGGTCTTCATCCGCTCTTTCTCATCCATCTGGACGTCGTCCACCCACCAGGTGATGGCGGCGACCTTGCCCTCGATGTTGCGCTCGACCGACATCGGCACGGTCGTGAGGCCGATCAACTTCGCGACGCGATAGCCGGCGATGTTGTAGCGATAGGTGTCCTTGAAATTCAGCTCGGTGTTGCGCCCGGCTTCGAAGACCTGCTGGGCGATATCGACCGTCTGGATATGCGCGTCATGCGTCAGCTGACCATCGGTCAGCGTTGCGCGCCGAGAGTTGGTCACTCCGCTCCCGGCATCTCGCTGGCTGGACACGCGCGCCCTCAACAGGAATGCCTCAATCGCCTCCGGCGAGAGCGTCGCGGTTGGCGCAGTCGCAGGCGTTTCCTGCGCGAGAAGTGTGGGAGCAAGCCCCACCAGCAGAATCGCGCCCAGGACTCTGGAGCGATGACGGACGTCCATGAGTGCCCCCTTCGGTGTGTATTGGACGAGCAGGATCTTACGACAGCTCTGCCACTTTCGTCTCCGTTTCCCGTAAGGCGAGCACGCCGGAGAACAGGCCCTGCATCAGATCGACATGGTCCGCGAGCACCGAGAACAGTTCGTCGCGCTCCAGCCGCAAGGCGCGGCCATCCTTGGTCACCGTCGCGCGCCAGCCAGAGGTCGTTCCAGCCAGCGTGTCGGCGACGCCTATGGTGGCCCCCGGCGGAGCCACTGCCATGTTCGTTCCCGAATGTTCGAGTACGACTTCGCCCTGAACGATTTGATACACGGCCGGTGGCGTGCCCACATCAAAGAGCACCGTCCCGGCCTTCAACGGCACTTCGGGCGCGACGGCCGTCAGCGCAAGCAGTTGTGCGGCCGACGCGCGCGACAGCAGCGGGTCCTGCCGCAAGAGTCTGGCAGCGTGTACGGCTCCCGGCGACTCGTGATCCGCCAGCACGCGCGGCGGCGGCGAGAAAGGCAGGCGCGGACGATCGTCGGCAAGCAACAACGTGAACAGGCTCTGCGCCAGCAGAACGTTATCCGACACCATCGTCATGAAGTCGTCAGCCGCAATACGGAAGCAGACCGTGGGCTCGATCGCGCACACCGTGCTGCGAAGCACAGTCCCTTGTAGAACATCCTCGAAGCCGATCACGGCGGGCGGTACGACTTCGGTCTCAGGCGCCGGGCCATCGATCGTTCGTGCGCCGCCTTCGAGCAAGAACAGGACGTCGCCCGCGGGCGTGGCGGCGTGACAGAGTTCCCGCCCCGCCGGGTGCCGGATCTCCTCGCCCGCTTCGGCAATCCGGAACAGCTCGTCCACCGACAAGGCTGCAAACAGCGAAATGACGCGAACGCGATTGGCGAGCTCGACGATCGGCAGCGAGTCGACGGATGCCGTCAGCGATCCACCGTTGGCATGCCTGGCCGCCAGTGCCCACGACACTGCTTCGCCGATGATGCGGTTGTCTGAACGATGCGAGGCCACATATTCGAGGTCGTCGCTCAATGCCCACACGTGCCGCTGACCGACGAAGTGAATCGCGGCCGCCGCAATCACTGGGTCATCCTCATGCACGAGCTGTGCGAGCGTGTCTTCCAAATCACGCGGTCGGCTCTTCAGGACGGCGTTGGCGTAGCGGACCTTCTCGGTCAACGGCGAGTCGTCCAGGATCGGCATCACGCGCTTGCGCACGACACCGCCGAGCAAGTTGTCGAGATACTCGACAGCCGCGGCGCGGCGACGCGATTCACCGCGTTCGATCGTGTATCTCGCCGCCGCCACGTCGTCCACGTGATAGAGCAACCCGAGCAGGCGATAGATGCGATCGATGGTGCGGTGCAGCTTGTCCTGCAGCGCGCGAGCCAGCAGCGAATCGGCGGCCTCCGGGGCGTGACGCAGCAGATTGTGCTGCAGCGTCAGCCCGTTGTAGTAGCGGGAGCTCTCGCGCACCACCTGCGCCTCGAGCACGGCACGAGGACACACGATCGCCGGATGATCGCGCCGGATCTTCTCGATCGCAGCGATCGCCTTGTAGCGAAGAAAGCCGTCGGGATCGTCGAGTGCGCCAACCAGGGCATCCATCGAGCCCTGGGTGCCGAGCTCGGCCAGCGTCGCCGGAATATGACGACGGATCCAGACGTGCTCGCGTTGATCGCGCAGCGCGTAGGCGAGCGCCCCGATGATCGTTTCGCCGTACCCAACGAGCGCCTCGCGTGCCGACGCCTTCAGAGCACGGTGACCGAGCAGCGACAGCAGGCCAGGAATGAAGAGGCCATCGGACGCGCCCATCTCGCGAGCGCTGCGAATCGCTTTCTGCACGACGACGGGATCACGGTCGTAGAGCAGTGGTACGAGCAGGGCGCGGAATCGGGGATCGTCGATGTGCGCCAGCGCCGTCGCGGCCTCGGCCCGTCCGGCAGCAGCCGTGTCGCGCACGTCAGTGATGATGTGCCGCAGTGCCGCCTCGGCTGCCGACACATCGTCGGGACGCCCTGAATTGGCGAGCGAGATCGCGGACGTGACGACCACGCGAGGCTCGGCATCGCCCAGGTGGCGGCGCATCAGGACGGCGGCGTCTTCGTGTTCGAGCTCGGCGAGCGCGCGCAGCGCGGCCGCCCGCACATTCACGTCTTCGTCCTGCACCATGCGCGTCACCGTCGGCAGCCAGCGGCCGGCCGCGGGCGATCGCGAGAGCGCCAGCGCCCGCAAGGTCCGGGCGCGCACACGCGGCGATTGATGCTGGAGGAGGAGAGGTGTCACGAGGTGCCGCTTATCCAGCGCATCGAGCATCTCGATCGCGTAGAGCACGGCGGGCTCGTCGGGGTGCGAGAGCTCCTCGACGAGCGTCTCGATCGTTGCGGTATCGGCCAGGTCGGTCCGAATCGTACCCGGCGCAATCGCGCGCGAGCCGATGCTGTCGCGAAATGCGCGGCGGTATTCGCGCCAGGCCACGAACACGATGCCAACCCAGATGCCCGTCATCGCCAGGCTGGCGTAACTCAGACGACGCCAATCGAGTCCAAGCCCCCACGGTTTGATCAGGACAAGGAGCAGGACCGCCGCCAAAGCCTTGGCAAAGCGATCGGCGGTCACGTCGATGAATGGCTTCGCGCGGTGCTTGAGTTCTACCGGCAGCGGCAAGAACAGGACCTCGCGTGTGGTCTTGTCCACTGTGTAGCGGAGCGTGGCTTCGAGGATGCGGGCGAGCTGCGGCGCCCACAGTGCCCCCGACATGATCACGACGATCGCCGACGAGCCCATCGCCAGCGGCAGCAGCAGCATCGCGAACGCCAGACCCATCGAGCGATGAATCCGGCTGGTAAGCGCCACCTGCACGATGAAGCCGCCAATCGACATCCACCCCGTAACCTCCGCCAGGAACGCCGTCATGCGATCGGCGTCTCCGCCGGTTGCTTCTGCCGCCATACTCAGTTGCTGCTGCACGATCGAGCCGCCGGCAGCGGCACAGCCGATTACGAGCGCCATGATTTTCAGGTGATCCGATTCAGCGAGCAGACGAAAGGCTTCGCGTCCGCCGACGCCTTGCTCCTCGTATCCGTCGCTGGCAAGGGTCGGTTGATAGCGAAGGATCCTGTCGACGATCACCACGCACAGGCCAAGGAACGCAGCGCTCACGAGGAGCATGTTGTTGCTGCCGACCTGGTAGACCAGCACGCGCAGGATCATGGCACCCACGGCGCCGCCGAGACTGGCACCGCCGCCGATGAACCCGAAGAGCCGCTTGGCCTGACGCGCGTCGTAGATCTCATTAGCCAGCGTCCAGAACTGGCTGATGAGAAACACGCCAAGCAAGAGGCCGAGCGAGTACAGGCCAACTGTCACCCACACCGCCCCGGTGCGCTGCAGACCCCAAAACGCCACCAAGATCGCGACGATCGCGAGCTGGGTGATCGGTATCACGCGTCGTCGGGGCAACTTCCGGACAACGTTGCTGTACCAGTGCATCAGCACGCCGATCAACAGCCCGACGGCGAGCTGCACGAACGGCTGGTTGTCGGCCCCGAGTTGATCGATGAAGTTCGAGCCGGTGATGGGTCTGAGGATGTTGTGCGCCGTCATCGCCAGGAACGAGTAGGCGAACATCAACAGCGCCACCGTGGTCTCGTCCTCGCGTAGCGACACGACTCGTCCCAGCACTCGTTGCGCCCAGAGATTCATGCGAGAAAGGCGAAGCTATCATGAACCGTGCTGATTCTGGCCTCCGCGTCGCCGCGACGCGCCGATCTGCTGAGGGAAGCCGGGATCGATGCCGTAATCCAGCCGGCCGACGTCAACGAGGACGTCGAACCCGGCGAAGGACCAGAGGCCTACGTCCGCCGGGTGGCCGATGCCAAAGGCCGCGCAATCAGCGTGCGCGCGCCTGGCCGGTTCGTGCTCGCCGCCGACACGGCCGTGGTTGTCGACGGCCAAATATTGGGGAAGCCTTCGAGCGATGACGACGCGGCGCGGATGCTCCGACTGTTATCAGGCCGCTCGCATCTGGTCATCTCCGGCGTGTGCTTAATGAAGAACGGGGCGCCCGCAGTTCAGACCGAAGTGGAGACGACCGCGGTCGAGTTTGCCGAGCTCTCATCGGCTGAGATCGCCTGGTATGTCTCGAGCGGGGAATCAATGGACAAGGCCGGGGGTTATGGGATCCAGGGTCTCGCATCCCGCTTCGTGACCCGCATCACCGGGTCGTATACCAACGTCGTCGGGCTGCCGATTGCTCTCGTGTATCGCATGTGCATGAAGGCGGGATTGCTGCTATCCTGACGGGAGTTTCCGTTTCGAGAAGTCCTTATCTATGAGCCACAAAGCCGCAAAGATAGGCGTCACCTCGCTCGTGCTGCTCACCGCATTTGGCGTCCTCATGTACACGACGCTCGGCGAGAGCATGCAGTACTACAAGTACGTCGATGAAGTGGTGGCCCAGCCGGCGACCTGGAAGGACAAGAATCTCCAGGTGCATGGGCATGTGGTGCCGGGTTCTATCGGCCGGAAGCGTGACTCGCTCGATTATCGGTTCGAGATCCAGCGGAACGGTCAGAAGCTCACCGCGTTCTACAACGGTGTGGTCCCGGACACATTCAAAGACGACTCAGAGGTCGTGCTGACTGGGCGGCTCACGTCGGAAGGCTTCATGGCCACGGACATGACGGCGAAGTGTCCGTCGAAATACGAGGCCGCAGCACCACCGCTCGGCGCGCCACCGAAGTAGGGTCACACACATGGCATCGCTCGGTTACTACCTGCTGCTGGCCGCATTCGTCGTTTGCGCCTACGCGGCCGCGATTTCGGTGGGTGGTGCCAGGCGCCGCTCGCGCGCGCTGATCGAAAGCGGGGTTGGCGCCTTCTATCTCGTGACGGCGATCATGTCCGCCGCATCGGCGGTGATCGTCTACGCCTTCGTCACCGGCGACTATTCAATTAAGTACGTCCAGCGCTACTCGGATTCGGCGCAGCCCCTCTTCTACAAACTGACGTCGTACTGGGGTGGGCTCGACGGCTCGATCATGTTCTGGGTGTCACTGCTGTCGGTCTTCGGTACCGTCGCGGTGTACGTCAATCGCGAGCGCCATCGCGAGCTGATTCCGTATGTGATTGCGGTCATCTCGGTTGTGGAGATGTTCTTCCTCTTCCTGATGATCGTGCACAACAACCCGTTCTCGACCTATCTCACACAGAACCCCACCGACGGCGCCGGACTCAATCCGTTGCTGCAGAACTTCTACATGGTGATTCACCCGCCGACGATGTATTCGGGGTTCGTCGGCCTCACCATCCCGTACGCATTCGGCATGGCCGCGCTGATTACCGGCCACCTCGACGACTCCTGGCTGCGAGCCGTTCGCCGCTGGACGATGATCGCGTGGCTGTTCCTCTCGATCGGCCTCGGCCTGGGCATGATCTGGGCATACGAGGAACTCGGCTGGGGCGGCTACTGGATGTGGGATCCGGTCGAGAACGCGGGCCTGCTTCCGTGGTTCACGGCGACGGCGTTCCTCCATTCGGTGATGGTGCAGGAGCGCCGCGGCATGTTGCGCGTGTGGAACGTCTCGCTGGTGATCATGACGTTCTTCCTCACCTTGTTCGGCACGTTCATGACGCGGTCCGGCATCGTGCAGTCGGTGCACTCGTTCGGACAGGATCCGGTGCTGACGCAGTTGTTCACCACCTTCATGGTGGCGATGCTCGTCTTCAGCTTCGGCTTCGTCATCTATCGCATGCCGCTGCTCCAGGCGCGCAACGAGCTCGACTCGTGGCTGTCCCGCGAAGCCGCGTTCATGTACAACAACTGGATCCTGCTGTTCAGCGCGTTCTTCGTGCTGTTTGCCACGATGTTCCCGACGCTCAGCGAGGCGATTACGGGACAGCGCATCACCGTCGCGGCACCGTTCTTCAACCAGTGGATGGTGCCGATCGGCCTGATCATGCTGCTGCTGACCGGCATCGGACCGTTGCTGGCGTGGCGTCGATCGACAATCGAAAACCTCAGGACACAGTTCCTCGTGCCCACCGTATCCGCGCTCGTGCTGGGCGGGACCGTCGTCGCTCTGGGGATTCCGATCTGGAGCTCAGGTTTGTGCTTTGCCTTTGCGGGCTTCGTTCTCGGCACCATCGCGCAGGAGTTCTGGCGCGGCGCGCGTGTCCGCCAGCAGACCAGCGGCACCGACATATTCACGGCGCTCGTTGGCCTCGTCGGCCGCAACAAGCGCCGCTACGGCGGTTATCTGGTGCACGTCGGCATCGTGCTGATGTTTTTGGGCTTCGCGGGCTCGAGCCTGAAGAAGCACGAGACGCTGCTGATGAAGCCCGGACAGGTGGCGCAGGTTGGTGGCTACGGCATCCGCCACGATCGCATCCGCGTGACCGACGACGGCCGGAAGCAGATGGTCACGGCGGAGATCACTGTGCTCAAGGACGGCGGCGAGCTCACCAAGATGTATCCCGCGCGCTGGTTCTTCCGGAAGCACGAGGATCAGCCGACGACGGAAGTCGCCATCCGCCGCACATTTGCCGAAGACCTGTACATCGTCATGCCGCAGTTCGATGCGGGGCAGCAGTCGGCGAACATCGAGATCACCGTGACGCCGTTCGTCAACTGGCTATGGTTCGGCTTTGGCGTCCTGGCACTTGGCACGCTGATCGCGGTGTTGCCTGAGACGACGTTTGCCTTTGCTGCTGCTCGTGTCCCGGACGCGGTGAAGGCCGCAACGGCATCGATGATCTTGCTCGCCATCGTGACACCTGCGGTCGTGCAGGCGCAGGATGGCGGAGTGGTCTCCAAGTCTCCGCAGCAGCGACAGCTGGAACAAAAGATCATCTGCATGTGCGGGTCATCGGGCTGCGTGCATTCCACGCTCGAGAATTGCCCGATGCGTCCGGTCTGTCACGGGCACACCGCACAGACCGGCGAGATCCAATCGCTGTTGAACGACGGCAAGAGCCTGGATCAGGTGCTGGCGGCGTTCGTTGAGAAGTACGGCGGAGCGGTTCTCGCCGTACCGCCCAACACCGGCTTCAACGCACTGGCGTGGCTGCTGCCGTACGCGCTGGGTGCCCTCGGTCTTGTCATGATCCTGTTGACCGCTCGCCGCTGGTCTCGTCCTGCGGGCGCGGTTGCCGGCGGCGGCGAGTCGCAGATCGATCCCGGCCTCGACGCGCGTCTGGACGATGAGCTCCGAAACCTCGACTGAGTCCCAATTCAGCGGGGACTTCCCCCCACAGCGATCCGACTCGCTGCAGCCGTGGCAGCTTTTTACGCTGGCCGGCCTCGTTGGCGCGACGATCACCGTGTTTCTTTCGCGTGGTCAGTCACCCGCTGCGGTCATCGTCCTGAGCTTGACGGTCTTCGCCGCTGCCGCGGTGGGCATCGCAGCATTGCGCATGGTGATGCCGCTGACGTCGAAGGCCAAGCCGGACAGCACGCAGGTGCTCGGCGGCCGCACGCGTGCGGTGCTCGAGCGCGACAAAGCGCTGGTGCTCCGGTCGATCAAGGAGCTCGAATTCGATCGCGCGATGGGAAAGGTGTCGGAGAAGGATTTCACCGAGATGAGCGGCCGCTTGCGATTGAGGGCCGCGCGGTTGATGCGTCAGCTCGATGCGGGTGCTGGATATCGCGAGCAGATCGAGCGCGAGATTGAAAAGCGCTTGGGGAAAGCTCCGGCGGTGGTCGGCGGGTCTAAAGAACAAGGCCCGCCCCCCGCTGTCTGTGCACAGTGCGCAACCAAGAACGACGTGGACGCGCGGTTCTGCAAGGGCTGTGGAAAAGCGATGGAGCCGCGCGCATGACGCGTCCATTGAGCATCGCGCATTGGGGATTGGGCATTGGTGCGGCGCTCGTGGTCGTATGCGCCGCGAGTGCGCAAGACATGCCTGATCCGTCGCTGATTCACGGCCGCGCGATCCCCGCATCCGAAATGCCCGACGGCGTCGTCACCGTGCGCGTGGTACGTGAGGCGATCGGCAACAACATCGCCGGTCAGCAGGTGCAGCTCACCGTCAGTGGCCGCACACGTAACGCCACGACCGATGAACAGGGCCGCGCCGAGTTCACCAATCTGCCGCGCGGTGAGGAAGCGCGTGCCGAGGCGACAGTGGACGGCGAGCAGATGACGTCGCAGCCATTCCGTGTGCCGACGAGCGGCGGGCTACGCGTAATTCTCGTCGCCGGCATTGCCAAGGCCGCCGAGCGGAAAAAGATGGAAGAGGCCGCCGCGGCGGCCGGGCCGGCGGTGAAGGGCGTCGTCGTCTTCGGGGGCAACACGCGCGTCCTGATGCAGTTCCGTGAGGACTCCCTCGAGGTCTACTACATCCTTGAGATCCTCAATACCGCTCGCGCACGCGTAGACATCGGGGCACCATTAACCATCGACTTCCCGCGCGGTGCACAAGGCGCCACCGCCGTCGAAGGATCATCACCGGCTGCCGAAGTCGCGGCGAATCGCGTCGTCATCAAGGGACCCTTCGCCTCGGGGACGACGCTCGTGCAGGTTGCGTTTCGGATGCCTTATGCCACGTCCGATCTGACGATCGAACAGACGTGGCCGGCGGCGTTACAGCAGGTGACCGTCGGCGTCGAGAAGGTCAACAACCTGTCGATCTCGTCTCCACAATTCACGTCAGCCGAGGATGTAACAGCGGAGGCTGGCGACGTGTTCGTGCTCGGTCGGGGACCGGCGCTGCCGGCGGGCGGCAAGACAGTCGTCACGTTGTCGAATCTGCCGGTACACAGCAGTATGCCGCGGTACGTCGCGCTGACTCTGGCGGGACTGCTCGCGGCAGTCGGCGTGTGGCTGGCGATGCCGAAGCGGAGTGGCCACGACGAAGCGCGACAGACGCTGGTCAAGCGGCGTGACACGCTGCTCTCGCAACTCGAGCAGCTCGAGTCCAAGAGCCGCGCGGGCACCGTCGATCCGAACAACTATTCCACGCGCCGCCAACGGATCTACACCGAGCTCGAGCGCATCTACGGGGAACTGGACGAGGTGGGCGCTGGCCCGGAGGGAGGCGGCGAGGGCATCGCCGCGTGAGCTCTTCGCTCGATTTCGACCGCGTCACCGTAGACGAGGTCTCCCGTCATTTCGGCCGCCGTCGGGCCGTGTCGCGCGTCTCGTTTGTCGCCCCCCGCGGCAGCATCATCGGGCTGCTCGGGCCCAACGGCGCCGGGAAATCCACACTCCTTGCGATGCTGGCCACGCTGCTGCGGCCAAGCGGAGGCTCGATTCGCTACGGCACCATGCTGGCCGCGGAGGCGCCTCCCCAGCTGCGCGGCCGCATTGGTGTTCTGGGACACGATCTGTTTCTCTATCCGGAGCTGACCGCGCGTGAGAACCTCGCGTTCTTCGCCGGACTCTACGGACGACGCGATGCCGACGATGCGGCACGTGCGGCGCTGACGCAGGCGGGTCTTGCCGACCGCGGCGACGATCTCGTAGCGGGGTTCTCGCGTGGCATGCGTCAGCGTGTCGCGCTGGAGCGCGCGCTGATCCACGATCCTCGCCTGGCGTTGCTCGATGAACCATTCACCGGGCTCGACGAAGCCTCGACGTCGGCGCTGGTCGCGCGACTGCAACGGCTGCGACAGAGTGGTGCGGCGATCGTCCTCGCCACTCACGATCTCGACGTCGCGGAGGGACTCCTCGACGAAGCCATTTTCCTGCGTGAAGGACGAATGGTGGACTCGATGTCGAGGCCCGAGGGTCTGCGGGCGGTGTATCGACAGGCGATGACGGGGCCGAGCCGGTCGTGATACGCGTCGCGTGGCTCATCCTGCGCAAGGACCTCACCGTCGAGGTCCGCAGCAAGGAGATCGTCTACACGACGCTGTTCTTCGCCGTATCGTGCGTGCTGGTGTTTGCGTTTGCGCTGGTACGTGAAGGCCGCGGCCCGGAGGACGGGGCGGCAGGTATTCTGTGGATTGCAGTGATGTTCGCCGGCAACCTGGCGCTGGGCCGGACGTTCGAACGCGAGCGCCAGTCTGAAACGTTACGCGCGCTGCTTCTTGCTCCGGCGTCGCGCCCGGCGGTGTATGTGGGCAAGCTGCTCGGCATCTTAGTGCTGCTGTTCGGTGCCGAGCTGCTGCTCATCCCGCTGGTCGCGCTGTTGTTCCAGGCGCGGTTGTTATCGCATCCGTTCTGGCTCACGGCGATCATGGCGACTGGAACCGTCGGGTTCGCCGCCGTCGGCACGCTGTTCGCCGCGATGCTGGTGCGGGCGCGCAGCCGCGATGTGCTGCTGCCGGTGCTGTTGTATCCGATTACCGTTCCAGTCATCATTGCCGGAGTCCGGGGCACAGCGACGCTGCTGCAACCGGAGCTCGATGCCGGCATCATCCGGTTCTGGTTCGCGCTGCTGGTGACCTTCGACGTCGTGTTCGTGACACTGGCGCTCTGGACGTTCGAAACGGTGATGACCGACTGATACTGATTTCTATGCCCAAGTGGTTCACACCGGTCGCATTCATCTGCGGAGCAATGCTCGTCGTCTCGCCTCTGGTCATCGCCAGCGCCGACTACGAGTCAACGATGGGCCTCGTGCAGAAGATCTTCTACTACCACATGCCGTCGGCGTGGATTTTTCTCATCGCGTCGATCGTGTGTGGCGTGGCCAGCATCCGCTATCTCATCACCGGCGATTCACGTCACGATCGCACGGCGCTTGCGGCCGGGGAGCTGGTGGTCCTCTTCGGCGTGCTCACGCTGGTGACCGGTCCGCTGTGGGCGCGCAAGGCGTGGGGCACGTTCTGGATCTGGGATGCACGGACGACATCGAGTCTGGTGAGCTGGATGATCGCGTGCGCGTATCTGATTCTGCGGCGCTATGGCGGACCGGGATCGGAAAAGCTGGCAGCGGCGCTCGCGCTCTTCGGCATGGCCAACGTGCCCTTCATCTATATCTCGGTGAACTACTGGCGAACGATTCACCCGGCTACGACAGTCGTGCCGAAGCTGCCATTCACGATGGGCTTTCCACTGTGGTTCTGCGTGATCACCTTCGCACTGCTTTTCGTCGTGCTGATGAAACTGCGGGTGCGGGTCGAAGAGCAGCAGGCTCGCGTGGATGCGCTCTATCTCTCACTGGATGATCGCTGATGAAGACGTTGAAACGCTGGTGTGCCGTGTTGTCGTTGGTGTGCGTCTGGGCAGTGGTAAACGTGGCTGGGCAACAGCCGTCACCACCATCCCCACAGCCTTCGCAGCAGAACGAGTTCATTCCGATTGATCAGTTGCCTCCGCAAGAGCAGCTCGCGGCCGCGCCGCTGTTGATCGGCGCCTACGTGTTCGTGCTGGCCGTGTTGTTCCTGTATGTGTTCTCAGTCGCGCGGCGTCTGACCAGCGTTCAGCGGGAGCTGGATCGATTGGACACCACGATCAAGCAGGGCGGACGTGCCTGATGCCGACAGCCGCGCACTTCCTCTACATCCCCGGTGTGCTGCTGGTCGGCATCGTGATCGGGTGGATTCTCGGCTCGCGCGCGGCGGCCGACGCTTACGCAGCACAGCTACGGCGGCAGCAGCAGAAGCCCAAATAGTTGGTGGTTAGCAGTTAGTAGTTAGTGGTTAGCGGTTCATCGCCCAATCGCCAAGCGTTGCGCGAGCACCTCTGGCAGCCCGGCCCCAATGATTTTGGCCTGGGCGGTGGCGACGTCGTAGGCCACGCGCAGCACCGTCACCGTGCGCGACGCGGTATCGAAGAGTCCGCATGCCGCGCGCGGATCCCCGTCTCGCGGCTGGCCGACGGCTCCACAGTTGATCAGATACTTCGCTTTCGGATCCAACGTCAGACGATGTCGGGCGCCGCGTGGCGGCCCGAGCGAGGTGAGTTCACCGTCGTACTTGAAGATCGCTGGCACGTGCGTGTGCCCGTACAGGCACACTGGACGTTGCGATGAGACGATCGCGCGGCGGGCGTCGAGGTCGTCGAAGATGTAGGCGTCCTCGTCGAACGGCGAGCCGTGGCAGATTTCGACGACCTCGTCGATCATCGCCGGTCCGGCGGCCATCGCTGCCAGCCATTGCCGATACTCGGGTATGAGTTCAGTCGCCGTCCAACTGATGGCGTGTCGGGCCAAATGGTTGAAGCTGTCCACCGTTTCGACGCCGGCGCCCACCTTGTCGTGATTGCCACGAATGATGGTGGCATGAGGCAGCGACTGCACGCGCTCGATCACGGCGTTGGGATCGGCGCCGTAGCCGACCAGGTCTCCGAGCACGAGCACGGCGTCGCAGTCGCCAGCGGCGGCCAACGTAGACTCCAACGCCTCGAGATTGGCGTGAATATCGCTCAGGATCAGGTAACGCATACCGCTAATACTCGATCCAGGCCAGCAGCCGCTCGACGACTTCGGGAACAGGTCGCGTCGCGTCGATCCGGACGTGCGCATGGGCATAGGCCAGTTGCCGTCGCGCATACAACTGATCGAGCTGTGCACGATCCGCGGCGAGCGGACGACGTCCGTCCGCCGGTACGCGATCGATCACCCGGGTCAGCGGGAGATCGAGCCACGCAACGGCGCCATCAGCCAACATCAATGCCCGGTTGTCGGCTTCGGCGAAGGTGCCGCCGCCGGTGGCCACAATCGTATGTCGTTCGTGGAGCAACTCGCTGAGCGCCTGCCGTTCGAGGTGGCGGAAGTAGGGCTCGCCATTCTGGGCGAAGATCGACGCAATCGATCGGCGCTCGCTCGCCTCGATCCGCTCGTCGATGTCCTCGACGCGCCAACCAGTAGCGCGCCCCATGGCACGGGCGACCGTGCTTTTGCCAGCACCCATGAATCCGACCAGATAGAGCTTGTCCGCCTTCACGCTCGCAGCGACTCGAGCACCGAAAAGAACTCCGGGTACGACACAGCCGCCGCCCCGGCGTCGTGAATCACCGTCGGGCCCGAGGCGCCGAGCGCCGCGACGGCAAACGCCATGGCGAGGCGATGATCGTTGCGCGCGTCCACCTCGCCGCCGCGGAGACGGTGCCCGCCGCGGACGTGAAACCCGTCGGGGAGCTCGTCGATGTCGGCGCCCATCCGGCGCAGCCCGTCGGCAAGCGCCGAGATCCGGTCGCTCTCCTTGACCCGCAGCTCCTGAGCCCCCGTCACCCGTAACTCACCGCCGTGCGTGGCCAACGCGCCAAGCACGGGCAGTTCGTCGATCACCCCTGGCACATCCGCTGGCTCGATGACCGTCGCGCCCAGGTGGCCATGGCGTACCCGGATGGTGCCAATCGGCTCGCCGACGTAACTGCCCTCGCTTCCAATATGCACGCTGTCAACTTGAAGATCGGCGCCCATCCGGCGGAGGACATCGATAATGCCGGTGCGAGTCGGGTTCACCCCAACCGACTCGATGACGATTTCCGACCCGGGCAGCGAAGCGGCGGCCACCATCCAGAAGGCCGCCGACGAAATATCACCCGGCACCTCGAGGGTCTGGGCGGAGAGACGTTGGCCCCCCGTCACAGAGACAGAACGTCCGCTGGCCTCGACCCGCACACCGAACGTGTGCAACGCGCGCTCCGTATGATCCCGCGTGGCAAGGGGCTCGTGCACCGTTGTCGTCCCGTTTGCGTGCAGACCGGCCAGGAGGACTGCGGTTTTGACCTGGGCGCTGGGCACCTCGGGCGCAAATTCGATCGGCTGGATGGAGGCGGTGCCTTGAACCGAGAGCGGTGGCCGGCCGTCTTCCGAACCGATGCGGGCGCCCATGCGCTCCAGCGGCACGATCACGCGACGCATGGGACGCCGCCGCAGAGAGTCGTCGCCAGTCATGGTCGTGGCAAAAGGGTGTGCCGCGAGAATCCCGGCGAGCATGCGCATCGTGGTGCCGGAATTGCCGGCATCGAGCACTCCCGTGGCGGCCGAGAGGCCACCCAGGCCACGCCCCGTAATCGACAGCATCAGGCCGCTGGCGTCGCGTCCGGTTTCATCGACGGTGACGCCCAGGGCGCGAAGGCAGCGCACGGTGGATGCGCAGTCACCGCCCGTCGAATAGCCCCGGATGTCCGATCGTCCCTGGGCCAGGGCGGCAAGCAGTGCGTAGCGGTGGGAAATCGCCTTGTCGCCTGGCGGTCGGACGTGCCCGCGCATACCGCGCGGCGCGGGCTGTACCATGGCTCTTTGCGGCGAGGCCATCATCGCACTATAACAGGTGACTTATAATCCGTCAGACTGATGACCAACGGAAACAGCGTCCATCTCGATTTCCACAGCACCTACGAGATGCTCGATTTCGTGCAGGTTGCGAGCGATCATCTCGGGCGTCTCGCCGGGCTCGACGACGAAGCGCTTCACTGGCTCGGCGTCGCGGTCCGCGAGTCGGTCATCAACGCCATCAAGCATGGCAATCAAGGCGATGAGCACAAACATGTGCACGTCGAGTTCACACCGCTCGACGCGGGCCGCCCCTCGGGCATCGTCATTCGCGTGCGCGATGAGGGGCCCGGATTCGACCCTGAAACAATCTCGGATCCGCTGGCGCCCGAAAACCTGCTCAAGGCGAGTGGCCGCGGCATCTTCCTGATCCGCAGCTTCATGGATGAAATGGTGTTGCAGCGCGCACCTCAGGGCGGCATGGAAGTCGTCATGGTCAAGCGGGTCGGTGCGGCTGAGTGCGGTCTGCAGAACGCCGAGTGACCCATTCGACTCGCGTTGCTCGCTCAGGGCAGGGGCCCCCGGATCCAGTCTTTCTCGCCACCGCAGTCGAAATCGTCCTTCAGGCCGGCGCCATCCAGCTCGCACGGCGTGCCTCGGGATTCCACATCGACAAGAAGGGCACCATCGATCTCGTCACTGAAGTCGATCTCGAGTGCGAGCGCATGTGCCGGACGATTCTCGCCGAGCGTTTTCCTGATCACGACGTCCTCGCCGAGGAGATGAGCCGCGACCCGCACCAACCGAGCACGTCACCGCACCGCTGGGTGTACGACCCGCTCGACGGCACCACTAACTACGCACACGGACTGCCGATCTTCTGCTCGTCATTGGCGCTGCAGATCGACGGACGCACTGTGGTGGGCGCGGTCTACGATCCGACGCGTGCCGAGTTGTTTACCGCCGAGCGGGGAGCGGGAGCGTTTCTCAACGGCCAACGTCTGCACGTATCGGCGGCTGGCGAACTGATCGATGCGATGCTCGTCACCGGGTTTCCATACGACGTCCATAAGCAGACCGCCGATCTGGTGACGATGTTCGCGGCCTTTCTTGGCCGTGCACGTGCAGTGCGGCGCCTTGGTTCTGCGGCACTCGACCTGTGCTACGTCGCTGCAGGTCGCTTCGACGGCTACTGGGAACAGCATCTCTGGCCATGGGATGTTGCTGCTGGTGCGCTGGTCGTCACCGAAGCCGGCGGCACTGTGAGCGGTATGGATGGATCCGAATTTGATCCCGCTGCGGCACACCTGGTCGCCTCGAACGGCCGAGTGCACACGGCAATACTCGACGTGATCAGTGACGTCCGACAGCGTTCTCTAAATCGGACGAACTGACGCCTGGACGCTACAGCTCGTGATAGTAAGTGGTTGGTGGTGCTAACGAGCGCAAACCCGCGCATAGCCGACGAACCAAACCACTAACCACCAACTACTAACGACTAACACAACCCACAACCTGCACCAGCAGCTGGCATCGCAAGTGCAGTCGCGGTCCGCCGTAGGACATGCCCTGTGACGCCTTTCCCGGGTGCCGCATGCTGCCCCTACATTGGAGACGTCACATGTTGAAGAACGCGTTAGCGAAGGGAGTGCTCGTCGGTGCGGTGCTTATGTGCGCCACCGTGGCGAGCGCGCAGGATCTGGGACCACAGACCGTCAACTTCACGCTGGGCTATTTCACGCCGGTCGGCTTTGATGGGCGCGATCTCGATGACGTGCTGAATGCGAACAGCACGTTTCTGCTGTTCGACATCGCCGACTTCAACGGCGCGTCAGTCGGCGGCGAGTGGCTCTTCCCGCTGGCGCGCCACATCGAAGGCGGCATCGGCGTCAGCTACTCATCCCAGACCGCCCACAGCGTCTATGCGGACTTCGTCGATCCGGATGGCACGGAGATCGATCAGGATCTGCATCTGCGCCTGGTCCCTCTGGCGTTCACGGTGCGGCTGATTCCGGTGAGTCCGAGCTCGCCCTTTCAGCCCTACGTCGGCGGCGGTGTCGGCCTCATCAGCTGGCGCTACAGTGAAGTCGGAGAGTTCGTCGATTTCAACGCAGGCAGAGAAATCTTCAACGGACGCTTTGAGGACGACGGCACCAGTGCAGGCCCGATCGTGCTCGGCGGCATCCGGTTCGCCGCCGACGCGTTCAGCGCGGGCTTCGAGATCCGCCATCAATGGGCGAGCGGGGATCTCAATTCGGACTTCGCTGCGCCGAAGATCGATCTCGGTGGCTGGACGTACAACTTCACCGCGGGCTTCCGGTTCTAGTCGCGACGGTACAGGGACACACCGCCGCCTTCGCAGACCTTCGTCATGCCACGCGTAAACGTGTCGTGGCGGCGGATTCGCTGAGCGAGTACGTCGCCACCTTCCGATTTCTCCTCGACGAGCATCCAGCCCGCGTGCGGCGCGGGTCCGGTCTCCAGTGCCAGTTCCCACAACGCGCCGTTGCCTTCGTGGATGAAGTCGCCGATCGCGAAGCCCTGATGCGAGAGCTCCTGCATGTAGTGGGCGAGTGAGCCCATACTCGCAAGCACCTTTTCTCCGTGGTAAGCCGGCGCGAGGCACGCCGTGACCCGCTGACGTGCCACGCTGTTTACTGCATCGAGCTGAGCTTCGACGAGCAGCGGACTCTGGCTGCTCCATGGCGGCGACTCGATCAGCATGGCTGCGATCAGCAACATTGCCAGCAGCCACGCTGTCGCGGGCGACTCGCCAGGGCGGCTCCATTCCGCCTTCGCCAAGGCTGCGGCGGACCGCCGTAGCTCGAAAAGCGAAGGCTGGTTAGGCCGGCCTGATAGTGCTCCGACCGCGATTCCACCAAACAACGCGCACGCCGTTACCACCGGCACCATGTAACGGATCCGAAACGGATGCGCCTCGTAGAACGCATACGCCGGGAGCGCGGCCGCGGCGAACAGGACGACGACGACGAGATTCAGTGATTCCTCGCGGTGTCTCACCGCTCGCCACGCGACCCACGCAGCTGCCGTCAAGCCAACGATCTCGATTACGTAGCCGCTGAGACGGTGCGTGCCCCACCAAATAGCGAGCAGTGATTTAATGATCTGCGCGTCGTACGTGGGATCGCGTTCGTAGAAGCCGCCGGACACAAACCACGCGCCGACGGTCACTCGACTGAGCACGAGGAACAGCACGGCAGCGGCGGCCGGCCATTGCGTCAGTCGCCAGGTCTGGCGCACGACCTGCCGAAAGGGACGATCCTGCCGCCATAGCACGAATGCCGCAGTACCGATTGCGCCGGCGAGGATCGGCCACGCCTCATATCGCGTCCACGTCGTCAGGAACAGCGTCCACCCGAGCGAGGCCGGCACGCGTTCGCCGGTCGATGTCATCAGCCACTCGCGCAGCAACAACACCGACATCAATGTCGCGGCCAGCAGCAGCGGCTCGGTCATTGGCGTGACGTGCACGTAGAGCAGATTCGGATTGAGGACGATCAGCGCCGTCGACACGATGGCACCCAGCCTCGAGCCGGTCATCGACAGCACGAGCCGCGACATGGCCCAGACGGTAATCGCGAGGCAACCAATCGACAGCAGTGATCCGAACGCGCCGCTCCGATAGAACAGGTCGATCTGTGTCGGCACGATCTGAATCAAGTGTGGGAGCGGCAGCCAGACGGCGCCGATCTGCCGCCATCCGGGTGTCAGGCTGTCGATGACGCGGCGCGCGACGACGAGATGCGCCTTGGCGTCGTAGTGGGCGAGGACGAGTCCTTCGTTGAGGTAGACGAGCCACGCCGCGAGCCCGACGAGCAGCGCGACCGCGGCCAGCAGCCGCTCTGGATGTCGTGCGCGGGCTATAATCACGGGGCCGCGTCAAGAATAGCGCGGATCAACTGCGACCTCAGTGCGTTCCTTCATTACCTGGCTACACGGCATCGCTCTTACGTTGGGTGGGCCAGGACTGTTTGGCGTCGCGTTTCTCGATTCATCATTCGTGTCGCTGCCACAGATCAACGACATTCTCGTCGTGCTGATGGTGATCGAGCACAAGCAGCGCATGCCGTACTACGCCTTGATGGCGACAGCGGGGTCAGTGGCCGGCTGCCTGGTCATCTACTACATCGCCGAGAAAGGCGGGGAGACGTTCCTGCGCAAGCGGCTGCACGCCGGTCATATCGACCGCGCGCTGGCGCTGTATCGCCGGCACGGCGTGCTGGCGTTGATAGTGCCGGCGTTGTTGCCGCCCCCGGCACCATTCAAGCTGTTCGTCCTGGCGGCGGGTCTCGCAGAAGTCCGCGTGTGGCAGTTCGTGTGGGCGATCGCGGTGGCGCGTGGCGCCAGGTATCTGGCGCTCGGCGTGCTCGCGATGTATTACGGCGACAGAGCCCTCGAGCTGATGCGCACGCACGGCCAGGCCATCGCGATGTGGCTGGCCGCTCTGATCGTGGTCGGTGCCGTGCTGTGGTGGCTGCGCGGAAAGCGGCGGGCGCGCACGAGGGCGGCTGACATCCCGTGAGCGTGGAGCTCTCAATCGTCATCCCCCTGTACAACGAGGAACCGAACGTCGCGCCTCTCCATGCGGAACTGTCGGCCATCCTCACCTCAATGGCGGTGCCGCACGAGGTCGTCCTCATCGACGACGGCAGTACGGATGGCACGTTCGAGGTCCTGCGACGGATTCAGAAGACCGATCCGTACGTGCGCGTCGTGCGATTCGCGCGGAACTTCGGACAGACCGCCGCGTTTGCCGCCGGATTTGCCTACGCACGTGGCGAGTTCATCGTGACCTTCGACGGCGACCTGCAGAACGATCCGGCGGATATTCCCCGCCTGCTCGAGATCGCGCGGAACTACGACGTCGTCTGCGGATGGCGCAAAGAGCGCAAGGACGACTTCCTGACGCGCTCGGTGCCATCAGTGATTGCAAATCGACTCATTGGCCTGGTGAGCGGCGTTAAGGTGCACGACGTCGGCTGCTCGCTGAAGGTCTTCCGGGCGGAGGTCGTAAAACCGTTGAAGCTCACGCCTGGGATGCACCGGTATCTGCCGCAGCTTGCCAGCCAGATTGGCGATCGCGTGACCGAGGTCGTCGTCAATCACCGGCCGCGGAGGTTCGGCCAGTCAAAGTACGGGCTATCCCGGACGTTCCGAGTGGTGTCCGACCTGTTCAATCTGCGGCGTTTGATGCGGGACGCTGTCGATCCCGCGACCCCCGCGCCACCGTTGTATGACGTTGCGGAAGTCCTCGAGTCGCGGCTGAGTAAGACGAATGGCTTCTAGGTAGTCGCCTACGGCCAGAAATCTGCGTGAGGTGAGGGACTCGAGCTTGTTCCGTCATGGCGTCCTCCGGCCCTACCGATTGCTCCGAGAGCGAGACCGATGCCGCTCCGAAATGCCCGGGCACTCTGCTGACACGCCGTCGGCGTGCGCAGTTCAATACTCGATAGGGCAGCTGGGCGCAGTTTTCGCGCGGTAAACTAAGAAACCGATGTCGTACCGCAGCCAACTCGAGGCCCGCATTGCCAAAAAGACGACTAAAGCGATCACCGACTTCAATCTGATTGAGGACGGCGACCGCATCATGGTTGGTCTATCCGGCGGCAAGGACAGCTGGGCGCTCATGCAGACGCTGGACAACCTGCGCAAGCGGGCGCCAATCTCGTTCTCGCTCATCGCGGTCAACGTCGATTCCGGCTACAAGGACTTCAAGCACGGCGTCATCGCGAAGACGTGCGAAGAGCACGGCTGGGAGTATCGGATCGAGCACACGTCAATCGGCGAGGTAATGGACGACATCCTCGACTCTGGCGCCACACCGTGCTCGCTCTGCGCACGGTTGCGGCGTGGCGTGCTCTACCGTATCGCCACGGAGGTGGGTGCGACGAAGATTGCCCTGGGCCATCATCTCGATGACTTCATCGAAACCCTCCTGCTGAACCTGTTCTTTGCCGGTGCGCTCAAGGCGATGCCGGCCCGCCTCGTCTCAGACAACGGCGAACACGTCGTCATTCGTCCGTTCGCGTATGTCGGCGAGGACGAGGCACGGCTGTACTGCAAGGAAGTGGAACTCCCGATCATCGGCTGCTGCTGTCCGGCCTGCGGCGATCTCAGCTTGCAGCGTCAGCGCGTCAAGCGTTTGATCATGGATCTCGAGGTCGAGCACCCGGGCGTCAAGCAGTCGATGCTCAAAGCGCTCGGCAACGTGATGCCGCGGCATCTGCTCGACACGCGGCTCAACCCGAGCGGCGAACTCCGTGACAGTGCCGCGCTTCGCCTCGAGGAAGCGACCGCCGGGCAGCTGATTCAAATTCAGTCGTAACCACAGAATATGCGCGCTGTCATCCAGCGTGTTACGTCTGCGCGCGTACGCGTGGGCCAGCGTGTGACCGCCGAGATCGGGCGCGGGCTGGTCGCGTTGCTGGGCGTCGGCCGCGGGGATGCGCCGGCCGACGTGCAGTACATCGCCGCCAAGATCCGCGATCTGCGACTCTTCGAGAGCGACGCGGGTAAGCCAATGGATCGATCGGTGATGGACATCGGCGGGGCAGTGCTCGTGGTCTCGCAGTTCACGCTGTACGGCGACGTCCGCAAGGGACGACGGCCATCGTTCGATGAGGCCGCGGCGCCGAGCGACGCGCGAGATCTCTACGAAGCGGTCGTGAGAGAATTGCAGGCGGCGCACGTGCCGGTGTCCACCGGCGAATTCCAGGCCATGATGCACGTTGAACTGGTGAACGACGGGCCGGTCACCGTGCTCGTGGACAGTAAACGGCAATTCTGATGAATCGACTTCTCGTGTCAGCAGCGCTCGTGCTGCTTCCGTTCTCGGCGTCTGCTCAACAGCGTCCGCTCGTCACCGAAGATCCCGAGACGATCGGCGCTGGCCGAGTACTCACGGAGTTTGGTTTCGACTACGGCAAGGACGTGAGCTATCCGGCATCGGGCCTGGAGGGCAACCTGCTGCGGCTGCCGCTCGTCGGGGTCAGCGTCGGCGTCAGCTCGATAGCGGAAGTGCAGATTGATGGCGGCTTCTACAACCGGCTGTCAATCACTGAGCGTAGCGTGGCGCCGCTCTCCGACATGGTGACCGTGACCGGCGATTCCACGTCGAGCGTGGAAGACTGGTCGATCGGCATGAAGGTGCGGCTGCTCTCGGAGACCGAGGGCCGGCCGACGTTTGGATTCCGCTTCGCGACGAAGCTGCCCAATGCGTCGAACGAAAGTGGACTCGGCCTCGATACGACAGACTTCTTCGCGTCTGTGCTGGGCGCCAAGACGGTACGGTCGATTCGATTCGTAGGCAATATCGGCATGGGGATCCTTGGAGACCCGACGCGAGGGGATCGCCAGAACGACGTGTTCACCTACGGCTTTTCTCTGGCTCGAGCGTTCACGCAGGCGGCCGAGCTCGTTGGTGAAATCAATGGCCACATCGACACGGCTGAGGGCGTGGCCCCACCGGGCACTGGGTCGCGAGGCGAGGTACGTCTGGGCGCCCGCTATACGGTCGGCGGGTGGCGGGGCGATGCGGCGATTCTCCTGGGTGTGACCTCACGCGACCCGAGCATCGGCTTTGCGGCTGGCTTCACCTACGTCTTCAACGGGTTCACGCTTCCCTGATGCCGGTACGAGTTACGAAGGCGCACGCCTACGGCAACGACTTTCTCTTCGTTCCCACTGCTGACGTCGGCGGCGACCGGGCCGATCTGGCGCGACGGTTGTGCCACCGCCATCACGGCGTTGGTGGCGACGGGCTCATCGTGTACGACCTTCGCCCTGGTGGTGCCACCATGCAGATTCTGAATGCGGACGGCAGCCGCTCGGAATTGTCCGGCAACGGCCTGCGCTGTCTCGCGGCGCTGGTCGCGCGCGCACAAAATCTGGCCGCCGGTACGTCGATCCTGGTCGATACCGATGCCGGTGCGAAGCGGCTCGAGTTGACGCATCGGGAAGGGGAGCATTACACGTTCCGCGCCGCAATGGGCCTGCCAGAGGAGTTGCGCGAAGAGAACATCCCGGTCGCGGGTGAATCGATTCGCGCCAGCGTGCTGCGCATCGGCAACCCGCAATGCATCGTGCTCGGGCCATTGCCTGACGCCGAACGCTTTCACCGCATCGGACCGCTCATCTCGAGGCACACCATGTTCCCGGCGGGGACCAACGTCGAATTTGCGCATGTCGAGGCATCCGACCGCGTGAGGATTTTGATCTGGGAGCGCGGCGTCGGCCCGACGACCTCGTCGGGAACGGGCTCGTCGGCGTCAGCGGTGGCGGCAGCGGCGCACGGGGGCGCGGCTCGCGCCGTTGACGTGATCGCGCCCGGCGGCACGCAGCGCGTCGAGTGGCGCGATGACGGTGTCTATCTGACTGGCTGGGCCGACATCGTCATGGAAGGGCACTGGATCGTTTTCTGATCACTCGGCCTACTTCCGGTGTCGCGTAGATTGCGCGGCTGCGCTATTCGGTGTGACTGGCAGTGCTTTCTGCAGCCGCTCTTTTGAAGCCGTCAACAGCTTCTGCGCCCCCGCATAATCCTCCGCCTGCATCGCTGAGCCCGCTTTTTGCACTTCCGCAGTGCTGGTGGTGACGACCTGTTGCGCGGTGCGCCGCGTGCGCGGCGTGCGCGCCGCCGTCGGACTCGCGATCCACGCGTTGACTTGCGTGATGAGTGCGTTCACTTCCGCGATCGAACGCTCGACCTCGCCACGGACTCTGGCGCGGGTATCGGCGCCCACACGGGCGGCGTTCTGTGCCTGCTCGCGGCTGTCGATGGCGTGATTGAGTGCCAGCCGGTAGTCGCCCTGAGCCACGGCATCGCTGGCGTTCTTGAGTGCGGTGGTTGCGGCAGTGAACTCGGTCGGTGCGTAGCGATCTGCGCCCGCAGCGCGCGCGGCATCGATCGCGCCCTGGGCCTGATCCATTTCCTTATTCGGAGGAGATGTGCACGCGGCGGCGAGCACGATGAGGAAGCACGCCAGACCAGCGCGGCACCAGAGACGCATGAAGGATTGAGTATAGATGAAAGGTGTCGCACCGCACGACCGTCCGCGCGAGAAACTGGAGCGCCTCGGACCGACTGGACTCGGCGACAACGAGCTGATGGCGGTCGTTCTCGGGGGCGGCGTCCGCGGCCACAGCGCGCTCGATTTGGCCAATCGCCTGATCGAGCATGCTGGCGGACTTCATGGGTTTACGCGTCTGAGCGTCAGTGCGTTATGTCATGTTGCAGGGATTGGTCGCGCGCGCGCCGCTCAGGTGATTGCCGCGATCGAGCTCGGGCGCCGCACCCTCGTGCGCGACATGATCGAACGTCCGCGGCTCGTGACGCCTCGCCAGGTGGCCGCGTATCTCCTACCCGAGTACGGATCGGCGGCCGTCGAGCAGTTCGGAATCCTGATGCTCGACTCGAAGAATCGCGTGCTGCGAATCAAGCTGCTGTCGGTCGGATCGCTGAACGCCACGGTCGTCCATCCGCGTGAGGTCTTCAGAGAGGCCGCGGCCGCGGCAGCGGCCGCCATCATCCTGTTTCACAACCATCCGTCAGGCGATCCAAGCCCCAGCCCAGACGACTTTGAGCTGACCGGCAGGATGTTGGACGCAGGAGAGATCATGGGGATCGATGTCATCGACCATCTCATCCTGGCTGACCAGACCTACTACTCGATGATGGAATCGGGCCGCATTCAACCGCGAAGGTCGGGGTAAGCGGGTACAATCGGCAGGTTGTGAAGGTCTTGTACTTCGACTGCTTTGCCGGTGCGGCTGGAGACATGGTCCTCGGCGCGCTGATCGATGCCGGCGTGAAGATCGAGGACGTCCGCGGAGCGCTCGGCAGCCTCGCGATTTCACCGGCCATGATCTGGACCGAGCGGGTCACGCGCACCGGAATCGCGGCGACCAAATTCTGCGTCAAGGGCGAGCACGGCCCTCTGGACCACGCACATGACCATGGTTCTGATCAAGGCCATCGCCGCGACCAGGGGCACGATCATGGCCATCATCACCAGGGCCATAGTCACGTCCACACCGAGTCGCACGAGGAAAAGCATCACCATGTGCATAGGACGCTCAACGACATCAACCGTCTGATCGACGGCTCTGCGTTGAGCCAGGCCGGAAAAGATCGCGCAAAAGAACTGTTTGCCAGGTTGGGCGAAGCTGAGGCCGCCATCCATGGGACGTCACTTGCGCAGGTGCACCTGCACGAGGTCGGCGCGCTCGACTCCATCATCGACATTGTCGGGACGGTGTTTGCGATGGAGACTATCGGGGCAGAGCGCATCGTGGCGTCGCCGTTGAATGTGGGTAACGGCACTGTCCGCACGGCGCATGGGGTGTATCCGGTGCCCGCGCCGGCCACGGTTCGGCTGTTGAAGGACGCACCCATTTATGCCGGCGCGCAGACGGTCGAGATGGTGACGCCCACGGGCGCGCTGCTGATCACGGGCTACGCGCACGCGTTTGGTTCTGTGCCGCCGATGCGCGTGGCTCAGATTGGCTACGGAGCGGGCAACCGCGATTTCGCCGACATGCCGAATGTGCTGCGGGTGCTGATCGGCGAGGCGGATGCCGCAGCGGCGAGCCACACGGTGGTGGTTATCGAGGCCGAGATCGACGACATGAATCCGCAGATTTTTGGCGTGCTCATGGAGCGTCTGTTAACGCAGGGCGCCCTCGACGTGTTCTATACGCCGATCCAGATGAAGA
>DAINQP010000028.1:0-36134 GCA_036742665.1 Vicinamibacterales bacterium | reverse complement strand
CGCCCTGTGCACGACCGTCAAACAGGGCGCGCCCTGCGCACGACGGTCAATCAGGTGTGAGTAGTACGCTGAGCGGCCTAACGTGTGGCGCAGTTCTGCGCGATCATCCGCACCGATTCCACATCAAGGCGCTGAGCATTGGGCTGGTTGGGGTCGGAACCAGACGAGCGATTGTCATCTGGCTTGCCGGTCACCTCAACCTGCTGTCCGATGTGCGTGCGCAACTCGTCCTTCTTTCCTTCGAGGATATACAAAGGACCGGTCGCGGCAGTGGTTGACGTGGACGACCGTGAAGCGTCCGATGATGGCGAACCGGGTGGCGTGGCATTGGCAAGCACGAATCGATCGACCCCTTCTCCCGTTCGAGAGGCGGCGTTCGGCTCTCGCGATGCCAGGCCCTGCTCTCCAGGCTGCAGACATCCGGTCACCGTGATCCTGGCTTGGCGATCATCGTTGCGGTCGAGCACTGAGCCGTTGCTCGTCTGTCTATCGTTGCGGTTGCAACCGGCGGCAAGCACGAGCACCGCGGCTCCAATCCAGAGGGTTCCTGTCTTCATGGGTTTTGCACTCCCTTCCGCTCGAAATCACGGAAGGAAGTGCAAGCTGTACTCCGCTCGTGAACTCAGGCGATCACTTTGACCCATCCGAACATGCCCATGTTGAAGTGGACATTCACGGCGCAGATGACGAGATAGGTTCCGCGCGTGCTGAAGCCGACCACTTCGACGCGGTCCTGGAAGGTGTTGGGCAGGCGCGGGTCGAGACCGCGGTAGATGCGACCCTGCGGATCGTCGATGAGCCCAACCGTCACCGGTGCGTTAGGAACAGGTAGCAGCACTGCCTGATTGATCTCATCCGGATCCTTGCCAGGCGCATACACCACAATGTGATGAAAACCGGCAACGATGAAATTCACCGAGCCGCCTTCTTTGATGGTGACTTCCTGCGGCAGCAGCGCATGCACATTTGGTCCCAGCGGCGCGAACGGCAAGGCGAATCGATCGCGCGGCACCTCCGCCGTTCCGACCGGCCATGCACCGAAGCTGACCGTGGCACTGGCCAGCGGCCCGGTGAGCGCCTTGTGATCGTGTTCGCCACCCTGGGCCGCGTGCGCGACACTGGCGGCTGCGAGCACGGCAGATCCAATTCCCAACTGTTCAACAAACTGTCGTCGCTTCATGTGATCCCTCCGCATAGGACTCGAGAGGCCCCCGCCTGCTCGGAAGGTCATGAAGGGTGAGTAGTGCATGACCCCGAAACCTCAGCCTGTAAGGAGGCGCGATCCTATCAGATCAATGAACTTTGGGGGGAAACTGGGCAAAACGGGCCGGCCGGCAAAGGCCGGCCAGCCTCAGATTAGTTCTCTTCCGCGGGGGCGGCGGGACGATTCGGCACCGGAACCTGAATCGCGCGCCGGGCCCTGACGATCCCGTTCTTGCGATCGTCCTCGATGGCCTTGTCTTCCGCGCGCTCGGCGCTCAGCGCATTTGGCAGACCACGATTGCCCTCGTGGCACTCGTACGGGAGCAGCACATTACCGTCGAGCGGTGTCAGCGGCATCGACATCGTGAACGGCCGCACGTAGGTGACCGGATCGTCCACCGTGAACTGATACTGCAGCACATCAGCAGCGACGCGCTTGAAGCGCTCGGTGATGACCATCTTGTCGCTGTGACGCAGGCCGTTGCCGTTGCCGCCGATGCTGGTCTTGTCGGTCAGATTCGTGGTGACGACGACGAGCTCGTCGCCTTCCCATCGCGCGCGTGAATCACCGAGATACTGACGGATTCCGTCGCCGACGTGCGGCCGGCCGTCAGTGTAGATGACGCGCGTGTCGTGAATCATCTCGTAGCTGAATGCCACGACGCCGGGTGCCTGCACGATGCGGTTGCCGTTTCCGTAGACGACGCGCAGCACCGAGCCCACGATGCCACGGGTGATGCAACGGTCGTACAGTGTGAAGTCCTCGGTCGTGTTGAACGGACCGTCGCCGAACGTGCCGCGGTCGCGCGACGCGCGGCGCTTCTGCGCCTCTGCGGTCACCGCCGGCATGGTGCCGTCAGGCGGATCGACAATCAGCGACGTCTGCCGGAACGCACGGCGCGCGAAGTCGTTGCGGAATGAACCGATGTCGGTCTCGGCGCGCTTGACGCCCTGTTCGATCTGCTTGACCCGCGCGGCAAACGCCTGGTCGCTGAGCCACAGGTTGTTGCCCAGTTCCTTGGGACGTTCGCGCGGAATGCCACTGGTATCGTCGCTGCTCCACACGCCCTGCAGATCGGGATCGCCCCACGGCGTACGCGGCATCGTATACGGCGTCGGCGCCCCGCCGTTGTGTGCAGTGATAACGAGCGGCGGCGCTGCGGCTCGCTGTGCGGTGACAATCGACGTCGCCGCGGTGATCGCGACCGCGGCTCCGAACAGAGAAAGAAGTAAGCGCGTAGTCATGATGTCGCTCCCGCGCGCGTCGCGCGCGCTGACGAATGATACGCGCAGAAGTAGGAATCAGGGATCAGGAATCGGGAATCGGGAATCGGAATCAGGCGGGGAGCAGGAATCAGCCGCGAATGCGTTTGGTCCGTGACGTCCGGTCCGTCCACTCACGGAATTTGACGGTCACCGACCCGACCTTGATGAGGTCGCCGTCTGCGAGCGGTGTTGGCTCGTCCACTCGTTCACCGTGAACGAAAGTGCCGTTAGTGCTCCCGAGATCGGTGAGCACCGGGCGTTGGGTACTGGCTATCCGGATCTGTGCATGGCGGCGAGACACGCCGGAATGATCGAGCCAGACCTGCGACCGTGGATCCCGGCCGATGATGGTGTCGCCTTCGGCCAGCGCGAACGTCTGGGTCTTCCACGTCAGCCAGAAACGGGCCGGAGGACCCGCGGCAGATGCCCCGCGGTCGACGTTCGTGGCCTTGGCGCAGAACGCGTAGCCGACGCCATGCACGGTTCGAATGAAGCGCTGCTCTTGCGCGTCGTCGCCGAGCGCCCGCCGGATTTCGCCGACCAGCACGTTGAGGTTCCCTTCGACCACAAAGACGTCAGGCCAGATCTGGCCAAATAAGTCAGCCTTCGGCACCACGTTCGGCCGCTGCTCGATGAGGGCGCACAAGACGGCGAATGCCTTCGGTGACAAGTGGATCGCGGCGCCGGCGCGGGTCAGCTGCCGCGTTTGTGAGTCGATCTCGAACTCATCGAAGCGCGCCTTCACCGGCCGCTCCAGGACCTAGAAGATCCTTGGCTAATCCTTAGGACTTGCATCGCCGCGCTGTGCCAACGTAGGGCACGTCGTCGGACGTGCCTGCATCTAGTAGGGCACGTCCTTAGGGACGTGCCGCAAGCGTGAGGGCGATTCTACTGTGAGAGACACACCGCGCCGGTTCGCCCGCGATCTGATTGTCGCCGTCCTCGAGAACATGCGGCGCTATCAGGAGCCGTTGATGTACTCGGTGATTGCACCCAGCCGCTATCTGATTTACCTCCATCCGTCGGAGTTCGCGCGACTGGAAGGCATCCTTCCGCTGCTGCGCGAGCAGACGATCCGGGGTCTCACCGACGAAGTGGGCAAGCTGAACCGCCGATCGATGATGCAGCGGTACGCGCAACGGCTGATCGGCCGGGCACCGCTGCCGGTCGAGAGCGCGGCGGGCGACTGGCAGGTCGAGTTCCTTGAAGATCCGGATGGCGATATCGCAGAAGGCGCGTTCGTGATCGACTCGGAGCTGCGCGTGGCGCAGGGTCCGGAGCTCGGCGCTGGAAGCCGCACGCGCCGCATCACGACCGTCCACTTTGGCCAGCGTGTGACGACGCGCCAACACACCGCGGCGCGGCCAGCCGCTCCCGTTGCGCGCGTGGTCGCGCGGGTGACGCATGATGACGAATCGGGACATCACGAGTACGACATCGCGAAGGACTCGGTGACCGTCGGCCGCGGCGGTGCATCGTTCCTCGTGGACATCAAGGTCGTCTCGACCGCCGACGTCTCGCGTGAGCACGCGAGAATTCGTCGAGATCCGCAGACCGGACGATTTTTTCTGATTGACCTCAGCTCGCTCGGCACGACGTTGAACGGGCGTCACGTGCCTCGCGGCTACGACGAGGTGGACGGCACAAAACGCGAGAACGGCGTCGAGACGTCGCTGCCGGATCAGGCGCGCATCGGCCTGGCCGAAACCGTCTACCTCGACTTCGGCGTGGTGCCACAATGACGCTCCTGCTCATCACGCGCTACGTCTTCCTCATCGCGCTGGTCGCCGTGGTGGCAGGCCAGGTGTGGCTGTTGAAAACGCGGCGCAGCTGAACTTTCGATATGCCGACGCTCAGCACGATCACCGCCGCCGGCGCCACCGATGCCGGCCTCGCGCGTGAGGTCAACGAGGATCGCTTCCACGTTGACCCGTCTCGCGGGCTGTTCATCGTCATCGACGGTGTCGGCGGGCAGGCCGCCGGCGGAAAAGCTGCTGATGTCGCACTGTGCATGCTGCGCGAGCGGCTCGAGCGCGAGACCGGCCCCGTGCGCGAACGCGTCCGCGAGGCGATTACCGTCGCCAACAACGAGATTCATCGTCTGGCCTCCACTCGTCCGGAATGGGACGGCATGGCGTGCGTCCTCACAGTCGCCGTCATCCAGGATGGAACGGCCACGATCGGACACGTTGGCGACACGCGTCTCTACAAGCTCCGCGATGGTCGCATCGAAAAGATCACGCGTGATCATTCACCGGTGGGCGAACGCGAGGACGCGAATGAGATTTCTGAGCGTCATGCGATGCGGCATCCCCGGCGCAACGAGGTCTATCGAGACGTTGGCTCGGAACCGCACGGACCTGACGATCCCGAGTTCGTTGATCTTCACGACATCCGTATCGATCGCGGCGACGCGCTGCTGCTGTGCAGCGACGGCCTGAGCGATCTCGTCGAGTCTTCGGCCATCGTTGACGTGATCAAAGAACACGCCGGCAATCCGCACGCGGTCGTCCACGGATTAATCGACGCCGCGAATGCTGCGGGCGGCAAGGACAACGTCACCGCCGTCTACATCGAGCAGGCGACCGAGTCGGGCGCAGTGCTGCTGAAGAACGCACCGCGTAGACGCCGAGGCGCGATCCTCGCGACCATCATCGCCCTGGTCTTGCTGCTGACGGGGTTCGTCGCATATCGAGCGGGCTATATGCCAGCGCTGGACTGGCCGCCGGAGGTGGTTGCATCACTCAATCTGCAAACGCAGATCGTCAGTCCTGGAGAATCGATCGCCGCCGCGCTCGAACGCGCACAGCCGGGCGGCGAGATCTACGTCGAAGCTGGTGAATACCGGGAGCGAATCACGCTGACCAGAAACGTCCATCTGATCAGCCGCACACCACGCGGCGCGACGATTCGACTGCCAGCAACTGCGTCTGACATCAAACCCGATCCGGCTGTGGTCGCCACCGGATCGGCGAGCGGATCGCTCGTCGGATTCCGTATCGTCGGCGACGCGCAAACGCCGCTCGGCGTCGGCATTCTGATCGAGGGCTCCGGCGTCTCGCTCGTCAACGTCGAGGTGTCGGGCGCCGCGACTGCCGCAGTGTCATTCGCTCGCGAATCGTCCGCCGAGCTGATGAGCAGCGATATCCACGACAATCCGGGCGCTGCGCTGGCGATTCAGGCAGGTGCCCGCCCCCGCATCACTCATAACGTCTTCAACCGGAACGGCCTGTCACAGAACACGCCCGCGGCATTCACCGTAGAACAGGGTGCGGTGCCGTTACTGCAACAGAACGTGTTTCTCGGCATGCGTCCCGACGTCTTCACAAGCGTAGACTCCGCAACCCGGCTCAAATTGGAGCACGACAACTGGTTCATGGCCGTCAGGTCCGCACGGCCATGAACACCGTCTTCCATCGGCTCGGACCTTACGAGGTCATTCACGAAATCGGTCGCGGCGGGATGGCCCTGGTCGTCCTGGCGACCGACACCCGAACCGGCCGGAACGTCGCGCTCAAGCTCGTGCCGATCGCCATTTCCGGCGAAGCGCGCGACATCCTCGAAGCCGAGCAACTCGGCGGCGAATTGCAGCGGCAGTTCAGTCAGATCAGCACGCACGTCCCGCTCGTTTACGAGCATCTTCCCAACGAGTCCGGTTACTTCATCGTGGCGATGGAGTATCTCGACGGCGAGAACCTGTCGGACCTGATTTCACGTGGGGCCGTTCCCATCGATCGCGCTGTCACCATCGCCGTGGAGCTATGCGTGTTCCTCGACGCCGCGCATAACTTCGCAGCGGTGATTGACGGCCACCCACGACGCTCCGTCGTTCATGGCGATCTCAAGCCACAGAACGTCCGGATCACCTCGAGCGGCGCAGTCAAAGTGCTCGACTTCGGCATCGCCAAGGCCCTGTCACTCAGTCGCAAGGTGACGCGGAACGACTTCGGCACCAGGCCTTATCTCTCTCCCGAGAGACTGGACGATGACGGCGAGGTGAACGAGTTCGCCGACCTGTGGGCGGTCGGCGTGATGCTATACGAGATGATTCGCGGCGCGCGTCCGTTCGAAGCGCCCGACACGCAGCGCCTCGAACGGATCATCCGATCGCGACAACCCGCACCGCCACTGACTGGCGACTGTCCCGACGGTCTTGCCGCCATCGTCGCGCGTCTCCTGGGTCCCACACCGGACGTTCGCTATGAGAGTGCGCGCGCCATTCGCGAGGACCTCGATCGATTCACGGCCGGGCAACGAACGGCGGCCGAAGCGCAAGGGTGGCCGGCGCGCGCGCGAGACGTAGAGGCGACCCGACGCACCACGCGATCCGACGAACCCGCCGCAGACGAAGCCACGCGCCGCACGCGACCCGTCGTGCCGCCGCCGCTTCCGACATCGGCGCTGCGTCCGCCGGCCATGCGACCACCAGTCGCGCAGGCGCAGGCGAGCCTGCAACCAAGCAAGGCCGCTCCGCCTGCCCGCAGCCGCACGAGGCGACTGCTCTTCCGAGCCGTGCTCGTGATCCTGGGGATCATGATTTTCAACGCGTTCGCCAACGAGTTCTCGGTGATGAGCGACGCCAATAGAGTCGCCGGCGAGGTCTCGACGCGAGAATTGGATGAACTGGGCGAATTGTGGAAGACACGGGCCCAGCTCGACGCGCGGAGCAGCCTGCAGTTCGGCACCGCTGGACTCGAGCACGCGCTGATCGAGCGCACGCTGACGCTGGCCGACGGCATTATCGGCAACTACCGCATGGGGTTGCCCAACGTCCGCGAAGCGCAGTGGACGTTGGCTCGTAATGCGCTGCGCCGGGCTGTGCCGGCCGCGCCGCGCGATAACCGACTGGTTGCCGCACTCCGCTACTGCGAAGGCCAGCTGCATCGCATCAATGGTGAAGCCGCCAAACAGCGGAACGAAGAGGCTGAGGCGCAGAGCGAATTGAGTGAATCGGTGGCGCTCTTCCGCGAAGCCGCGGAGCTTCGTTCGGATTGGCCCGATCCATTTCTGGGCCTCGCACGGGTCTTCATCTCTGGCCTCGACGACGTGGATCGCGGTGCCAACGCGCTGGAGCAGGCGCAACAGCGCGGTTACACGCTGACGGAACGTGAGACGAGCCTCCTGGCTGATGGCTATCGCGCGCGTGGCACCAGCTTCGCTCGCATCGCCCGCAAGCTCGAAGGCATGCCGCAGGAAAGCGACTATCTGACCAAGGCGGTTGAAGCCTACCAGCGCGCACTGGAGCTGTACGTCCAATCGTCGAATACGCAGCCGAAGATTACGGAGAACATCCGCGGCACACAACGGCAGCACGATGACACGCAGCATCGCCTCGACGAGCTCAGTCCGCCGCTGCCGGATGCGCCGGAACCCGAGCCCATCGAATCGCCAGCCCCGACATCATCCGGCAACGAATCGATCGGCGCCGTGCTCGAGGTCGTCCATCCTTGGGCGTAACGCAGGTCGCCGCGTCCGAGCGTGACAGACGCACGGCTGTCGCTGGCGCACGGCACCTGGATGTGCGGCACGTCGTCCTTGCCGCCACGTCCCTAGTCGCAATGTTTGCGATTGCGTTGTCACTCGCCGGAGGCCGTGCGGCTGAGGCGTTCGCCGACAGGTCGGGTATAGGGACCCTGTCGCAGCCCGTTGATCTGAATGCGATCACGAGTGCGGCGGATCTTCTGCCCCTTCTCGCGCCGGCACTTCCCGATGCGACCCAGCGGCGAGGCACGGCCACGCAGTTGTATCAGTTCATCCTTTCGCAACGTGAGCCCGCCTCCGCGTTGGGGCTACGGCGGGGCAGGCCGCTGCCGAATGTCGGCGCGCTGCTCGACGCCAAAGACGCCACGACTGGGCGGCCTGTCCTCACGCGCGGCGAACTCGCGATCATCAAACCGTTGGCAATCGTCCGCACAGCGGAGGCATACCAGCAACTCGTCGTGCGATGGGGCGCGATCTACCTGGCCAGCGTCTGGTTCGTCGTCCTGTTCTGGTGGACGGTTGGCATGCGCGGCGACGTTCAGTTACTGGCCGCTGCTCACCTCCTGACGGCACTGAGCTTCGCAGCGCTTGTGAGCCGACAGGATCCGCTGCGCGACACGACGCTGTTCGTCCGGCACACGCAACTGACCGCCGCAGGGTTGCTGTGCTTCGCACTCGTCTCGGCAATCGACCTCAGACGGCTGGCGTGCGCCAGCTTCAGTTATTTGCCGTTGGCTGGCGCCCTCGCGCTCTCGATCGCATTGATCGTGCTCGGTGCGGGTCCAACAGGCAGCAACGCCAAGGTCAATCTCGGCCCCCTGCAGCCAGTAGAGTTCATTCGCCTGCTGCTCGCGCTGTTCCTGGCCGGCTACTTCGCGAAGCGATGGGACCTGCTGCGCCAGATCCGCGGACGACGCGTGCGCGCATTCGATGTGCCGTCATGGATGGACGTGCCCCGAGCGGAGTACGTGCTGCCTGTGCTCGGCGGCGTCACCATCGCACTGCTCTTCTTCTTCCTGCAAAGAGATCTGGGACCCGCGCTGTTCCTGTCCTGCGTGTTTCTCCTGACATACGCCCTGGCGCGTAATCGCGCTGGTCTCGCGATCGCGGGGTTCGCGCTACTCATCGCCGGTTTCTACATCGGCTATGCGCTCAACATCTCCTCCACGCTGACCTCACGAGTCGCGATGTGGCAGTCGTTGTGGGACAACGGCGCACGCGGTGGCGAGCAGATCGCGCAGGCGATCTGGGGGCTTGCAACGGGCGGCGTGTTCGGCACCGGCCTCGGCCTCGGCGACACGAGTTACGTGCCCGCCGGGTATACGGACCTGATGTTGGCGGCGATCGGTGAAGAGCTCGGCTTCGTCGGCTTGCTCGCGGTCGCTGCCCTCTTCGCGATCATCACGGCGCGCGGATTCGAGATTGCACGGCGCGCGCCGGACGACTACACCTTCTTCCTCGCGAGCGTCATCACGTTGTTCGTGACGCTGCCCGTCCTCGTGATGGGCGCGGGGACGCTCGGTCTCGTCCCGCTGACGGGCGTCGTCACACCGTTCCTCAGCTTTGGCGGCTCGGCGATGGTGGCCAACTTCGTCGCGCTCGGCCTCCTGACCGCGATTCGGAGTCGGACCCTCGCCGGAGGGCACGGCCTGCTGGACGTGCCGTCGCGCGACGTCACCGATCCCTTCCGCGCCGGCGTCGCGCGCATCGTCACGGGATTCAGCGCTGCAGCGGTCATCATCCTGATTGCGCTGTTCGACGTGCAGGTGGTTCGTGCCGATACGTTCGTCGCACGGCCGCATCTCGGCGTGCAGGCTGATGGCGTACGCCGTTACCAGTACAACGAACGCTTGACCGGCGTGCTGGCGACGATTCCGCGCGGGACTGTTTTCGATCGGCGCGGCCTGCCGCTTGCAACTGGCGATCACGCTGTCGCGAGCCGCGCACGCGACGCATACAAGAAGGCCGGCGTGGAGATCGCCGGGTGCGTGACTGGTCCGCCTAAAGGCGGACACTACAGCGCCGATGTAGTGTCCGGCTTCGGCCGGGCCAACGAGCGCTGCTATCCACTCGGCGGTGCCGCGTTCCATGTGCTCGGCGACGTACGCGACGCTCGTAACTGGGCGGCAACCAACACCGCCTACGTGGAACGAGATGCGCAGGATCACCTGCGCGGCTTCGACGATCACTCCATACCCGTCAAGCTGCCCGACGCGTCCGGGCATCCCGTTCAGACTACACGGCGCGATTTTCACGAGCTGGTGCCGTTGCTTCGCCATCGCTACTCACCGAATCACGCGGAGGTGAACGCGTTCTTGAACCGCACGCGCGATGTGAGGCTCACGATCGATGCGCCGCTGCAGGCCTCGGTCGCACACATCCTCTCGAAGTACGCGGCGCGTTCAGCGAGCGGACATGCGGCGGCGGTTGTCCTCGACCCAGATACCGGCGAGTTGCTCGCGGTAGCCAGCTATCCGTTTCCGAGCGCGACCGTCGCAGCGCGGCATCGCAGCACCGACGAGACTGAGACGCTGATCGATCGCGCGCGATTCGGACTGTATCCGCCAGGGTCCACCTTCAAGCTGGTCACCGCGACGGCGGCACTGCGGCAGAACCCGGCGTTTCGCGACTCTACGTTCATGTGCTCGCTGCAGGCCAACGGCCGCGTCGGCGCTCAGGTCGCCGGCACTCTGGTCCGCGACGACGTGCTCGACGCGCATCCGCACGGAAGGATCGACATGCACGAGGGGCTCGTGCATTCCTGCAACGCCTACTTCGCACAGCTCGCCCTGCGCGTCGGTCCGGCGCCGCTGCTCGATACCGCGAACCTGCTGGGGATCTCGGTCGCTCGAGACGACTCGGTCGCACGTCTGCGCACCACGCTGCCCCAGGCTGGTTACGGCCAGGGCGACGTCGTCGCATCGCCGCTTCGCATGGCGCGTGTGGCTGCCGCAATCGCCAGCAACGGCGTCTTGCGGGAGGTGAGCATCGAGAAGACTGAGAAGGCGCGGGCGTCGGCGGCGCACGTGCTCGTCAGTCCCGACGCGGCGGCGACGCTCGGCCACTACATGCGAGACGCGGTGCTCACTGGAACCGGCCGGAGCCTGCGCGAGCACCCCTGGCGCATCGCCGGAAAGACCGGCACTGCGGAAGTGCATGGCGCGCAGTCGCACGCATGGTTCATCGGCTACGCGCCGTACGGTGCGGCCGACAAGCGTGTCGCGTTTGCGGTGCTGATCGAGAACGCCGGTTACGGCGGTGGGGCGGCGGCACCGGCCGCCGGCGAGATCGTCACGGCTGCCGCTGCGAGTGGACTTATCAGATAGTCCTTGCTTCTTCGTACTTGGTCCGTCCTTGGTCCATACGTCCTTGGTCCAGATGACGAATCAGGGACGAAGCACCAGAACGAAGGACCGCCATGAACATCCTTGCGAAGGCACGAAAGCTTGAATCACAGTTGGCGCGCACCGTCGATCGCGCCGCGGAGCAGTGGTCCAGGTCCGGCCCGCGCGGACCGCTCGAAGTGCTTCATCGAATTCTCGACGCGGTCGATGAACGTATCGAGCCAGCCGGACGTGGCGCGCACGTGTTCCCGTTCAACATGATCGAGGCGACGATTGTCGCCGATTCGCCCGATGCGCGCGCCCGGTTCTCCGGAGTGCTGGATAGAAGCCCGACGCTGCAGGAGCGCATCAGCAACAAGCTTCGCGACGCCGGCTGCGATGTCCACGGTCTCCAGGTCACAGTCGCGTATGTGGCACAGGCGGATCAGGCGTGGACCAATCCGGAGTGTCACGTGGATTTCAGTCTGGGCGCTGTCCAGGAGCCGCCGCCAGCGGAACCGACCATCGTTCGCGAAATCATGCTGACGGTAATCAACGGCTCCGCGGAGCAGCCCGCGTATGCGTTGACGCTCAATCGCATCAATCTCGGACGATGCATGGAGGTGCGCGACAGCCGTAATCGCCTGCTGCGCACGAACCACGTCGCATTCAGCGATGGAGCGGGTCCGATCAACGAGACCGTGTCACGTGCGCATGCCCACATCGATGGCGACGGGAACCGCGAATATCGTCTCTTCGACGACCGCAGCGCGCACGGGACATCCATCGTGCGCAATGGCAGGACGATTGGCGTACCCGCGGGAGCGCGGGGTGTCCGCGTTCAGTGCAGTGACGAGATCGTTCTAGGAGAAGCGAAGCTGCGTGTGAACATCACCTGAACGCATGGCCTTCGCCGCCTGCTGTTTGGCACGCGCCGTGCCAGCCGATGAATCATCGAGAAGCAGCCACAATCACCGAATAAATCGATCATCAACGATCAAGAATCGCCAACGATTCAACGATCAAAGATCGCAAAATCTTCAATCATCCGGATTCAGTCCAAGGCAAACACAAACAGCGATAAGCCGGACACAGTTGCCACGTACTGCTTGGTGCCGATCCGATACGTGACCGGACCGCTGTTAATCGCTGCGCCGAGGTTGGTCTTCCACAGCAGCGCGCCGGTACGTGCGTCGAGCGCCTGGAAGAACCCTTCCCGTCCGCCAGTGAACAGCAGGTTCGATGCGGTCGTCAGAATGCCGCTGTCCGTGACGTCGGTCATGTCGAACTTCCACTGTCGCTGACCCGTTCGCGCGTCGAGTGCGATCACCGCGCCGTGGCCCGCGGCCTCGGTCCAGGTGTTGATCGGCGCGCGCGAGAATCCCGGTGCGCCAGGAACCGCCGAGAAGTTGCGCGGCCCCCCGCCGGTAAAGTTGCGCCCTTCCTTGTATTCCACGGGTGTCGGCCCGTAGATGCTGGCGTAGTCCTCCCAGGCGGAGATGTAGAACAGTCCCGTGCGCGGGCTGAACGACGGCGAGTACCAGTTGGTGCCGCCCTGATTGCCTGGATATGTCGGCATGCCAGGCGGCTGCGGCGTTTGCGTCGGCCGGCCGCGCTCGTCGAACTCGCTCATCCAGTTCACCTTCACGAATGGCTTGCCGAGCAGAAAGCGTCCAGTGGCACGATCGAGCGCGTAGTAGTTGCCGTTCCGGTTCGCCCAGGTCAGCGCGTCGATGCCGGTGTTGCCCCAGTTGTCGATGAGCACCGGGACCTGCACTGAGTCGTAGTCGTAGACGTCATGCGGCGTGAACTGGTAGTGCCAGCGCAGCGTGCCGTTGTCGGCATCGAGCGCGACCACTGAATCTGTATAGAGATTGTCGCCGGGCCGCTGCGAGCCGGCATAGTCGGGACCGACGTTGCCGACGCCCCAGTAGGTGAGATTCAGCTTCGGATCGTACGAGCCGGTCATCCAGATCGAACCACCGCCGTGCTTCCACGCGTCCGGATCGCAGAACGACTCCGACAGGCGCGGCGCGTCGGCCGCCTGTCGCGATTTCGGCGGGCACGCTTCCCAGGTCTCGTGCCCCTTCTCGCCCGGACCGGGAATCGTGTAGAAGCGCCAGGCCTCTTTGCCGGTATCGACGTTATAGGCGGCGACGAAGCCGCGAATCCCGTACTCGCCACCGCCAACGCCGATGATCACTTTGTCTTTCACCACGAGCGGCGCCAGCGTGATCGAGTAGCCCGACGTCGTGTTGGCGACTTCCGTCTTCCACACCTCGCGACCGGTCTTCGCGTCGATGGCGATCACGTGGGCGTCGAGCGTCCCTAGGAACAGCGTGTCGCCGAGAATCGCGACGCCCCGGTTGTTCGCGCCGCAGCACACGATGCGATCGGGATTGGGGTTGTAGCGGTAGATCCAGAACACGCGTCCGGTGATCGGATCGAGAGCGACGACGTCGTTCGGCCGCTGCGTGATGTACATGACGCCATCGGCGACAATCGGCGTGGTCTGCCAGTTTCCGGCCACCGGCGCCTGATACACCCACTGCAGCTTCAGGTTCCTGACATTGGCTGGCGTGATCTGATCCAGCAGGCTGTACCGCTGACTCCAGTAACTGCCCGAGTAGGTCAGCCAGTTCTGCGGCTCGGTGGACGCGTTGACCAGACGCTGCGAGCTGATTTGCGCCTGCACACCGATCGACAGCAGACCGATCAGGCCGGCGACGCACGACACGATGGCACGTGAGCGCTTGGTCATCGTTAAGGCCCTTTCAGCGACAGCAGGTAGCCGAGCAGATCGGCAATCTCCGTGGAATGGAGTGTGTCCTTGTACGACGGCATCGGTGAGGTCTTCGAGATCGTGAACTCCTTCAAGTCCGCCTTCACGATCGAATGGAGCCGCTCCTTGTCGTCAATGACCTGGATGCTATAGGTGTCCTCGTTCAATCGCCGGCCGTTGACGACGGTGCCGTCCTTCTTCACCAGGCGCACTGGCCGATTGAGCGGCATCATCTGACCGCTCGGATCGAGGATCGAGCGCTGAATCGACCCTGGGCTGCGCTGCGAGCCGATGTCGCTCAGATTCGGCGCTACTCGCGAGCCGACGCGGCCGACACGATGACATGCGACACAGCCGCCCTTGCCCTCGAAGATGGCGCGCCCGCGCGAGGCATCGCCGCTCTTCACGTTGGCCGTGTCGAAGGAATTCATGTTCCGCAGATAGGCGGTAATACCAGCCAACTCGGCATTGTCGAGCGCGAACGGCGGCATCCCTGCCGCGGGCGAGCCGGCCCTGATGAAGCGCGCCAGCTCCGTGTCGGTAGATGCATTGCGGAACTTCCCGCTCCGCAGGTTGACGCCACCAATCGCGTCACCCTGGGCACCGTGACACGTCACACAGCGCGCCGCGTACAGGCTGGCGCCGTAGACGATGTCCACGTCGGGATATTGCGCGTCATGCAGTTGATTCGTAGTGTCCGGCTTCAGTCGGACATCGTTGGCGGCCTGCGCTTCGGCATATCGCACGACGCCGGCCATCAGTGACAGGGCTGCTAGCAAAACGACTCTCATCATGGAGGTCTTCCTAAGTGTGCGCACACTATCTGTCCGCCGCCGCAGAACTGTCAATCGCGGGATATTCCACACGTCAGCGGAATTTGTCTCGATGCACGACTGGCCGCCCGACTCGCGGATACGTCCCGGGTGCGTACCCCCGCCGATTCGCCCGATCACGAGGCACAATCGCCCGTCCTCTCATGGCCTCGTTCTTGAAGTCGGTGCTCGGTACAGGGAGGTCCACGATGGCTGAGCATACCGAGCGTTGGACGCTGAATCGATTGATCGCGACCTGCCGGGACGGAGAACGCGGATTCCGGTACGCGGCGAACCATGTTCGGGCTTCGACCGTCAAGGCGCTCTTCCTTGAGATCGCCAGCCAGCGCGAGCAGTTCGCCGCCGACATTCTCGCGCACGCACAGCGGCTCGGCGGAGCGACTGAGCCGGACGGAAGTCTTGCCGGCGCTCTGCACCGGGGGTGGATGACGCTCAAAGATGCCGTGGGCGGGCATGACGATGCCGCGATCATTCGTGAGGCCGAGCGCGGCGAACGCAACGCTCTGGCGGCTTACGAGGACGCGCTCGATGGCATGCTGCCCCCAGCGGCGCGCGAGGTGATCGAACGGCAGTGTGGCGCAGTGCGGCAGAGCCATAACCGGGTGCACGCGTTGCTGGTGGCTGCGCCGACGCCCTGAGGATGCATGATGGCGACACGGAACGCGGTACGAGCGCAGCTGGAAAGGCGGCTCGCGGGCCTGCTCCGCCGGGCTGGGAAGATCGAAGGCGACTTGACTCAGGCGCACGACCGCGACTCTGAGGAACGTGCGACTGAGCTCGAAAACGACGAGGTCCTCGAAGGACTCGACGCGCTGACACTCGAAGAGATTCGGCAGATCCGCACCGCGCTCAGGAACATCGAGACCGGGACCTACGGGATGTGCTCAGCCTGCGGACGGCCCATCGATTCCGAGCGTCTGGCCGCCGTCCCGAGCGCGATCACGTGCGTTGCGTGCACTCGATAGCACGTTCGCACACGAAGTCCTAGCCGGCCCCGATGGTCCCGTCGAGGATATGGGCGAACGGCACGAGTCCCGCCTTCTGCAGCGTCTGTCGCGACGCGATGTTCCCCGGATTGCAGCGGGCGGCCGGAATGGCGCCGAGCTCGTAGGCGATCCGCTTCAACTCCTGCACCAGGTACGACCCGAAGCCGCGGCGTCTATGGTCCTCGACGACATCCATATAGACATCGCCGTAAGGGCGGTTGTAGTGAAACAGAATGCCGCCGGTCGCAACCGTTCGCCCATTCAATTCCAGACGCCACTCGGGCCCGCCCTGTCGCGCCTCGATACAGTGGCGGATGTTCTCCTCGGGCATCGCGCAGTGTAACGTCGCATCCATCGATGGCAGCGCGGTCGTCAACTGGTCGTGAAAGACGATGGCGTCGCTCCGAATGTCACGCGCGTAGGCGTGCAGCATGACGGTTAGCAGGGCGTCGTTCGACTGCACCTCCATGAATCTGGCGCCGCTCGCTGTCAACAGCGCCTCGAACAATTCGAACACGCGCGAGCGATACGTGGGCACGACGTAGAGCTCGAAGATGGTCGGCTTGTCGGTCCACGGTCCGGCAATGGCCATCGAACCGAACCCTGCCGTCTGCCCATCCACCGTCAGCCGATACGTCGTGGTCCATCCGTGCCGCCGGTGGATCGAGTCGTGAACAATCTGGCAATTCATCTCGTGACGGTATTGCTCGCGCAACGGCTGGACGTCGGCGGCGGCGCTGATGACGGCGGTTATGGTTGCCACAGAGTATCCTTGTGCGTCATGAATCATATGCATCGTCGCCCGTCCGTCGCCGCTTCTCTTGCGGCTGTCCTTATCATCGGTGCCTGCCGTTCAACCCCAACGTCTACGCCGGTCGCTGTCACCGCCGACACGTTCGCCGTGGTCAACGGAAAGGCCATTACACGCGACGAGGTCGAAAAGAGTTTCCGACGGACGTCGAATCCCGCGCAGCCGTTGGCCGAGGAGGAGGCGACAACCGCCAGGATGGGCATCCTCGACGAGCTCATCATGGAGGAAATCCTCATCACGAAGGCGAACGATCTGAAGATTCAGGTGAACGAGAGCGACGTCGATAAGGCGTATGCCGAGGCAAAAAAGAACATCAGCGATGAGGCGTATCAAAAGGAGTTGACCACTCGCAATCTCACCACCGCCGACATGCGCGACCGGCTTCGACGCGAGCTCATCGCACAGAAAGTGCTCGAGCGCGAGGTCGGAGCAAAGATCACCGTCAGCGATCAGCAGGTCACCGACTTCTTCAATGCCAACCGCTCCCAGTTCAACCTGCCGGAAGACGCGTTACACCTGGCGCAGATCATCGTCACTCCGGTGCGCGATCAACAGATCGCCAACCGCACCGGCGACGATGCGACGACGCCACAGGCAGCGGCGATGAAAGTGAAGACGCTGATGGACCGTCTGCAGAGCGGCACGCCCTTCGGCGATCTGGCCAGGGACTTCTCCGAAGATCCCGAAACAGCTCCGCGCGGCGGCGATCTTGGCCTCGTGCCGATGTCGGCAATCAATCAAGCCGCACCGGCGCTCCGAGACACAGTCCTGAAGCTCGAGCCGGGCCGGGCTCGCCTCGTCAGCGGCGGCGGCGCGCACACCATCATCTTCGTCGTCTCTCGAGAGCCGGCTGGACAACGCGACTTGTCCACGCCGAACGTCAAAGAACGCATCACGGCGACGCTGAAAGGACGACGCGAACAACTGTTACGCACGGCCTTTCTCACTGCCGCGCGCACCGATGCCGACGTGGTCAACTATCTGGCACGGCGTGTCGTCGAGGAGCAGAGCAAGAAGGCGCCGGCAACGCCCGTAGCAGCGACCTCGAAGTAGCGCCATGACATATACGCCACGACACTCCACGGGTTGAAGGTCAACCGTTCGCGGCCGCCGGCGGTCTCCGCGAAATTTCGTGTCGTCCGGCCTAGATAGGCTGCAGCGGCACAGGGAATGCACGTGCCGCGGCATGACTACCAGCTCGCTGTCCGCACGCATCCGTCGCACATTGATTATGGCCGCGCTGCTCTGCGGTGTTTCGCCCGCCGCGGCACGCGCCGACGGCCTCTTCATTCCGTACATCGGCTGGAACTTCGGCGGCGACGCCGGAGGCGAATTCAGCGATGCAGTTGATTCGAGTCGGTTGAACTGGGGCGCCAGCCTCGCATGGATGGGCGGCGGCGTCATCGGGTTCGAGGGGGACTTCGGGTACAGTCCCGATTTCTTCGGCAAGACCGACCTCGGCGGCAGCAAGGTGTTCACCGCATTCGGCAATGTGATGCTGGGCGTCCCGTTCGGTGGTCAAAAAGGGTTCGGCATTCGCCCCTACGGCGTCGTTGGCATCGGGCTCGTCTACGCGGAGGGTGAAGCATTCGAGACGGCGGGGCGCGAGCTCAACGAGAACAAGATCGGATGGGACTTCGGCGGCGGCGTGATGATGTTTTTCACGTCGCATGTCGGCATACGCGGCGACATTCGTTACTTCCGCACCTTCCAAGCGCTCGACGTCTTGGACATCGAGATCGAGAACGGCCCCGGGGATCTGGACTTTACGCGGGGCTCGGTTGGATTCGTGGTGAGGTTCTGATTAAGGCCACGCGCGCTCATTCAGCGCGTATTGCCGCCAGCGGATCGATGCGGGCAGCGCTTCGCGCGGTGACATAGGACGTTAACAAGGCAAGTGCAGCGGCGGCGCTGCCGGCCAACACGACACTCGATGGATCGGTCGGCGCCACTTCGAACAACAGCGTCTCGAGATAGCGTCCGAGAAGCAGCGCTCCACTAAGGCCAGCCAGCACGCCGGCGGCGACGACGGGCACGCTCTCCGACATCACAGTCGTGATCACCTGGCGTGGCGTTGCGCCCAGCGCCAGGCGGACTCCGATCTCACGCGTGCGCAGGCGAATCTGCCAGGCGACCAGTGTGCCGAGACCGAGTGCGGCCAGCGCCGATGCCGTCACCGCAAATCCATTGAAGGTGAACGCGACCAGACGTGGATTGGCAATCTGCGACTCCACTGCATCACGCAGCACCACGACATCGTCGATTGGCAGCGCCGGATCGATCGCGCGGACTTCAGCTCGAATCGCGTTCACGATCGCGTCCGGTCGTCCGGCCGTACGAACCACGAACTGGTGAACGGGATAGGGGCACTGCGCCGAGCTGATGTAAAGATCGAGCCGGTTGCGGCGCAGCTCGCGATACTTGGCGTCCGCCACAAGGCCGACGACGATGAACGACTGACGATCGTAGGGCGAGCCGGGCAGCGGGAACTGGAGCCGACGACCGAGCGCGCGGCCATCGGGCCAGAACCGCTGCGCGAAACTCTGACTGACGACAGCGGCAGCGGCGCGGCCCTCGCGATCACGGTCGTCGATGGTCCGTCCTTCGATGAGCGGAATCTCCATCGTCTCGAAGTATCCAGACGACACCGCTTCGAGGTTGACCAATGGGTTCTGGCGGGCGTCGGTTGGCGACTGTCCTTCAATCGTGACGGCCCAGTCCATGCCAGCGACGCCCCACAACGGACGCAGAAGGACCGATGCAGCTCGTTCGACGCCCGGTAATGCCGACAGCCGGGGCAGCAGTCGATCGGCGAAGACCTGACTCGCCTGCGCATCCGGGTACCGGCTGGTCGGCTGTGGGACGTCGAACGCGAGCACGCGATCGGCGTTGAATCCGACGTTCACGGCGCGCAGGTTGAGGAACGTCCTTGTGACGAGCGTGGCCGTGACGAGGAGCAGCACGGCAAGGGCGATCTCGATCCCGGCCAGCGCTCGCCTGGAACGGCTGCCCTCACCGGCCAGCGACCGTCCGCCCGGCTGCAACAGCGACAGCACGTCTCGTGAGAGCGACTGCAACATCGGCGCGATGACACACAACGCGATTGCTGTACCCGTGAGAATCACCGCGAACGCGAGCACGCGCCAGTCGATGCCCACGCCATCGATGCCGGGAATGTTGCCTGGCGCAGTGAACCGGACCGCCCGAATGAGACCCATGGCCAGGATAATTCCGGACACGCTGCTGATCGCAAGCAGCACAGTGGATTCCGCCAGCGCCTCGCCGATGACATGCCCACGTGTCGCGCCCAGCGCGAGACGGACCGCCAGCTCGTGCGAACGCGTGGCGCCGCGAACGAGCAGGAGGCCTCCGACATTGGTGCAGGCGACCGCGAGCAAGACCAGCACCGCGGCGAGCAGCGCCCAGAGCGCGGGGCGCGTGTCGCCAAGCAGTTCGCGCTGCAGCGGTACGACTGACACATCTTCACGTCCGCGGCTTGCGTGATACCGCTTCGTCAAATCGTCGAGCGGGATCGCCAAATCTGCGCGGGTCGCTTCAGGCGTGACTCCGGCCTCCATGCGACCGATGATCTCGAGCCAGCCGACGCCGCGATTGTCCGCGTACTCGGGAACGCCGTGGGCGATGGTGACCCACATCTTCGCGCTCGGCGGATAGGCGAACCCGCGCGGCGCAACACCTGTCACGATGAAGGCTCGGCCGTCCAGCGTGAGCGTCTGTCCAACGATCGATGGGTCGGATCCGAAACGCTCCTCCCACAGCGCGTGACTGATCGTCACTGCCGGCTGCGAACGGGGGACATCGTGCTCAACGCTGAGGGTTCGTCCGAGCACCGGAGTGACGCCGAGTACCTCGAAGAAATTGCCGGAGACCACCCACATCGGAATCTGGGCGGGCTCGCCGCGGCCGGTGAGCGTCATGCCGGCCGGTGCGTTGGCGAGCGCCGCCACGCCATCCAGGCTGCGCGCGGCGCGTGACAGATCACTCGTGTCCGGCCACGAGAAGCCCCGCTTAACGGTGTCGCGTGCGGGATTCACGCCCCAGATCGCGACAAGGCGATCGGCGTGTTGAAAGGGAAGGGGGCGAAGCACGACGCCGTTCACGATGGCGAACACCGCCGTGGCCGTGCCCATCGCTCCGGCGAGACACACCACCGCGCATGCGAACATGCGCGGTGTGCGTCTCAAACTCCGGAGTGCTTGCCGCAAAAGCACGGTTCGTTCGAGGGGCGACGATGCGTCCCCCTCCCTAATTCGTTCCGGTGGCGCTCATCAGGCGCTGGAAGGCCGCCTGATAGAAGGACAGCTTTTCGGCAGGCGCCGTGGCTTCGATCTGCGGCGTATCGCCGAACACCATCACCCGACCGCTCTTGAAGTCTTTGTACTCAGGCCACTTCGTCAGACCGGTGCCGTTGGGATCACCTTTGCTGATGAAGTTGACCCAGTACGACGACATCTGATCGGCAAGTTTTGTATCCACGTCGGTCCAGGTCTGGTTCGCCTGGCCCTTTGGATTGTTCCAGGCATAAGAGATTTCCGCGGTGTGGGTCGCGCCCTGTGGCGACGGCGCGCCGTTGATTGTTGGGATGTGCGTGAAGAAATAGGTGTAGGCCTTCTTACCAGCCTTGGACTGCGCCACCGCCCACTGCCGCATGTTCCAGTTGATCTCGTCGGCGCATGCCATGTGCGCGGCCGGCTGCGCTTCCGTGTCGGCGGTGACGGGATAAAGCTTGCCAAACTCGCCTGCGGCGTCACCGAATTTGCGCTGCGCATTCGCCTTGAACGTTTCAGCAGTCAGGCCGGGGCCGCCGCCACGACCACCGGCTCCGGGGCACACGCCGAAGTTCGCTTCGTCCTTGTTCGAGCCGGTCAGCACGTCAACCGCGTTCTGCTTGCCTCGCATGAACGTCAATGACACATCTTCGGGAATGACGTACCCGTCGACAATCAGTCCACCCGCGGACAAGCCGGTGAGCTCGTTGAGCGGCTTGGCGCGCAACTCGGCGATCGTCTTCACGCCGAGGGCCTCCATTGTCTTCACGCCGTTCGCCTGAGCGTTCTGCCCCGAGGCCATCTTGCCCATCGTCAGACCCATCCAGCCGCCGCTCTCAGCGATCGCGCGGTGGAACAGGCCTTTCGCCAGCGGCGAACCGACGAGCGCGCCCACCATGATCGCGCCTGCGGATTCACCGGCAACGGTGACGTTGTTCGGATCGCCGCCAAACGCGCTGATGTTGCGCTTGATCCACTGCAGCGCCGCGATCGCGTCCATCATCCCGTAGTTGCCCGACGCGTTGTGGCCCGATTCCTTGGCCAGCTCCGGATGTGCGAAGAAGCCCAGCGATCCGAGTCGATAGTTCATCGTGACGATGACCGGTCCCTTGGAGGCGAGGTTCTCACCGTCATACCAGGCGAGGCCGCCAGAGCCGCCGGTGAAGCCGCCGCCGTAGATCCACATCATCACGGGACGACGATCGCCGGGGCTGTTCGCGCTCGTCCAGACGTTGAGGTAAAGACAGTCTTCGGTCCTCGCCGGCTCACGCGGCGGGGCGGCCGGCGCGGCGGCTGCGGCTGCGGCTGCCCCTGGTGCTGCGGCGCCGGGTGCCGCGCCACGGCCACCACCGCGCCCACCACCCGCCGGTCCTGCGGCGCAGGGAGCGCCGAACGCATCGGCCTTACGAACACCCTCCCACCCAGCCACCGGCTGCGGCGCCTTCCAACGGTTCTCGCCTACCGGTGGCGCGGCGAACGGAATGCCCTTGAACACGCGCACGCTCGGTTGGCCGCTCGCGGTTCCTTCGACCAGACCGGAATCGATTTTTACCTGCGTAGAAATCATTGCCGTGAGCCCGGTCGATGCGACAAGGAAGCCGGCGGCGATCGTTATGAGTGCGAATGGTTTCATCGGGTCCTCTCGATAAATCGATAAATGGGTCGGGAGTCATTTTCACCCGACCGGCGGAAAACGACTCCCGCCCCCTATTTCTCGTCGGCGCGCGCGCCGGTCAAGATGTTCTTCATCGCATAGTTGCCTTCGTGGCACGCGTACTCGAACATGCCGTAGTGCTGATCGCGCTTCCACGGAAACGCAATCGTCCACGGCCGCGACCACGTGCCCGGATCGTCGATGGTCACTTCGTACTGCAGTGTGTTGGGATCGACCAGCGTGAACCGCTCGGTCAGCGTGATGCGATCGCTGGTCGATCCGCCGCCATTGGGACCCACGCCATTGCGGCCGTTCAGGTTCGTGGTTTCGACGATCAGCGTGTCGCCGTCCCAGCGGCCGCGCGAGTCCCCCATGTAGCCCCTGATTGACGGCGCCAGATGCGGACGGCCATCGAGCGGGACAATGCGCGTTTCGTGAATCATTTCGTTGCGGATCGCCACCACGCCGGGCGCCTGTACGATCTCGTTGCCGTTGTTATAGATGACCGGCAGGATCGAGCCGAGCACGCCGCGCGTGACGCAGCGGTCGTAGAGACTGCGATCGGTGTATGAGTCAGCAGGACCACGGCCCTTGCGCGCCGCCTGCGCCTCGGCCGTGCGTTTATGCGCTTCGGGCACCTGAGCCGGCTGCCGGCCCTCTGGCGGATCGACGATCAACGACGCCTGCCGAGACGGCTTCCCGCGCTCGAGCCAGTGGGGCGGCGGCGACGTCGCCGATCCCACCGCGCCCGCGTTGCGCGTATCAGCGCTCGTCACGTCGAAGTCCGCCAGCGATTCCTCTTCGGTCTGCCTGGCCTGTTTGATCCGCGCCTGGAATTCATCCTCGGTGAGCACGTTGCGCGAGCCGAACTGCTGCGGACGCTGCAGCGGCACGCCCACCATCTCCGTGCCGGGCCATACACCTTGAAGGTCGGGATCGCCCCACGGTGTCCGTGGCGGCGTGAAGATTTTTGTCGAGGGTGTCTGCGCGCCGGCCAATGTCATTGCGGCCAGCATCAGGATTGCAATGACTCCGGAATAGCGCTGAATCATGGCCCATAGCATACGCCCGGCCCCACTTGTTCGTGCATATCTATGGCACGTTTCGGCTTCTTTCTGACCTGGTGGGGCCTGGTCCTGCTGGGTGCCCTCGACGCGTCGCTGTTCGTCTTCATCCCGTTCGGCACGGATGCAGTCGTGATCTACATGTGCGCCAGGAATCGGGAATTGTTCTGGTTGTATCCACTGCTCGTGACCGCCGGATCTATCGTCGGCGCTGCGATCACGTATGCGATTGGTGCGAAGATCGGCGATAAAGGGCTGACTCGATTCGTCTCCGCCCGGCACCTCGATCGATTCCGCACGCGACTGAAAGACATCGGTCCGTTGACGATGGGGGCATCGGCCGTGCTGCCGCCGCCGTTCCCGCTGACCGCCTTCATCTTGACCAGCGGCGCACTCAAGGTGCCGGTGTCGCGGTTCCTGATGATCTTCGCCCTCGCGCGACTGCTCCGGTTCGGCGTGGAGGCGGTCCTCGCCCAGCGATTCGGGACGTCGCTCCTGCGAATATTCGAGTCAGAACCGGTTCAACGTATCGCGATTGGGCTGGTCGTCGTCGCCATCGCCGGCACCGTGCTCGCGATCCTGCGCGTCTGGCGCTCGTCAACAGTACAATCAGCCGCCTAACGGAGCGTTCACTGAGGAGTCTGCGATGAAGCTGATGAAAATGATGGTGATGATCACGGTCATGTGCGCGATCGGGTGGGCCTCCACACAGGTTGGCGCGCAGGACAACGCGTCGCGTGAAACGCGCGATCGCGCCGAGATCGAAGCGCTGATGTGGAGCTACACGCGGGCGCTCGATACGCTCAATCCAGAGGCGTACGCGGCTGCCTATACGCCTGACGGCCAGTTCGTCGCTGGTCAGAATGCCACCAAGGGACACGCCGCGCTGAAGAAGATGATCGTCGATACGAACGAGCGGCAGTCGGCCAACGCGAAAGGCGAGGCGCGGCCGGGGATGTATCACATGACGCTGAACCCGAAGCTGACGTTCGTGGACAAGGATCATGCACGGATCGACGCGTACTACTTGACGGTGTTCGGCGCGACCGGCCCCACTGCGCCGGTGCGCGTGGCCGCCGCCGGCCGCAGCGTCGATCAACTGGTCCGCATCAACGGCAAGTGGCTCATTCAGAATCGCGACGTCGCGCCGCGCGATTGAGCTCTCAGGCAACAGAGGCGACGGAGGTAACAGGCAACACGGACAAACGGAGCATCGGAGAGATCTAATTGGTCTCCGTTTCTCCGCTGCTCCGTGTGAACCGTTTTATCTCCGCAATCTCCGTTAACGACGAAGACACCGTGTTCGGTCTGCGGCCAGTCGTAGCCCGATCCGGGCCCGCCCCACGAATGCACGAGCGTGCCGGCCTGATCGAATTCGAGCACCGGCGGTGCCGGAATGAACGGAGCAACGGAGAAACGGAGATGACATTGTCTCCGTTGCTCCGTTACTCCGTGGGAATCCCCGTGCTCCGTCCTCTCCGTTGACTCAACTCAGAAATCGAGCTGCGCCGTGAACTTCACGAACCGCGGCGTGAGCACCAGCAGCGGCTGCAGCCACGGGCCGTTTGGCACGAACGTCTGGTTGTAGCTGAGCACGGCGCTCGAGTTGAACAGGTTGTAGAGATCCAGCCCAACGTTGGCGCGCGTTCGGCCGAACCGCAGGACTTTGGCCACGCGCAGATCGACCTCGTTGACCCGATCGCCGAACTGCGCGCCGGGCTCCACAAGATTGACGACAACGTTGGGGACGGCGCCCGACGGCGGGCGGCCAAGCGACTCGGCAACGGTGGCGGCGGGCACCGCATAGTTCGCCGCCAGCGGCAGACCGGGATCGCTGCGGAACGTGCCACTCACTGACACGTCGATGCGCGGAATCGTGTACGCCGCGAGCCCGCTCAAGCGCGTGATCATACCCGGATCGTTGTGACAGAACGGGTTGACCGGCGCGATTTCGGGCAGCGCCTCACGCACCTCACAGTTGTCCATCACCGTTTTACCGCTATTGAGACCACCCTGCAGCGTCAGCCCGTTGCGCGGCCGCGCCGTGACGTTGAGCTGAACGCCGTTGTAGACCTGATACTGCTCGCCGAAATTGCCGGCGTCGGTGAGCAGGTTGTCGGTCTGGCCGAAGAGCGTCGGTGTCACGTTGTACAGGTTCGACAGCACGTAGCCGCCCCCGTCGGGCAGACGCGGATCGCGCGGCGCGGTGATGCTGAAGCGATCGAACTGCGCTGCGGTGACGCGGCGATTGTCGTTGGTGGTGAAGTTCACCAGCCAGCGGCGGAAGTAGCCGACCTCTGCCGATACGCGCGGCAGAATCTCCTGTTGTATTGACGCGCCAAAGCCCCAGTCGCCCGAGCGCACGCCCCAGCCACCGAGCACCTCGGGATCGATGGTGTTGCTGAACGTCGTCGGACGGCCGAAATTGGCGTCGCTCAGCGCCGCGCAGTTGTCGCCGCCGGCGGCGGTGAGATTCTGCGCTGCGGGACTGCTCAGATCGCAGTCGGCCACCCAGTTGCCGTTGGAGTCAGTCCACGTGCGTGTCGCGCTGGTGGAGATGCGCGTCACCGGATTCGACGCCGAGTAGATGCCGAGGGCGGCAGCGGCTTCGAGATAACGTCCGGCATTCACCTTCAGCGATGTCTTGCCGTTGCCAAACACGTCATACGCGACGCCGAGGCGAGGCGTGATGTCGTGGAACCCGGTCACGCCTTCCGTCTTCGGATAGATGATGCCGACCGGAGCGAACCGCGTCGGACCGACACGCTGCTCGTTGAAGTAGCTCCACGCGTTGTCGTAGCGCACCGCCCCCTGCAACGTCATACGCCCGCGGGTCCACTGCTCCTGCCCGTACAACGCTGTGTAGCGAACGCGGTCGTGGCGATCGAACGGCATGAGCGACTGCGTGAGCTGATTCGGCACGCCGTTGTTGACGCGATATTGCAGGAAGAGATCGTTGGTGAACGTTTTCGGGTTGTACGAGTGAAACGCCCCCTGGTACCCGAACTTCATGCTGTGCGCGCCGGTGACATAAGAGGCCGATGCGCGCCAGGTGTGCGCGCCGTTCCAGTTGTCCTCCCAGTTGAGCGACCGATACGCGAGATTCGGAATGTTGCCGTTCACCGGACATCCCGCCGCGCACTGCTCGACGACGCGGACCAGATTGCGCGTCGGATTGCCCGGCAGTTCGCCGGAGCCGTAGCGCGCCAGATACGTGCCGAACCCCGCCTCCATCAGGAAGCGGTTCGAGACCGGCGACGACCACGTCGCCTGTTGGACGCGCTGGAAGCCGTCCACATAGCCGCCGCTCGTACCGCCCGCTCCGGTGCCGCCGGCTTCAGGCGAGAACGTTGGCGCTCCGCCGTAGATGAATCCAGACGTTGGCTGATTGCGGCAGCCCTCAATCTGCGCCGACCACGGCGCGCCGCCGCACGGTTTCTGCTCGTCCCAGAAGACGCTGAACTTGTTACGTGGCGTTGCCTGGATCGTCAACCGCACGTTGGCGATGCGATAGCTCGAGGCAGTGCGCGACTGGCGCGTGAGATCCGGCTGATAGGTCCACTTCGTCGGATCACCCGCGTTGAGGTTCGCATACATGCCAGGCACCGAGCGATGCGACCCCTGATCGCGCAGCACGCCGTAGTACCACAGCCGATCGCGGAACACCGGACCGCCGACGCCGATGCTCATGTCCCACAACTTCATCAGCTTGCCGGGCACGCTCAATCCCGCGTTCCTCAGCTCCTCGGTGTAGTTGCTGTTCACCATGCCTTCGGTCGCCGATGCCACATACATCGTGCCCTTGAGCGTGTTGCCACCCGCTTTCGGCACCACGCTCATCGCCGGCCCGCCCACCTCCGCTTCGCCCATGCCTCCGGACGTCGTAAAGGCAACCTCCTGCGAGTTGGTCAGATCGACGATGTAGCTCGAGACGCCACCGCCGTTCACCGGCGCCCCGGTGTTGATGCCGTCCACCTGGAGTCGGCCTTCGTTCTCGCGTCCGCCCTGCCCGCCGAACACCGACATCGCGGGCGTGACCTGCACATCACGTGCACCGGGTGTGAAGCTCGCCTGCACGGTAAGCGACGGAATGAGCTGCATGATCGCGCCGTAGGCGCGCGCCGATGGGATCGATGAGATCACATCGCCATTGATCGTCGTCTGACGACGGACGCTCTGCACGTCCACGATCGGCGTCTCGCCGGTCACGATGATCGTTTCTTCGAGCGCACCGACACGCATGTCGGCGTTGACGGTGGCGGTCAACTGGCCTTCCAGCTCGACGCCTTCGCGCCTCGTCGTCTGAAAGCCTGTGAGCGTGAACGTGACGATGTAGGTGCCTGGGCGCAGGTCGATGATGCGGAACTGGCCGGTGCCGTCGGTGACGGCGCTGCGCACTTTCTCGATCAGGGCGTCGCTGGCGGCCTCGACCGTGACGCCGGGCAATACGCCCCCGGATGCGTCACGGACGACGCCGGTGATCGTCGCCTGAGCGAATGCGAGCGAGGGAAGCAGTAAGAAGCCGAGGTACGTGATGACCGCCAGGAACTTGCGCATCAGGGCGCCCTCCCACAGTGAAGTCGGTTGACTGTCGCTGCGGTCTTATACGCTCCTGCGCTCATGCGGTCAACGGTTGAATCGTTCGAGTCGTTCGGAACGTTCGAAGCGTTCGGATCGTTCACAATTGTTCGAAATCGTTCATGCGCGAACGATCCGAACGACTCGAACGCTACGAACGATTCGAACGACGAGATGGACGCATCGCGATACGAAATGTCGCCACGAACCCCCTCGGGTTCTCCACGACTGGCAAAATCAACTGGGTTCCGCCTCCACGGAAAATCATGTCGCGTGTGTTGAGCAGACGCTGCCCGCGGTTCGCGGCATAGGGCTCGGCGGCGTGGACGCGATCGGTCAGTTCGTCCGGAAAATAGAGTTGCGATGTGAACTCGTCGGTCCCACCGTTCTCCCCCGACGTCCGGACCTTGAAATGAATGTGAACGGCTCGGCCGCGATACCAGCCGGGATAGATCGTCGTAAATTCGACGACACCGTCCGCGTCGCTGACCTGATACCCGCGCAGAAACTGGTGACCGCGCGTGTCGGCTGTGCGGTCGGACACATCCGAATATTTGCCGGTCGCATCACAGTGCCAGATGTCCACCTGCGCACCCTGCAGCACCGCACACGCGCCACTCGGCGTCACGTTCGAGAGCACGAATCGCAGGGCGAGCGGAGCGCCAGCGCTGACCGAACCAGTCGCTGGATCGAGACGGATGTCCGATCGCTCCAGCGCCTTGTCCACGAAGTACGGCCCCTCCGTCTGCTCCGCCTGCGCCACACAGTCCGCTGTCTCAAGCAGCGGATCAGCAGCGGCGCTGGTCTTGGCGAGCGCGCCCGGCGCGAACGCCGCCGCTGACGCGCCGACTAACGCGAGCACTTCACGGCGGCGCAGGAGCCGTCCAATGGGTTTATCGTCGTTGTGCATTTCTATCTCCTACCACTAACCACCAACCACTAACCGGCTATACCGACCTGGAAGGTCGCCGAATAACCGCCCGATGGACTGCCGCTCGGCGTCACGAGTTCGGATGAGAGGCTGTCCGAAAAGATGCCGTCCGACTGATTGCTCATCGGGTTCGTGCCCCGCGACGCATATACGCCGCTCGTGTGAACCGCGTTATTGATCGGCTCCGGGAACGCCATCTGCGTGACCTTGACCGATCGACCGCCGATCGTGACTTCGACATGGATGTGCGTGGCCCGACCTTGATACCAGCCCGGATAGATCGTCGTGAATGTCACCTCGCCGGCGGCATTGGTTGTCTGGATGCCGCGGAGAAAGGTCGCGGCCGTCTGCGATCCGTACTGCGAGTAGTCGCCCGCGGCATCCACGTGCCAGATCTCGACCTCGGCGCCCGACACCGCCGCGCACGCGTTGTTGACGTTGACGACGTTGATCGTCAGCGTCAGCGCCGTTCCCTGCCGGTTCTCGCGGACATCGCTGCGGAACATGTCGCTGCGTGATGGATACGGACCAATCGTTTCGGTCGGTGTGACCGTGCAGCTCGCATTCGTGCTCGTCGTCGTTGTGCTGGTTGATGTCGATGACGGGCTGGTCGGTGAGGACTCGCCGCACGCGGCCGCGACTGCGGCCGCAGCGGCGCCTATCGCACCAAAAGCCGCCCGCCGGCTGAGTTCTGTGTGTCTTGCGTGGCCCACTTGGTTTCCTCCAACGTAGGGCGGGTCCTGTCGTTTGGACCGCCTGCGACGTTCACTGTGCCCTCCAGATGTTGGGAAACTTTGTCAGCTCCATGAAACGAGTGCGTCCGCTTCGCCACGGCTACGGCGGGACAAGTCCGCCGGGGGGGTGATTCCCATACTTCTGCAACATTTGCCATGCATGATGTGTGCGTATGACGGCACCCGCGCCCCACGTGCGGTGGTACAGCAGCTTCTACTGGCGAATCGGCATCAGTTTCGTGGTCTTCGTGATCGTGGTACTGGTCGGACAAAGCCTGATGGTTGGCTACGCTCGTGCGAATGGTGCGTTTGCACCGGGCAATCCCAATGCAGCGGCCGCGGCCATCGCGGCCGAGCTCGGTACGGCGCTCACCCGCGATCCCGAGCTCGACCTCACTGAGTTTCTCTCGCGTCGGCTTCCTGCCCCGAATCCATCGACGCATGTCGTGATGGCAGATGGCCGTGTCGCGTCGCGGTCGGCGCAACCGCTGCGCGCGGACATCGAGCGACAGGCGCGGGCGATGCTCGCGGCCAAGGCACCTGATGCAGCTCCGGGTGATCGGCCAACCGGTCCGGTCGTGACTGCGCCGGTGCAAGCCAACGGACGGCTGACCGGACTTGTCGTCCTGCCGCCACCCCCGCAACGCGGACTGCTGGCCAACGTCGGCGAACTGCTCTCACTCCCTGGCACTCTCGTGCTGTTTGCCGCGACGGCCATCGCGGCGCTGGTGATCTTTGCGCCGGCGCGTAATCGACTCCATGAGCTCGAGCGAGCGGCACAGCGATTTGGCGCCGGTGACTTGAGCACGCGGGCGCCGGTCCACGGGCGCGACGAGATCGCGCACGTCGCCACCGCTTTCAATCATATGGCGGCAGATCTGGAACAGCGGACCGACGCGTTACAGATCTCCGACCAGCTGCGACGACAAATGCTCGCCGATATTTCCCACGAGCTGCGCACGCCGCTCACCACGATGCGCGGGTATCTCGACACGCTGGACATGCCGGAGATCGTGCTGGACGACGACAAGCGCCGGCGCTATGTGGATACCGCTCGCCGCGAGACGATTCGACTCGAACGCATCGTGTCCGATCTGCTCGAGCTCGCCCGTTTCGAGAACGGCGTTGCCGCGATCGCGCCACGCGTCGTCGCGGTCGAGCGTGTACTGAGCGGTGTGGCCCGCCGCTTCGAGCGCGACGCGGCCGCCGCGAACGTGACGATTCGAACCTGCGTGGATCCGGCCGCCGATCAGATCGTCGCAGATCCCGATCGCCTCGATCAGGCCATCAGCAACCTCGTCGCGAACGCGCTGCGGCATACACAACCGGGCGGCACGATCGATCTCGACGCGAGCGTCGCCGACAGCAGGTGCCGAATATCCGTGGTCGATTCGGGCCGCGGAATCGCGTCTGAACATCTTCCGCACGTATTCGATCGGTTTTACAAAGTGGACGCGTCGAGGACATCGGGGCTGGCCGGCAGCGGCCTCGGCCTGTCGATCGTCAAGGCCATCGTCGAGCGTCATGGCGGCACGGTCTCGGTCACCAGCCAGCCTGGACGGACGGCGTTCGTGATTACGCTGCCGCAGTCTTAGCGCGGGTTTCATCGACGCCGCGCGGTCCTTGGTCCTTCGTCCCTGGTGCTCGTCGAGGTCGCGTTCGACCCGGCCGGGCGCCACCAATGCACGAACGCGTAAGAACAGATCGCGGAGATTCATGGGCCTACGCCAGCTTCATCACCCGGCCGATGGCCGCGACCATACGTTCCCACTCGTCGGCCTCCACCGCCAGCTGCCGGCGGCCGGATGGCGTGAGGCGATAGTACTTGGCCCGCCGACCCAGCTCAGAGACTGCCCACTCGGCTTCGATCCAGCCCCTGTGCTCGAGGCGATGGAGGGCCGGGTAGAGCGAGCCCTGATTGATCTGCAGGACGTCCTGAGAGATCTGCTGGATGCGCTCCGAGATTGCCCAGCCGTGCAGCGAGTCGGTCTGCAACGTCCGGAGGATGAGCAGGTCGAGCGTGCCAGGCAGGAGGTCGGGGATGGCATGTCGAGCCATAGTGTCGAATGTCGACACTAGCGCTGGCTGGTGTCGGCTGTCAACACCAAGCCTGCTGCCGCGCCGCAGACGGACTTGTGGAACGGCGTGCCACAGTCGCGATTCGGCCCCGGGTAGTCGCCGACGATCCGGCGTTGCACGACCGTCCAGGTGCTTCCGACGCCGCGCGAGAGCCGTTGCCACTTGCCGGCGCCTGGCGAGTCGGGGGCTAGTTCGGATCCGCGCCAAACGCGAGCAGGCGCCCGTCACAGTCCTTCACGACGAATTCCCGTGAGTCCCAGGGAGTGTTGGCGAGGCCTCGCGTAAACTCGACACCGCGGGCACCATACTCGGCAAAGAGTGCGTCAGCATCCTCAACGAACAGGTACGCGTCAAGGAGCTCGTCGGCGTACTTGTCCGGATTCGACGCAGGCGGTTCGGCGCAGCGGAAGTGAATCCGTTGATGATCCCGCGCGACAATCGCGTAGACCGGCGGGTCCTGCCAGGTGCCCACACAATCGAAGCCAAGTTTGTCCCTGTAGTAGGCCAGAGTCGACGGCAGATCGGTCGTGAAGAACTGGGGCGCGATTTGGCGGATCATGGCCCTCAAACTACCACGGGCAGCGGCTTTGAGCTCTTGACGACCTCGCAATGTCTGTTCGCGGCTGCTCGTCACGATGTTGCCCATGAGTGCCGTGTGTTTACGTATAAACACGGCACCGAGGCGTTGAGTCGATGACGGTCATTAGAATGGCTTCTAGTCCGAGAACTTGTATCCAACGCCCCAGGCTGTGAGCAGCAGCTCCGGATCCTGAGGGTCGCGCTCGATCTTGCGGCGCAGCCTGCTGATCACCGTGTCCACCGTACGATCGGTGACGTAAGTGTCGTCGCTCCAGACCTCCTGCAAGAGCGCCGCACGCGTGAACACCGCACCCGGCCGCGACGCCATCAGATACAACAGATCGAATTCCTGCTTGGTGAGCTCGATGCGTCCCCCGCGCACGGTCGCTGTACGACGTTCGCGATCGAGCGACAGGTCGCCCGCGTCCACCACGTGCGACGGCATCACGTCTGCCAGATGCGACTGATGGCGGCGCATCAAGGCGCCGATCCGCGCCATGAGTTCGCGGACGCCGAACGGCTTTGTCAGATAGTCATCAGCGCCGCTCTCGAGACCCAGCACTTTATCTGACTCACCCTCGCGCGCCGTCAGCATCAGAATCGGCGTGTCCACGTTCGGGCCGCCGTTGCGGATCGCCCGGCAGATACTGACGCCGTCAAGGCCAGGCAGCATGACATCGAGCAGGACGAGATCGAACGGCCTCGAACGCGCTACCTCGAGTGCCGTCCGCCCCTCGTCGGCCTCGTCGATGGTGAATCCCGCGAGGTCGAGGTGCAGCCGCAGCAGCTCGCGAATCGAGTCATCGTCTTCGACGACGAGCACGCGGCGAGGCGGTGTCGGTCCGGCCATGCGGCATTCTCGCTTGGTCAGGGACAAAAGGAGTAAGGTTGCGGGAGGAGTGGCGTGGTGAGCGAACCCGAGGAAGACGATTTCGAGAAGATGTTCGAGGCGTCGACGCAGGCTCGACGGATCGAGAAGGGCCGGACGATCGAAGGCACGATCGTCGCGATCGGCGGAGAATCGGCCCTCGTGGATGTCGGCAGCAAGAGCGAGGCCGAGATCGATATCGACGAGTTGAAGGACGAAGACGGCGACGTCGAGGTCGCCGTGGGTGACCGCATCCAGGCCACCGTGGTCTCGACGGCGGGTGGGCTGAAGCTGTCGCGCAAGCTCGCGCTCGGCGCCGTCACCGCGCGCCAGCTCGAGGACGCATTCCGCGCCCGCCTCCCTGTCGAGGGCAGGGTCGAAGGCGAGGTGAAGGGCGGATACGAAGTACGGGTCGCGCGCCAGCGTGCCTTCTGCCCTGTCTCACAGATCGACGTCGTCAGGAACACCGAGCCGGCGCAACACATCGGCCGCGTGTATAGGTTTCTCATCACTGAATACAAGGAAGGCGGCAGGAACCTGGTCGTCTCGCGCCGCACGCTGCTCGAACAGGAGCAACAGGCGCAGGCGGTCGAAGCACGCAAGTCAATCATCGAAGGCGCTGTGATTACCGGACGCGTCGTCTCGGTTCGTGAGTTCGGCGCGTTTGTCGAGCTTGGCGGTGGCATTCAGGGATTGCTGCACGTGTCCGAGATGGCGTGGGCGCGCATCGCGGATCCGTCGCAGGTCGCGAAGCCTGGCGACGAGATCACCGTCAAGGTGCTGCGTGTGGATACGGACACGCAGAAGATATCGCTTGGTCTGAAGCAGTTGCTCGGCGATCCGTGGTCGAAGGCCGGCGAGATCTACAAGGCCGGTCAGCTTCTCAGCGGCCGCGTGATGCGAGTGGCGGACTTCGGTGTGTTCGTCGAGCTCGAGCCTGGTGTGGACGGTCTCATTCCGGCGAGCGAAACGGGCATTGGCCGGGATGGCGATCTCAAGAAAGCATTTCCCGTCGGCACAGAGATCCAGTTCGTCGTCATCGACGTGGACCCCGGCGCGCGGCGCATTCGTTTGAGCCTGACCGATGTTCAGAAGATGCGCGAGGCTGACGAGGTGCGGGATTACACGGAGCGCGGCGACGCGAAGCCTGCCAAAGGATTTGGATCCATGGCCGACAAGCTCCGCGACGCTCTTGGCAAAGGCGGGTCCTAGAGGCGGGTTTTCCCGCCTTCTCCCTAAGGCTACGGCGGACCCGCCTCCGATTTATTTCGTCACCGGTTTCTTCATCCACTCCGGCGGATCGATGTGGTGCGTCGACCGTTCGTTCTCGTTGCAGATGAACTCGATCATCTCCTGATCGACCATGATGCGCTGGTTGACGCGTACGGTGAACGGCTTGGTGTAGGCCTTGGCATCGTCGATGGTGACGTCGATCTCCAACGTGCCGAAGTTCGGACGCCGGAACCGCTCGGTCATCTTCAACGCGTCGCTGTACGGGCTGCCGTTGACATCGAGCCACCCGGCTCTCTCGTCACCCAGGAAGTTCGTCGTCTCGACGACCAGCGTGTCGCCTTCATACCAGCCGCGCGAATACCCAAACCACCATGGCGTCGGATCGTTGTTTGGCGCCGGGCGACCATCCATGTAGATGTAGCGGATTCCGTAGTTCGATTCGTAGGTGACCAGCATCAGGTTCTTGGTCTGCACGATCTGACGCGGCTGTGGGTGGTTGTGGTACTGCATCAAGCCGATCGGCAGACACCACACGTCGGGGTTGTCTTTCTGGTTATTGGCCATCCGCTTCTGCTTCAACTCCGCCGCCCAGGGTGTCATCGGCAGCGGATAGCCACGGCCCGCGACTTCACCAAAGGTCGAGAGCGGGATGCCGTCCGGTGTGGTCGTCGGCGCAGGTGGCGCACCGGCGCGGCCACGCCCGCCACCTCCGCCGCCCGCACGCATCCAGATGCCGGAGAAGTCCACTTTCCCGTCGGCTGTGCGCGGTGTTGGCGCATCGAGAATCGGCTTGCCATCGCCCGTACGAGGTACGCCCGGTGTGGGATACGACGGCCACTGCGCGCCCAGCGTGGACGACACAGCCACAATGATGCCGACGGCTGCAGTGAGTCTGAGTCCGAGAGTCACGTATGAAACTCCTTGCTTGAAAAACCCGACTAGCTTATCCGAGGACAGCGAATTCGCGGTCCCTTTACGGGTGAAGGATTTCCGACGTAGACGATGGTATCGTCGTCGGCGGCATGGAAGCCGCAGTCCTCCCTTGAGAGGACGGTTCAATGCCGAATGCCAATCTGGAACGACGTGTAGCGATTCTCGAAGAGAATATGAAGCAATTCGGAGATGTGCCGGTCAAGCTCACCGCGCTCGACACCCGCTTCGCCGGCGTCGAACTGCGGCTCACTGGTGTCGAGTCGCAAATCGTGCAACTTCGCGGCGAAATGCATGGTGAATTTTCTGCAGTACGAAGCGAGATGCGGACCCTCAGTGAGGGCGTCCGGACCGAGATACGGGTCCTCCATGAGGACGTCGTCGCGCGTATAGCGCTCCTTCAGGAAGCTCCTGAAAAAGATCGTCGCCGCCGGGTTGCACCGCGGTCACGCCGGAAGAAACCTTAACGAGGCTCTAACAAAACCACCGAGGTGGCAACGTCGCCGAGGT
>DAINQP010000027.1:0-36521 GCA_036742665.1 Vicinamibacterales bacterium | reverse complement strand
GCCTCGGCGCTCACCAACGTCGTCAATAGCAGATTAATCGGCGCGACGGGCACCTTGATGTCCGTGTCCTCGCGCACGGTTCGTCCGAAACGGCGCGTCACGCGCTGGACAAGGCGGACCGAAGCCATCAGCGGAAACAGCGACGCGAACAGGAACGACACGCGCTCCGGCCGGAGTCCCGCTGTCTCGACCAGGCGCCGCGCGCTCGCCGGCGTGTAGCGGCGCACTTCCTGCCACACCTCCGCGTGATCGCCGCGAAGAACATTGAGCGCAGCGAGCGTCACGACGACGACCCCACCGGGCCTGACGATGCGGGCCATCTCTCGCACCGCGGCGACGTCGGCCTCGACGCATTGCAGCACATCGAATGACGTCGCGACGTCGAAGCTCCCCGATGCCAAGGGGATGCGCGTCACGTCGCCGCGGAGCACCGTCAGTCCGGCCGCATGTGCACGCGCCGGGCCCGCCGCACCGAGATCGAATCCGATTGCCCTGCCGTGTGGACGCAGGAGTTGCAGATTGTGACCGGTGCCGCAGCCGCAATCGACGAGTCGAAGGCCAGGTCGCCCGTTCGCGAGATCGGCGATGACCGGAGCGATGAATTTGCGGAACCCTCGAAACCAGAAGTGGGTCGCTTCGGCGCGACCCGTCAGCTCGAGGAGATCGTCCATCGACTAGCGGCTGGCTGTCAGGCGTCCATTCGGATCCAGGAGACCTGCTCCGTAGATGCGCCGGTAGTCCTCCGCGGTCCCGAGAATGCGCTTCACGTAGTTCTGCGTTTCGGGGAAAGGAATGTTGTCGATGAACTCGTCAGCGGTGAGTCCGGGCGCTTCGGTGAGCCATCGCGCCACGCGATGTTCGCCGGCGTTGTAACTGGCGAGCGCGTAATGCACGCCGCCGAATCGATCGACCAGGTCCTTGAAGTACTGCGTGCCGAGGCGGACGTTGGTCTCGGGCTGCAACAGCGAGGCTGTCGAGAACGATCTCATGCCCAACTTACGCGCGTAGATGCGCCCGGTGCCCGGCATCAGCTGCATCAACCCGCGGGCGTTCGCCGACGAGCGAATCTCCGCGGTAAAGGTGGACTCCTGCGCCATCAACGCCGTGATCAGATACGGATCGAGCGCGTGCATCTTGGAGTACTTCTGAATGAGCGGCCAGTAGTCGAGCGGGTAGATGATCTGCAGGATGCCGGGTGGAAGGTCTTCCCCTCCCGCGGCGAGAAACTGCGGATAGGCGCGCCGCATCAGCGTGATGGCTCCACGGACGGCGTTGAAGCGCTCCTGCGCCCGCAGCCCGAGACCCTGTCGATTCCGAATCCACGCGGTCGTTGCCTGCAGCGGCGCCGAGTCGCCCCACACACGCTGCGCGTATTGGACCTCGCGCAACGCCTCGTCATACAGCTGCAGCGCCGTCAGCTCGCGCATCACCGCCTCGGTTGGCAATACCTTCACCGTCGCGAGACTCGTCGCGAGGGGCGCCGGCGTGCTCGGGAGTACCGGTTGCCGTCGCGTGGTGAGCAACGTCGCCGCAAGACGTCCGTAGTACGAGTTGCGATAATCCGCCACGACGAGGCGATAGCGCTCGTTGGCTGTCGCGGTGTCGTTCAACTGATCGCGCGAACGGCCGGCCCAATACAGCCACGACGGTCGGTAGTCGGCGCGCGGAAACGCCGCCGCCGCGCTCTCGAAGAACGTGATCGCTTCATCGAAGCGGTGGCTGCGATACGCCGCCCATCCCGCCTTCCACGCTGCCCGCTCGGCGTGACGATGCTTCGGGAACTTCTGCGCCAATTCGCGGAAGACCAGATCGGCCTCGTCATCTTCGTCGACGACGACATAGTGCGAGGCGAGCGAATTCAGCGCCTCGGCAGCCCATTCACTAGCCGGAAAATCCTCGATCAGCTCGCGCGCTTCGGCGACGAAGGTGTTGTGGTCGCCCATCTCACCGATGGCGCTGAGATAAAAATATCGCGACTCGGCCCCGAGCTCATCGTGTTTCAACAGCGACTTCAGACCATCGCGTGCCGCGCGATGGCGATCGAGGTAGTAGTCGCATTCGGCGATGCGCAGCGCGACGAGATCGTGGGTATCACCGTCCACGGATTTGGCGATCGCCTCGAATCCGGCGCGGGCCTGCGCCCAGCGACGCGCCTCGAACAGGCGCTGAGCGCGACGCTGTGCGCGGGCCAGGAGATCTGCCGAAATGACCGCTGACGACTGCAGACGCTCGATGCCGCCCTGCGCGTCAACGCCCTGCGCACTCAAGGGACTGTCGTAGTAAATGCGGCGGTACAGTTCGAGCGCGTGCTCGCGATGTCCGAGCGTCTCCTCAACCTGCGCAAGCGCGAGCCAGGCGTTCTCCGGCGACGCGAGCTCTTCACCGATGAGTGCGCGCAGGATGGTTTCGGCGCGTGCCGGATCCTGCCGCGCCACCGCAACCTCGGCCAGGCGCAGCGGGACGCCTTCGCGCAGATACCCGTTTGGCCGCGAGGTCATCATCGACGTGAAGATCGCGTCCGCCTCGGCAAATCGCGAGAGACCGGTGAGCGCAACCCCGGTGTAGTACCGCGCATAGCCCGCAAGCGACGTGGTGCGGAGGTCGAGTCCGTTCAGCAGCGCGAATCCTGCGGCGAAGTCATCGGAGGCGACCGCACGAACGCCTTTCGCGAAGCGGGCCAGCGCGGTTGCATCGGCCCGGGCCTCGCCCGCTGTTGCGCCGGGGACGTTCTGAACGAACCAGTACTGTGAGATGTCGGAGGGCAACGGAGCATGGCGGGTCGCCGTGAGCTGCACGGCCGCCGCTTCGCGCATGCGCGTATCGTCGAGCGTCTGCTGCGCGCCCAGACCATGAAACGCAGCGACCGCACACGCCAGGATGAAGATGACCCTTTTCACTGAATGCTCGTCGCCTTTCCCGTCATAAGCCCGCAGCCTGCCGCACCGTCATGGTCTCCAGCACTCGACCGGCATGCCGGGCAAGAACATCGAGAAACGCAGGCCAATAGGGTTTTTCCGACTTATCGGCACCGGGACCATCGGCATACAGCACAGCCACAACAGAGCCACCCACTGACACCGGCCACGCGCCCGGCTCACGCGGTTCCTCCGTGCGGGCAAACTCCGGTACGGACGTCTGGGCGCGTAACGAGACACCCCGGCCGGATCGCACGGCCTCAGTCATGGGGCCGGACGCACTTACGTCGATCTCGAGCCTCGATGAGTCGGAGGATAGATCAAACCCGACGCTTCGCCATTCACGGAGCGTTTTTCCTTTGACGAGAAATACTGCGGCGCGGCCGGCTTCGCACCCGGCCCGCATCGCCAGCGTCTCGAGCACTTGGCCAAACGTCGCCGCCTCGTCCAATGCGCGCACCGCATCAGGCAACCGCCTCGCCTGCGCGGCACGCTCATCACTGTTACGAAGCTCGTGGGCCAAACGGTTTACTTCGACACGCGCGACCTCGGACTCGTGTCGTGACGTTTCAATATCGCGCAGCGTCGCCTCCACATCGTCACGCGTCAAGTCGAGCTGCTTCCGCGCCTCGTCCAGCTCGACGGTCAACAATTCGATTTGCTCTCGAGCGGTCGTGGTTTCTAATCGCGCCTCATCCACCTGACGTTGGAGTGCTTCCATCTCTTCGGTGAAGCGGCTGCGTTGTTCGTCCGCGGCGCGTGCGGACGCATCCCGCAGCTCAGTGAATTGTTGTTCGGATTCGCGACGTGCCTCAGCGGTGGCTTGTAGTGCCGCATCGGAGGCTAACTGGGCAGTGGCATCGTTTGCCGTTCGGATCAACTCGTCACGACAAGAGCCGAGCTCCGATTCGAGCTGGCCTCGTAGCGAATCGAGGAGCCGGTTCAGCGTCTCATTGATCCGATCATCAAGCGCAGCCACGTCTCGGCGGACATTATACGGTCTTCTCCCGTAAACTCCTCACGGAGAGTCGCTTGAGAGGCAATAAGGGCCTATCGGAAGACCTGATTCAGCCGGGCTTCGCTGACGAGACGCACCTGACTGACGCGCCACTGATTACCCCGGAACTCCCAGACCTGCGAGACCGGAGACACCCGCGGCGGCACGATATTGTCCGATGAGCGTTCCGTCATGACCGCCGTCAGCACAGCCGTATCGGCAGCAATCTGAACGCTCACGCGATCAAGGGTGCGGTTGACGTTCACGTTTGACGGAAATCTCTCTTCATTGCGTCGCTCGTCCGTGATTTGTAGCCGCTCCGTTTGGAGCGACGCCATGGTCGCGCGATCCTGACGATGGTAGGCGTCGAGCCACTGACGAGATGCAGTGACTACCGCAGAGGCCGGCGATGCTGGGCCCGGTGTCGGAAGTTCCGCTCGCGGTGCTACCGGCGGCACTGTCGCTTCAGCTCTGGCAGCCGGAGGTCCCGGATCGAGGGACGGATTTGAGGGCGTGGCGACCGGCTGCCTCGAGGGCGTGGCCGCGACAGGTTGGACGAGCGGTACTGGGTTGGACGCACCAAGAGGTGCGCTCGCCGGCGGTGCGCTCGGAGTTGTTGGGTTTGGAGGCGCCGCCGCGATCTGCGCCGTCTCGGCTTGCACATTCGCCGGACTCACCTGCGGTGTTGACGCTGCTCTAGATGCCCCCTGACGATCGGTGTTCTCGACCACAAATTGACGCGTCACGACTTGACCGTCACGACCAAGCGGGGTGGCCTTGCCGGTGTTCACCGAGACAAACACTGCGCCCGCGTCGCCGACGCGCAGCGACACACTCTGCTGCGCGTTGAGCCGCACCGTCTCGCCTTGCGCGAGCATGCGGCCCGAGTCGGATTCGCCGTCCACCGTTGTGCGCAGCCATGACGATCGACGCGCCTCGACAAGCAGCGAGAGCGCAGAAGGCCTCTCAGGGGTCGTCGCCACAGGCGGTGGCGGCGTTGTAGGGGTCAAGGACGGTGTTGTCGATACAGGCGCGGGCGTTGACGGAGCGCTCACAGGGCCGGTCGCTGGGGCGGCGGTTTGGACAGCCGCAGGTTCCTTGCCGGATCGCAGCCACATGATCGTTCCGACGAGGACAGCGATCCCTGCGACACCAAACAACCCGATAACTATGCGTGCCCGTCTCGTTGACGGCACCGGAACCGAGTCGATGGAGAACGGCGATGCGAGCAACGTCCTCGACGCTGCTGTCGACATCGAGGGTGCGTGCGACGATGTCGACGACATCGAGGGTGTGTGCGACAGCGTATGCGACGAAGCAGCCGGAGACGACGGAAGCGGGTGCTGTGCAGAGAGGAGCGTGGCCTCTGAGAACACGCTCGGAAGTTCAGGTGGCGGTGGCAGCTTCGCCGGTTCTGACAATGCCTGGAAAGGTACTGTGCGCGCGTCTTCGGTGAGCGCGTCCATGTCGGCGCGGGCTTCGTCGAGCATGCCTTTGACGGCTTCTTCGTGCGCGAAGATCGCCTCTTCGAAATCCGGCTTCTCTATTCCGCCATCAGTATCGCTGCCCTCTTTGAGCAGGCCGGTCGCGTCCGGGCGGGCGCCCGCTTCACCGAGCGCGGCTTGCACTTGCGCGGAAAGCACCAGCAGTTCGCGTCGCGCTTCCATGACGATCTGACGAACGTCGCGGCGCGCCGCAGTCACAATTTCCATTGCCTCACGCTCGGCCGATCCGCGCACCTCGTCGCGCAACCGACCCAGCTCGTCCGCCTGAGCAATCCAAGCGTCGCGCCGGACGCGGTACTGCTCGATGAGATCGGGAACGGGCGTTCCGGCAGGCGTGTTCGACTTCTTCAACTCATTCGAATCAGACATCTAGCGGTATGACCTTCGTGGATAGCGAGCGGCCGGCTTTGCGCCACCTTGCACAAACAATTTGTGTGATTGTGCCCCCGGCAGGTGCCCCAAGTCGAGGGCAGCCATCGGAAATCTGAGCGGTTGACCCCGCCCGGCTGGCGGCGTATAAGGAAGCCGCCCTGAATTTGTTAAAGATTTGTTCGAGGGCCTTTAGGCGGGTCGGTCGTGCGGCTTGGACGTAGGTCCGGGTTCATTGATACGGGAAAGCGGGCTAAAGGGGGACTCATGCGACGAAAGGTATTCCTGATACTGCTGGGGCTTGGACTGATGTTGGCCCCACAGATCGCACACGCTCAGTCATCCATCACCGGAGTTGTTCGGGACACGTCGGGCGCCGTGCTTCCCGGCGTCACGGTGGAGGCGTCGAGCGACGTTCTCATCGAGAAGGTTCGCACCGCGGTCACCGACGGCAACGGACTCTATCGAATCGTCGATCTCCGGCCGGGCACGTACGTCGTGACCTTTACGCTGACCGGGTTCAGCACATACAAACGCGAAGGCGTGGAGCTCGCCTCTGAATTCAACGCGACGGTCAACGCGGATCTTCGCGTCGGGGCGCTCGAAGAGACGATCACCGTAACCGGCGAGAGCCCGATCGTCGACGTGCAGAGCGCGAGACGACAGCGCACGCTGGACAGCGATCTCGTCCAGTCACTGCCAACCGCCAAAGGGTACGCCGGTCTCATGGTACTGATTCCCTCGATGGTGCAGAGCGGCGGCGGCGTGCCCAACGTGCAGCTGAGCCCCGGGATGGTCGTGTTTGGTGGACGCGGCGGCCGCGGCAACGAAGGCCGCGCGCAGGTCGACGGATTGAACACCGGTGCATCGCTCAACGGCGGTGGCGTTTCAGGGTACCGGCAGGACGTCGAGAACGCGCAGGAAGTCGCCATCACGACCGCAGGTGGCCTTGGTGAAACCGAAGTTGGCGGACCGACGATCAACATCGTGCCGCGCACCGGCGGCAATACCTTCCGATCGCACTTCTTCTTCACGGGCCTTCGCGGTGGCATGCAGGCGAGCAACTTCTCCGAGGAACTGCAGCAGGCGGGGCTGCGCACGCCGGCGAAGACGAACTACATCTACGACACCAGCTACTCGATCGGCGGCCCGATCAAGCGGGACAAAATCTGGTTCTACTTCCTCGGCTACTACCGCGGCAGCGAGAACACGATCCCAGGCATGTTCTACAACAAGAACGAATGGGATCCGACGAAGTGGGGTTACGAGGCGGATACGAACAGGCCCGCGCTGTCCGGTGGCCGTGGCCCGCTGCAGCCGGCCCTTCGCATGACGTTCCAGCTATCGTCGCGCGACAAGCTGAATCTGTTCTGGGATGAACAAATCAGCAACAACAGTCTCGGCGCCGGCAATGCGACGAATGCCCCCGAAACCGGCGGCCGCAATCACGGCTGGCAGCGCGTGCAGCAGGTGAAGTGGACGTCAACCCGTACGAACAAGCTCCTCCTCGATGCCGGCCTCGGCACGTACCTGTCGAACTGGAACACACGTGAGCGCTATGCGGAAGATTCACCGCTGTCGGTGGACGCCCGGCGCAACCTCATTCAGGTGCAGGAGCAGTGCGCTGGCACGCTGCCACGGGATGCCTTTGGCCGCGGCGGCACGTGCGCCGAGAACGGTGGCATTGCTGGACTGAACTATCGCAACCAGTCCTTCTGGAATGCCGACTGGATCGGCGCGCACACCTGGAATGCAGCCGCGACGTACGTGAGCGGCGCCAACACCATCAAGGTCGGATATCAGGGCGCCTACCACGCGGACAATCGCAACCAGGAAGGCGGCACGAACGATCTCACCTACCGGTTCAACGAGGGCATCCCAAATCAGTTGACGCAGCGCCTCGAACCCTACCGGACGTACTCGCGCGTGCGCTACAACGCGCTCTACGTGCAGGACCAGTTGACGCGCGGGCGGCTGACGGCGACCGGGGCGCTCCGCTACGATCATTCGTGGAGCTACTATCCCGAGCAGTCGATCGGCGGACCCGGCGTGCGCTTCCTCCCGGTGCAGTTCACATGGGAGGAATCCAAAGGCGTGATTGGCTACAACGACATCACGCCTCGCATGGGCGTCGCTTACGATCTGTTCGGCACCGGCAAGACGGCGATCAAGTTCAATGCCGGCAAGTATCTCGAGGCGGCCGTCAACGGCAACGGCAACTACTCGGCGCTGCTTCCGAGCTCGCGTATCGACCTCACGCAGAATCGGGCGTGGACGGACTCGAACGGCAACTACATTCCCGACTGCGATCTCCTCAACGGCGGGGCGCAGAACCTGACCGCGTCTGGCGGCGATGTCTGCGGCGCCTGGGCCAACCCGAACTTCGGTAAGGCCGTCGACGCCAACGGCAATCCGATTTACAGCCTTGGCTACGCTGAGAAGATCCTGAAGGGCTGGGGCACCCGGCCGTCGGACTGGCAGATCGGCGTCACGTTGCAGCAGGAGATCTTGCCGCGCGTGTCGATCGAAGTGGGGTACTCGCGTCGATGGCTGCAGAACTTCACCGTCACGGATAACCAGAACGTGAGCCCGGCCGACTTCGATCAGTTCAGCCTGGTCGCCCCATCTGATTCGCGCCTACCCGGCGGCGGTGGTTACACGATCAGCGGCTTGTATAACATCAAGCCTGACAAGTTCTCGACGCCCGTGAACAATCTGCGCACGTATGCGCCGGACTACGGAACGATCACGCAGGTCTACAACGGCCTCGACATCAACATCAACGCGCGCATGCGGAATGGCATCCAGGTGCAGGCGGGCACGACGACGGGACAGCGCGTGACCGATTACTGCGACGTGCGCGGGCTGATTCCGGAGCAGACTGGCGGGTTCTCTACCGCCAGCGAGGTGGCCCAGTACAGCCCGGTGAATCCGTTCTGTCACGTCGAACCCGGCATCACGACGCGCTTCACGAGCGCGGGCAGCTATGTCATCCCGAAGATCGACGTGATGCTGTCGGGCACATTCCAGAGCTCGCCGGCCGAACCGCTGCAGGCGAACTGGACCGTCTCGAGCGCAATCGTCCAGCAGACGCTCGGTCGTCCGCTGGCCGGCAATGCACCGAACGTGACGGTCAACCTGCTGGCTCCGGATCAGATGCGTGGGCCGCGCGTCAATCAGTTGGATCTGCGCGTCGGGAAAGTGCTGCGCTTCGCCTCACAGCGCGCGACGGTCTCCGTCGACATGTTCAATGCCTTCAATGCTGATACGGTGCTGACCTACAATCAGGCGTTCACGCCCGGGGGGCAGTGGCTCGTGCCGAACACGGTCTTGACAGCGCGAACCGCCAAGATCACCGTGCAGTACGATTTTTAGTCGTTCGTAACGTTCGAGTCGTTCGGATCGTTCATTCGGTGAACGATCCGAACGCCCGAACGACTCGAACCATCCGAACGTTCTAGGTTCCGGCGTCTACCTGAACCTCTGTCGCCACCCTTCGCACGCCCTTGACCGCAGACGCGACTTGCACGGCCTCGAGATGCGATTGGAGCGACTTGGCTTTCCCGGCCAACAGGACCACACCCTTGTTGACCGATGCGACGGAGATGCCGCTGTCCTTCACTCCAGCGTTGGCCTTGAACGCCGCTTGCACCGCGTCTTTGACGTCGGCGTCGGCGCGCTCGACGATTTCCCGCTTCGAGCTGGGAACGATTTGCAGCAGGTTCTTGACGCTCTTGACGCCGTCAATCTTCGCCGTCACCTGCTCCGCCTTCGCCTTCTCGGCTTCGGTCGCCACCTTGCCGTGGAGCGTCACCACGCCTTTGACGGTATCGACGTTGAGATCCGCCGCGCTGACGTTGTCGGCGGTCATCAGCGCGATCTTCGTCTTCATGGTGATCCAGGTATCAGGCGTGTCGGCGGCCATCGCCGCCGCACCGCTGAGGCATAGGCCAAGCGCAAGCGCAGCAATGGCGAGACGGAAGTGCTTGGTACATGCTGTTGTCATGTGATGGCCTCCTGACCAGTCGGAGGAATAGGACTGCAACGCCGGTGCCCATCACGCAGAATGAAACGTCGCCGCAGCTGAGGTGAGGGCTTAGACGTACGACTTGCCGCTGCGGCCGGCAAGGTTCGCAACGGTCGTCACGAGCTGGGTGGGATCGACTGGCTTGGTGAGATGGGTTTGGAAGCCGGCGAGCAGTGCACGGCGTCGATCGGCGACGCGCGCGAGTGCGGTGAGCGCTGCGGCAGGGACCCCTGACATCGGCGCCTGCATCTGCCGGACGCGCTTCATGAAATCGTAGCCGTCCTGGTTCGGCATGGCGACGTCACTCACGATCACGTCAGGCACCAGACCAGCCTCAATCGTCTGCAAAGCCGCCTGCGCCGTGTCGCAAGCCGAAACGCGCGCGCCCGCATCCTCGAGCAAACGCTGAACGAGATCGCGCGCGTCAGCTTCGTCGTCGACCACCATCACGACGATGTCGGCGAGCACCGGCTTCGAGCGCGGCAATTCATCGGCGGGATCGGGTACACGTTCCTGCGTCGAACGGTGAAGCGGCAACGTGACGGTAAACACGGCGCCGCGGCCCGCACCGCCGCTCGATGCCTTGACGGATCCGCCATGCATCTCGGTGAGGTTCTTGACGATCGCGAGACCCAGCCCGAGGCCACCGTGCCGGCGCGTGGACGAAGAATCCCCCTGCAGGAACCGCTCGAAGATATGCGGCAGCAGCTCCGGCGCGATCCCCTGACCGTCATCGCTGACTTCGATCTCCGCGGATTCGCCATCGGTGTGCAGGGCCACTTTCACGATACCGTCACGACTGGTGAACTTGACGGCGTTGATCACCAGATTCCACACGATCTGCTGCAGTCGTGTGCGATCGCCGTTCACATTGGGATTGGTGTCGTACACCGTGGTGAGGTGTACACCCTTGGCGTCAGCTGCGGCGCGGGCTGAGGCGACGACCTCGTCAACCACGGACACGAGGTTGACCGCGTGTACTTCGAGCGGCAACTTGCCTGACACAATGCGGCTGACGTCGAGCAGATCGTCAATCATCTGCGCCTGCCGACGGGAATTTCGATCGATGACATCGATCGCTTTGCGCAGCGTCTCGCGGCTCTGATCCTGCTTCAACACACCCACCCAGCCGACGATCGAGTTCAGCGGCGTGCGGAGCTCGTGCGACAGCGTGGCAAGGAACTCGTCCTTCATCTGCATCGCATGCTCGGCGTCGGCGCGCGCCTGACGCTCGCTCTCGAGCAACCGATCGCGCTCTTCGTCGGCACGCTTCTGCTCGGTGATGTCGCGGGAGATCGACAGCAATCGCGTGACGTGACTGCCGTCGTCGCGAATCGGCGTGACCAGGACGTCCCACCACTTTGGTGTGCCGCGCGCGGTGGCACAAAAGGCCTGGAATCGACCTTCGCCGGCCTTCATCGCGTCATCCAGTGCGGCACTTGCGAGGTCAGCGCTCTGGCTCCACATGTCGACCCACGGCCGCCGACCGAACTCCGCCTCGTCGTCGATTTCCAGTAACCGCGCACCGGCGCGATTCATCGAGAGGAGCCGCCCATTGGGCTCCAGAATCTGAATGCAGTCACCGGACGTGTCGAGGATGCTGCGATTGATTCGTTCGCTGCGCAACAATTCCTGCGTCGCCGATTGCACCGAGTTCTCGGCGCGCAGACGTCCCGCCATCTCGCGCTCAAACGCCTCGCGGCGGCGCTGGAAACTATGTTCGACCGCCGCGGCCACGAGGCCAAGTGTGCCGGCGAGCAAGAAACTGGCGATGGCAAACACGAGCGACGTCCGTCTCGCGAGACGCGCCTCTTCACCTCGCTGATCGAGCGAGGCCTGCTCCGCCATCTTCATGTCTGCCGCCACGTACCTGATGCGATCCATCCGTTGGTCCACGGCATCAGAGGCGATCCGGCCGATCGCATCGGCAGTACGTCCCGCCTGATGTGATTCGACGGCAGACTGCAGTTGCGCAAATCGTTCACGGCTCAGGGTGGCGATCTGCTCGGCACGCGAACGTTGGCGTGGATCGTCCGCTTCCAGCGTGCCGAGCGCCTCCGTCGCCGCGGTGACTCTCGGCCGCGCGTCGCTGTACGGCTCGAGCAGCGAGGCACGGCCGGTCAGCAGATACTCTCGGGCGCTGTTCTCGGCGTCGAGGAGGCTCGTGACGAGCGCGTCGATCGCCGAGAGGGCTTTATGCGAACGATCGATGTGTGCCGAGGCCGATGAGAAACGAACATACTGATGTATGGCGAGTCCGCCGGATAGAAGCAGCAGGGCAATGACCACCAGAAATACCCCGCGCCAGCCCGGGACGCGCCGGACGTCAGGTCCTGAAGGTTGTATCTCGTTCATGCGACGAGAGGAGGCACACTAGCGCGTCTTCAACGCAAATCCACTGCCACGAGTGAGGCGACGGCCCGACTCAGGCGACGCCTGAGTCGGTGATCCCGCACTCCTTGATCTTGTTGAGGAGTGTTTTGTAACTCACGCTGAGGTATTCAGCCGTCTTCCGCCGATTCCATCGGAAGCGCACGAGTGCCTGCTCAATGGCCTCGCGCTCGGCGCGCATCGCGGCTGTTCGCGCCAGTGTCTGCAGGTTGATGCTGTCGGCGTCGATATCGAACCCTTCGATAGCACTGCTGGGTACGGCAACCGCCGGCATGGCTTCTGCCGCCGCTTCGCTGGCCGAGTGTGCCACGCCGGCGAACGCCGGCTCGGGGACAGGCGCGGATGCCTGTGTAGGGGTCGCAGGCGCGTACGAGGCCAAGGCCATCTCCTTCGCGTGTGCGAGCTCGGAGAGCACGAGGCTTTCGTCCTGCAGCACTACGAAGCGCTTCATCATGTTCTCGAGCTCGCGGATGTTGCCGGGCCACGAGTAATCGAGAATCGCATCGAGCAGGCCCTGACTCGGTCGCAGCGGCGGACGACGGTACACCCGAGCGTACTTCGCGAGGAAGAACTCGACGAGCGAGACGATCTCTTCACGCCGATCGCGCAGCGCCGGGACGCGCAGCTCGATGACCTGCAGGCGGTAGTAGAGGTCTTCTCGGAAGTTCCCCGCGCGCATCATCGACTCGAGATTGCGGTTGGTCGCGGCGAGTACGCGGACGTTGGCATCGATCGGCCGGTTGCTGCCGAGACGCGTGAACTGCCGATCCTGCAGGACATGAAGGATTTTGGCCTGCAGCGCCGGTGGCATCTCGCCGATTTCGTCCAGCATCACCGTGCCGTGCTGCGCGAACTCGAACTTGCCGACGCGCGTCGTACCGGCGCCGGTGAACGCGCCGCGCTCGTGTCCGAACAACTCGCTCTCGAGGAGATCGGCCGGCAGGGCGGCGCAGTTCACTTTCACAAACGGTTTCGATCGCCGGTCCGATCGGCGATGCAGTTCGCGCGCAACAACGTCCTTGCCGACGCCGCTCTCGCCGCGAATGAGCACGTCCACATCGCTGTCGGCGATGCGCTCGACCATGTCCATCACCGGACGCATCGCCACCGAGGGACGCCAGCACAATTGCGCGCCCTCGGGGTCTTCCGGCATCTGCGCGCCGAGGCGCGCAACTTCGGCGCTCAGCGATTCGCGTTCGAGCGCGTTGCGGATCGCCGCCTCGAGTGCCATCTCCCCGAGGCCTTCCGGATCGCCTGGTTTGAGAACATAGTCCGCTGCGCCGAGACGCACGGCCTCGATGATGGTCGAGGGTGCCTGGCGACCGGACAGCATGATCACCTGCGCGGTCGGGTGTGCGCTGCGAATCGCGCGCAGCGTTTCCAGACCATCCAGGTCCGGCATGGTCACATCGAGCAGAATCACGTGCGGGGCGAGTCCACCACGTAATGCTTCGAGAAGCTCGCCGCCGCGATGAAAGACATCCACGGCATAGCCGCGCGTCTTCAGCAGCGTCTGCAGGAAGTCGGTAAAGGCGGGATCATCATCGACGATTGTGAGACGGGCCGTCATGGAGCCGAAGCCTCCTCGGGTAACGCGATGCCAACGGCCCCCCGGCCGTCAGCCACAGTCCATATTCGCCCCCCGGCATGAGTGATCGTCCGGCACGCCAGGGGAAGGGCAATGCCATGCCCCCCACGCCACGGATCGAATGTCTCGGGGGAACCTGACACCAGAGCCGCGCGATCGTCGTCGCAGCCCAGCAGGAAACGTGCCTCTTTTTCCTCTTCATGCACTGAGACGCGTACCGAGTCCTTCCGGGCGGATCGCCGGGCCGCGCACAGGACGAGCGCCAGTGATTGCACAAGACGCTCGAGTTGGGCGCTCCGTATCGTTCCCAACAGCCTTGTCCCGGTAACGAAAACCAGTGGCGAAGACCGTGCCGCACACGCGCCGGTCACTCGCTCGAGGAACTCTGACGCGCCTAGGGCAACGACCGGCCCGTCTGTAGACACTGGCTCGGCTACGAATGCCGCCGCGTCTTCACATAGACGTGTGATACGGCCGAGCGCGTCCATAGATTGGGTGATTGCCCGCTGACGATCCGCCTCGACCTCGAGCCGATTCTGCTGCAAGAGGCGTAGGTAGCCTTGCGCCACGCTTAACGGCGCTCGCAGATCGTGAATGAGGAGGTTCAGCGCCTTTTCGTTCTCATCGGGATGAGTTGCTGGCACACGAGTTGAACCTTTATTAGCGGTCATCGATGTCTTCAACGCCTCATCCGATCCCAGATTCGCCGGCAAGTCCAAGTCTCCTGATCGTTGACGACTACCCCGACGCACTCGACGTGTGGGGGGTCTATCTACGCGCTGAAGGATTCACCGTGCTGACCGCCGCTGACGGCCAGAGCGCATTTGCCGAAGCCGTGCGTGAGAAGCCCGACGTGATCATCATGGACCTCGAGCTCCCCGGTAAATCGGGGTTCGAGGTGGCGCGGGATCTCAAAGCGCGCGCGGATACATGCGCGATTCCCCTGATCGCCGCTACGGGATATTCTCACGTCAAGCAGCTCGATCTGGCACGTGCATCCGGCTTCGACGCCGTGATGGTGAAGCCGTGCGATCCCCAGTCTTTGGTCGCCGAGATCCGTCGGCTGCTGCGCAAACCGAACCCCGCGGCAGCGACGGCGACTGAGTAACGACGTTCCATTTTATGGCAAGCCGCTACCGCAGCGGCTCGCCAGCTTTCCCACGGACCTCTGGCACGAAGCCTGCTCAGCCCCGCTTCAGGAGTGCACATGCCAGCGGATCCCACCATTCAGAACGCGCTGATCGTGATTGCGGTTGCGCTTAGTGTTCAGACGGTGCTGATGCTTTGCACAGTCATCGCCATTTCCGTGGCGTGGAAACGGGCGCACGCGATGTTCGACACACAGCTCAACCGATTCGGTAACCGCCTCGATGACATGGCCGCGCAGACGCGGATGGCGGCCGATGCGATTGAGCGATCGAGCTCTCAAGTCAACACGATGATTCGCGATGCCGGCGGCGTCCTGCGGACGGTAGGGTCGTTCATGGGCACACCGCGGACATTGCTGATGTCAGGGGTGGCCTCGGCCGCATCCGCGTTCTCGCGATGGCGCCGATCGCGGCACCAACAACAGCAGCACGCGACGGCGCGCTGAACGACCGTCTTCAGGAGGAACACACATGTACGAGCGTCACGAAGACCCCAACACGGGATTTGCTGCCGGCCTGATCACCGGCGCCATTGTCGGAGCCGGGTTGGCGTTGCTGCTGGCGCCGAAGTCGGGCGCGGCGCTGCGCGGTGAACTCGGCGAATCCTGGATATCACTTCGCGAAGCCGTCGGACGACGCTATCGCGAGCTGGCCGAGGCTGCAGGTGTCGAACTGGACGACCTGCAGGCACGGATCGACCAGACCGCTGACGCGGTCGAATCGAGCGCGAGCAAACTCGTTGAGGCGGCCGCGCGCGAAGCGCGACAGGTCTGGGGAGAACGGTCGAGAAACGACGTGTAAAAGTGGCACCCCGATTGCTCCTTCTACGTTCCATCTCCGCTTGGCGCGCGCTCTGCGAGCCGACATTCGTTCCCCGTCCGTGCGAACGGGAGGCATCATCTGCCTCCCTTCGCTATCCCACCCACCAGAAACATTCGTCTTTTCCCACGAACTCGTTGCAACCCGCGCTGTCTGGCCATCACCAGCTGCGCAAGAGGTGATGGATGAGAAAGCGAACTGCCGTGGGAATCCGCATACTTATCGCCGCGAGTGTGGGTATTGCGCTTCCTGTTGTCTCCCACGCGCAGCCCTCGACAGAGTCGGAGAGATCGTGCCGCTCACCCGACGCGCTGCACAGGAAACTTCGCGCTGAATCGCGGCGTCCGCATGCAGCAGTAGCGACTCAGATCAGGTCACAGCAACGCGCAGATCCAGCCCAACCTGTCGTCACCGTGCCGCGTGGTTCTACCGCGACTTTTAGTGGTGTGATCGCCGGCGGACGCACAGGCGTTTTGGTGACGGGGCGGGCGCGTCGGCCTTTGACCGGATCCTGCTCGCCGTTTGCTGCAGCGGCGTCGATCAGCGTCTCAAGCTGCGGCCGGCAAAAGGCTACGACGTCGGAGCCTCTTCAGCGACAGCCCTGATGACGTAATGCCGTAACAACTACCGAGTCTCCATGATATTGTCCGCGAGCATCAGCCGCCCTTCTCCCGAACATACTCACGGAGCGCTTGCCATGAAGACGATAGAACCGCAGATTCCCGCCGAGGCCGTCGAGGCGTACAACCTGTATATCCACGGTGAGATCGATCGGCGCGCCTTCTTCGATCGCGTCAATAAGGTTGCCATCTCCGCGGTCGCCGCAACGGCGATGGTCGATGCGTTGATGCCGAACTACGCGGCCGCGCAGCAGGTCTCTCCCACCGATTCGCGTCTGAAGACCGAATATGCGACGGTGCCGTCGCCGCAAGGCAACGGCAGCATCAAGGGCTACCTCGCGCGTCCGGCAAGCGCCGGCAGCACGAAGCTACCAAGCATCCTCGTCGTTCACGAGAATCGTGGACTCAATCCCCACATCGAAGACGTCGCGCGTCGTCTCGCGCTCGAGAACTTCATGGCCTTCGCTCCAGACGGCCTGACCTCGGTCGGCGGCTATCCCGGTGATGACGCGAAGGGCGGCGAGCTCTTCGGCAAAGTCGATCGCACGAAGATGTCCGAGGATCTCTATGCAGCAGCGATGTGGCTGAAGTCTCGGCCCGATAGCACCGGCAAGCTCGGCGTGACCGGTTTCTGTTTCGGTGGCGGCATCGCTAACGCGCTTGCCGTGAGGATGGGGTCGGATCTCGCTGCCGCAGTTCCGTTCTACGGCGGCGCGCCCATGGCTGCGGACGTGCCGAAGATCAAGGCCGCCGTCCTCGTGCACCACGGGGGCGAAGACGCCCGCCTGGTCGCCGCGTGGCCCGAGTACGAGAGCGCACTCAAGGGTGCCAAGGCCACGTACGAGGGTCATATTTATCCAGGCGCCGTGCACGGCTTCAACAACGATGCAACGCCGCAGCGCTATAACAAAGCCGCGGCTGATGAAGCGTGGAAACGTACGGTGGCGTGGTTCAACAAGTACGTGCGCGGTTGACGCGCAGCGAGGCGACGCTGTCATGCACGACACTCATCGCACACATCCAGCGGATCTGAGGATCCGTTTCTCCTTCCTGGTCCTGACGACGGTGTTTCTCGCAGCAGTGGGAAGCGCAATCGTATCGGCGCAAGCCAAGCCGTCAGGAAAGACGGTGTGGGATGGCGTCTACACCGACGCGCAAGCCGAACGCGCAACGGCGACGTTCAGCTCGACCTGCTCCCGATGTCACACGCTGGGCGCCGACGGCAATCGCCCGCTCAGCGGTGACAAGTTCTGGGAAGGGTACACGCAGAAGACCGTCGCCGACCTGTTGGCATTCGTCAGCAAGAACATGCCGAACGGCCAGGGCGGCACACTCTCGGCTGGGACGTACAACGATCTCGTCGCGCTGATCCTCAAGACGAACGGCTTCCCCGCCGGGACGACCGAGGTCACACCTGAGACGGTAGCCGGCGTGCAGATCATTCCGAAGGACGGACCTGGAGAGTTGCCGGCCAACACGCTGGTGCGCATCGTCGGCTGCCTCGCGCCGAAGAGCGGGAGCGACTGGACGTTGACGAGTGCGACGGATCCCGAACGCACCGACAAGACCACGGTCGGCTCGGAGGATGCGACACGCCCGCTGGGTTCACGGACGACGGCATTGAAGTTCGTGCTCAGCAGGCTCGACCAGCACGTCGGCAAGCGAATGTCGGTGACCGGACTGCTGCTTGGTAAAGGCGGCGCCGACGGCATCAATGTCTCGACCGTCAACCGGGTCGGCGAAACCTGCCCCTAATTGACGGTTTTTTGAGCAATTCGGTATAGGTTCGCCGCATATGTATGGGGGCCTCTGGGCCCCCTCTCCGGTGTAAAATTCCCTGTCAACACGTCGCGCGTGTGGGGTTGGTCGCTCGACTTTCAGTCAGTGAGGTGGGGCCAAGATGCGCACCCAGCGGACTTTCACGTTTCTCCTATCACTTCTTTCCGGCGTTCTGATCTTCAGCGTCATCGGCTTCGCGGCCGGTGAGAGTCTGCTCGTGGACGCCGCCAAGCGCCACGACACGACGGCCGTTCGTGGGTTGATTGCCAAGCGCATCAACGTCAACGACACCTCGCGCGATGGCTCCACTGCGCTGTTGTGGGCCGCTTATCACTCGGACGCTGCACTGACGCGCGCCTTGATCGCCGCCGGCGCGAATCCGAATCTCGCAAACAAGTACGGCATCACGCCGCTCTTGCAGGCGAGCCGGACCGGCGCAGACGAGGTCGTTCAGGCGCTGCTCCGCGCCGGTGCCGATCCGGCGCTCGCACATCCCGAAGGCGAAACGCCACTGATGGCCGCCGCCTACGCGGGCAGTGTCCCGACCGTTCGTCTGCTGCTCGAAGCGAATGCTGACGTCAACGCGGTGGATTCGTATCAAAAGCAGACCGCGATGATGCGCGCTGCAGCTGAGGGTCACACGGAGGTCATTCAGGCGCTGCTCGACGCGAAGGCCGATCCCAATAAGAGAGCGCACGTGACGGAACTCGAAGAACGCAAGCACGCCGATCACGCCACCGGCGGATTCACGGCGCTGATGTTCGCCGCTCGCAACGGTCACGAGGCCGCGATTCGCACGTTGATCAAGGGCGGCGCGGATCCGAAGCTGACCAACGGCGACAGCGCCACTCCGACGATCATCGCCATCGTCAACGATCGATTCGATCTCGCCAAGACGCTGGTCGAACTCGGCGCTGATCCCAACGACGGCTCGCTCTACTTCGCCGTCGACATGCACGATGCGACGACCGATATGCGCGCGCGCGACGGCTCACGGCTGCGCGCCGATCACGACAACTCGCTCGGGGCACTGGATCTCGTCAAGTTCCTGCTCGATCGCGGCGCCGATCCGAACAAGCCGTTCGTCGGCCAGCTGCACTCCTACTCGCTGTGCTGCGGCGAGGAGATCAATTCGTCGCCCTTCTACCGCGCGGCCGTCGCCGCCGACGTCGAGGCGCTGAAGCTGATGATCGCGAAAGGCGCCAAGGTCGAGTGGACTCCCGCCGAAGTGAAGAAGGAAGGCCGTGGCGGCGCCGGTCGCGGGATGAACGCCAACGTAGGCAAGACGCCGATCATGATGGCGCTCAACGGCGGCCGTGGCGCGGCGTTCGCGGCCGGCCCGGGGTTCGATCGTCTCGGAGCACCACCGTTCCGAGAAGAGTCGAACCGTGAGCCGCTCGAAGCGGTCAAGGTGCTGCTCGCGGCGGGCGCCGATCCCAACGCCAAGGATCCTGCGGGCGCGACGATGCTCCATCAGGCCGTCACGGCGCGGCAGGTGGCGGTCATCCGCGAGCTCGTCGCGAAGGGCGCCAAGCTCGACGCGGTGAACAAGGACAACCTCACGCCGCTCCTTCTTGCTGAGAAGCCCGAGCCTCCGCCGCCGCCCGGCAACAACAACGATCCGAGAACCTATCGCCGCCAGCGCGACTCACGCGAGGATGTGATTGCCGCATTGCGCGAGCTGATGAAGCTCGGACCGAACGATCCGGCGCCGGTGCCTCCGCCGCTGCCACCCGACCAGCAAAAGAAGGCCAGCGAGAAAAAGGCGGACGAGGCAGATCAATGAAGAAGGTTCTGATCAGCGCAGCGCTTGTTTGGGTCGGCGCCGCGATGGTGCTCGCGCAGGGACCACAGCCGGTGAAGCCGGCTGTCCCGGCGCCGTCGGTTGCCCCGGCGAAGCCGGCTACTCCGTCTGCCGCATCACCCGTTCGAGCCGCAGTGCCCGTCGCCTCACCCGCTGATGCACCGAAGTATCAGGCGATGCTCAAGCAGTACTGCTTCGCCTGCCACAGCAGCAAGTCACCACAACCTGGGAACGATCCTGTGAATCTCGAGGTCGCCAGCCTCGACAACCTGCTGCCCCAGGCGGCGACCTGGGAGCGTGTGCTGCGAAAGTTGAGCGTGCGCGCAATGCCCCCGCAGGGCGCGCCGCATCCGCCCGAAGCTGATTACGCGGCGTTCACGACGTGGCTCGCGGCGTCGCTCGACCAGGCGTGGCAAGGCAAGAGCACGCCTGGGCGCTATGTCGTCCATCGGTTGAATCGTACCGAGTACGGGAACGCGATTCGCGATCTGCTGGCGCTCGACATCGATACCAGCGAGTTGCTGCCCAGCGACGGCGCGGACTTCGGGTTCGATAACATCGCGACCTCGCTGCGGACATCGCCGTTGCTGCTCGAGCGTTATCTCACCGCCGCACAGCGCATCAGCACGCTGGCCGTCGGCGACCCCACGACACGTGCGGGCACGACCGAGTATCCGATCAGCCGTGAGTTCACTCAGAGCGGACACATCGACGGTCTCCCGCTTGGCACGCGCGGCGGCACACAAGTGCGTCACGTCTTTCCTGCTGACGCCGAGTACAAGTTGTTCGGACGTCTGGTGCGTGGCGTGGAAGAAGGCTACTCGGGGGTCGAGGGCAATGAGACGCCGGACACGTTCATCGTCACCATCGATGGCGAGGAGGTCTATTCGGCACAGGTCGGCGGCCCCAAGGATCACGAGGTCCAGGCCAAGGACATGAACGAGGCCAAGGCGCTGCTCGATGCGCGCCTGTCGGGCAAGGTGTTCGTCACCGCTGGTCCGCACGACGTCGGCTTCACGTGGCGGGAACGGCCGGGGCAGCGCCAGGACGTTTGGCAGCCGGCGTTGCGCGACAGCCAGGAAGTCCACATGATTGGCGGGCTCTCTCGACTCAAGACCGTCGGCGTCGAAGGACCGTACAACGTGAAGGGTGTCAGCGCGTCAGCGAGCCGCGACAAGGTGTTTATCTGCAAGCCGGCCGCGGCCGCGGATGAAACCGCCTGTGCGCAGAGAATCTTCACCAACCTCGCCCGCCGCGCATATCGTCGTCCGGTGAACGCCGAAGACCTCGCACCGCCCATGCAGTTCTACAAGCAGGCGCGCGACGCGAAGGGCGACTTCGATGCCGGCGTTCGCGCCGGGCTGGCGCGCATTCTCGCCGGCACGTCGTTCCTCTATCGCATCGAACAAGATGCGACAGGCGCGCAAGCGGGCACGGCGCATCCGGTGAGCGACATCGAGCTCGCATCGCGACTATCCTTCTTCGTGTGGAGCAGCATTCCGGATCAGCAACTGATGGATCTGGCGGTGGCCGGGAAGCTTCGTCAGCCAGGCGTGTTGGCTGCGCAGGTCCGGCGCATGATCGCCGACGAGCGTGCCAACGCGCTGGTGAGCAACTTCGTCGGGCAATGGCTGCAGCTGCGCAATCTCGAATCGAAGGTCGCGCCCGATCTGCTGATGTTCCCCGACTTCGACGACAACATCCGCAAGGCATTCCGCCGCGAGACGGAGATGTTCTTCGGCTACATCCTGCGTGAGAACCGCAGCGCTCTCGAGTTGTTGAGCGCCGACTACACCTTCGTCAACGAGCGGCTGGCCAGGCATTACGGCATCCCCGGTATCTACGGCACGCGGTTCCGTCAGGTGAAGCTGACCGATCCGAATCGTCGCGGTTTGCTCGGACAAGGCAGCATCCTGTCGCTCACGTCAGTGGCGACGCGAACCTCGCCGGTTTACCGAGGCAAGTTCGTACTGGCGACGTTCCTCAACACGCCGCCGCCACCGCCACTGCCCAACGTACCGGCGCTGGAGGAAGCGGCGAAGGGCGCGAAACAGACACCGAAGACTGTCCGCGAGACGCTGGAACTGCATCGCAGCAGCCCGGTGTGCGCGTCGTGTCACCGCATCATCGACCCGCCGGGCTTCGCGCTGGAGAACTTCAACTCGGTCGGTCAGTGGCGCGAAAAGACGGAAAACGGCGCCGGGCTTGACACCGCCGGAGTCCTGGCCGATGGCACGAAAGTGAATGGACCGGTTGCGCTGCGCAACGCCATTCTGAGCAGACCCGATGCCTTTATCACCGTCCTGACTGAGCGCATAATGACGTACGCGCTGGGCCGGGGGGTCGAACCGTCCGATATGCCGGTCGTCCGGAGCATCGTGAGGAAGGCTGGTCAGGGTAACTATCGTCTGGCCGCTATCGTTCAGAGCATCGTCGAGAGCGCGCCGTTTCAAATGCGGACCCGGCTGGAGCCGGAGGGGACCCCTAATAGAGTCGCTGAAGCGAGGTCACAGCAGCCATGATCATCACGAAGAAGCATCTGTCCCGCCGCACATTCCTGCAGGGCACGTTTGGTGCCGCCATGGCGCTGCCTTTGCTCGATGCCATGGTGCCCGCGCTCACGGCACAAGGGCAAACCGCGGCACGCACGCCGTTTCGCTTCGGCGCGATCTACATGCCGAACGGCGTGTATCCCGACACGTGGCACCCGACCACGGAAGGCGCGAACTTCGAGTTCAAACCCGTCATGCAGCCGCTCGAGACGTTCCGCGATCAGCTGGTGACGGTCAGCAAGATGAAGGCGCCATGGGGTGAGTCGGTTCACCTCGGCGCGAGTTCCGCGTTCCTGAACGGCACCGGCCCTGTCGGATCGCGCGATGAATCAGGCGACGCGTTCGGCAAGATTCAGTCGAGGAAGACTACCGACCAGTACATCGCCGACGTTGTCGCCGATGATACGCCGCTGCGATCGATTGAAGTCGGCACCGAGGACATGGGCACGGCGGTCGGCGCCTGCGACGGCTTTCCCTGCACGTTCTTCAATGCGCTCTCATGGCGCGACGACTTCAGCCCGCTGCCAATCGGCATCAACCCCCGCGTGACCTTCGAGCGGATGTTCGGGGAGACCGGCTCCACCGAGCAACGTACGGCCCGGCTGAAGGAGAAGCAGAGCCTGCTCGACTCGGTGATGCAGGAGACCGCGAAGCTGCGGAGCTCGCTGGGCGCGCCGGACAAAGCGATCCTCGATGAGTACCTGAGCAACATCCGACAGGTCGAGCAGCAGCTCGATCGTATGGAGACGAGGCTCGGCACGATTACCGGCACGCCTGAAGCGCCGATCGGTTTGCCCGAAGCATTCGACGACCACATGACGATCACCTACGACTTGATGCACCTGGCGTTTCAGGGCGACATCAGCCGCGTGTTCACGTTCATGATCGGCCACGAGGCCAGCGATCGCGGCTACGCCCACATCGGCATTCCCGAGACGCACCACAGCATCTCGCATCACGGCAACGACGCTGAGAAGCTCGCCAAGTACGCCAAGCTGTGCACGTATCAGATCGTGAAGTTCAGCGAGTTCCTCGACAAACTGAAGGCCACCAAGGACGCCGACGGCAACCTGCTCGATCACTCGCTCCTCTACTGGGGCAGCGGCATGAGCAACGGCAACCAGCACGATCGGAGCAACCCGCCTGCGGTGCTCGTGGGCGGTGCGCATGGCCGCATGAAGGGCAACCGTCACATCGTCACCAAAGAAGAGCCGACGGCCAATCTGCTGCTGGCAATGGCGCATCTGGCTGGAGCCGAGATTGAGAAGCTCGGCGCGAGCACGAGACGGATGGATCTCTAAAAGACTGGCGTATCACGGACCCGCCAAGCCGGCGGGTCCAGAGAACAGGACCCGCCCTACGGTTGCCCGTGGGGCGGGTCTTGCTGTTTAGACCCGCCGAATCGAAAGGCTAGTTCATGAAACGTATTTGGATCGCCGCGATTCTTGCCATCGCCGCGGCACACGCCGCGCAGAACGCCGTCTCCGCCCAGAACACCGCATGCGCACCCTCGGGCGGCCTTACGTTCATCTGCGGCGTGACAAATCCTGAGGACCTGGTGCTCGTGCCGAACACCCGATGGATGTTGGCGAGCGGCATGGCGCCGGGCAGCGGTCTGCATTTAGTGGACACGCGTGCGAAGACGGTGAAGAACCTCTATGCCCCCGGGAACGCAAACACGCGCCCGGACAAGACGAAATACGCCAGCTGTCCGGAGCCGCTCGATCCGAAGCAGGCGCTGCTGCACGGGCTCAGTCTCCGACCCGCAGCCTCCGGCCGTCACACGGTGTATGCGACCAATCACGGTGGCCGTGAATCTGTGGAGATCTTCGAGCTCGACCTGAGCGGTGCGGTTCCGGCGGCCACGTGGGTCGGCTGCGTGCTCGCGCCTGGCAAAATGTCGTTCAACAGCGTTGCGGCATTCACCGACGGGACGCTGGTCGCGACCGTACTGATCACGCCGGACAAGTCTTTCGAAGACGCCTTCGCGCAGCGCATCACGGGCGTGGTGATGCAGTGGACTCCCGGCACGCCAGCGTTCACCCCACTTGCAGGCACCGAGCTGTCCGCGAACAACGGCATCGAAACGTCACCCGACGATCGTGAGTTCTATGTAGCCTCGACGACCACCAAGCGAATCGTCGTCTTCGCGCGCACCAATCCCGCGAAGCCGCTGCGCGTCGCGCAACTGAAAGAGTTCGGACCTGACAACGTGCGTTGGACCGCCGACAACCAGTTGATTACGGCCGGCATGATTGACAACGAGCCGTCGTGCGGTGGCGCGCCGAAGGACGAGAAGGGCATCCGATGTCCACGGGGATATATCGTCGCCACCATAGATCCCAAGACGATGGCGGTGACCGAGGTCGCGCGCGGCCCCGCGACGCCTGCCTTCACAGGTACTGCAATCGCGATAATTTCTGGTAATGAGCTGTGGCTGGGATCGTTCAACGCCGATCGGCTGGCGTATCGGATGTTGAAGCCGTAGCCGGGGCAATCCCGGCTACGGACCGTACGGCGGGTCTTGCTGTGTAGACCCGCCAACCCTGCGCCCTACGGGCGATAGGTCTGCTGCGGTGCGCCGCGATACTCCTCACGCGAGACGACGCCGTCACGGTTGGTGTCCTGGCGGTCGAAGCTGGTATGTGACCACGGCCACTCGTCCAGCCCGATCCGCCCGTCTCGGTTCATGTCAATCGCCGTGAAGTTATTCGCGTTGCGGTTATTCGAGTTGTTGAACTCCCCTCGCGTCAACCGACGGTCATCGTTGGTGTCGAGACGGCCGAAGGCATTCTGGCCGCCATCCCACTCGTTGAGCTCGATGTATCCGTTGCCGTTGATATCGAGATAATCGAACCGGTCATCGAGGGCGACCTCGTCATCCTGTCCGTTCCGGTTTCCGCGTCGCTGCGCGATCACACTCACTTCGTCCCCGGACAACCGTCCATCGTTGTTCCAGTCATAGGTGTCGAACGTGCGCGGATTGCCGCGCCACTCGGTGCGCGCGATCACGCCGTCGTTGTTGGTATCCATCCGCCGGAACCGCATACCGTTTCCATTGCCGTTGCCGTTCCCGAGGTTGCTGCTCTGCTGACCGGGCTGCTCGCCATTCGCGCAGAAGCGGACGCTCGAGCCCGGCACCGTCCAATCGCCGAATTGCTGGCGGTATTCCTGTGAGTCCATGATCTGATCGATGAGCGGCTGCACCCCGCGTCGCGACACCAGGTTCACGGCATTCTTCTGGCCCTCCGGATCGGGGCCGCGGTTCAACAAGTGACGATAGACGTCGACGACCATGCTTTCACGGGCCTGGTTGCCAAATCGCTGAAGATGCTCCGGTGATTTGGCGATGCCGCGAACGATCTCCCGAACGGTCGTGCGATTGTTCAAGCGATCGATCCATACCGACGCGCCGGTATCGGCTGATCGCTCGAGCACCTGGCGATACACTTGCTCAATGACCTGCCGCGCATCCGTCGTGCACGGCTGTTGCGCAGCCGCGAGCGATGGGACAACGGTAAGCGCGCTGACGAGTACGGCTTTACGCCACATGACAACCTCCTGAGTTCTCTTCCGCACCCACGTGCTAAGAGCGCTGCGCTCGACAGAGGGATAGTGCAAGGGTGGTACCCTCAGCCATACCGTCAAGTGTGCAATTTATAGGGGACAGTATGTGGTTGAGGCTTGCAGCCGCGGTGCGCTGTTGCTACTCTCGCGTAATCCCTCGCCCTTAGACATCATGACCTCAACGTTTGGTGAGCGGCTCCGGTTGCATCGCGAAGAGCGGCAGATTTCGCTCGCCGTGGTATCGGAGCAGACCAAGATCAAGCTGTCGCTCCTCGAAGCGCTGGAGCGCGACGATCTTTCGCACTGGCCGCTTGGCTTGTTCGGCCGGTCCTACATACGCTCCTACGCGCAGGCGATCGGACTCGACCCGACGGCGACGCTTCGCGAATTCCTCGAGCAGCATCCGGGATCAACGGAAACGCCGCCACCGGACCTCGTGGAGGCGCGCACGGTAGCACCTGACAAGGCCAGCCGCCGTCCGCCAACGCGGCTCGAAGTCCTCATCGATTCCGCGATTGATGCGTTCCATGCGCGGCGCTCGGAAACGGCCCACCGTCCCGCCGCGGCGCCGATCGCTCCGCCACCGCCGACGGAGCCGCCGCCGGCCATCGCATATTCAGAATCCGTGACGCCGCGAAGGCGTCAGGAGTCCTTCCCGACTCCACCCCCACCATTGCCACTTCCGCAGCCCGAAGGCATCGACATCGCATCGGTCGCGCATCTCTGCACGCGTCTCGGTTGCGCGCAGGAGGCCGAGGAACTCACGGCAGTGCTCGAAGAGGCCGCTCTGATCCTCGATCTCGCCGGCCTGATTTTGTGGGTTCCAGACGCCCACGGCGTGGTGCTCACGCCGGTGTTCGCTCACGGCTATCCTGACGAGGTGATCGCGCAACTGGCGCGGGTAACGACCGACGCCGACAATGCGAGTGCCGAAGCCTTTCGCAGCGGCAGGATGTGCATCGTCAGCGGGAATGACGTGAGCACTGGAGCCATTGTCGCGCCGATGCTGACGCCGCTGGGATGTGCCGGCGTGCTCGCCGTTGAAGTGCGGAACGGGGCCGAGCGGCGCGAAGACCTGCGCGCGGCGCTGACAATCCTCGCAGCGCAGGTATCTACGCTGATGGGCTTCTCAGTGCTCGCCCACACGATGAGCGCGTAACTATTCTTTTTGCGCGCGACTCTCGCGGAGATAGTGCGGGCTGTAGGACAGTCCGTACGACGTCTTCTGCGACGCCGCGGCCTTGTGTTTGTTGAATTCCGCGCGAGACGCCTCGATCGCCTGGATCTCCTGATCGCTGCACGGCCGCATCGTTATCGGCTCGCGCGGCACAAAGAATACCTGGCCGATCGGGATGCTGTGCTCGACGGTAATCCCTTCGCCTGCCTGCAGCACGTAGCGAAACTCCGTCTCGTGCGCATACCAATCCGTTTCAACTCTGATCGCCAGCATCGGCGCGACCGGCCGCTCGATCATATTGAGAATCGGCGAATAGACTGTGTCCCATCCGGGTGGGGTCTGGAAGTTCGTCGCACCACGCAGCGCCACTGCACCGGCCGGAGTGCCCATGTCCTCAGGCACCAGAAACGCACGCGTCACAGCCAGCGCCGCCTCGCGTGAGAGCATCGGTGCGCCGACGAAGGTCACTTCTTCCTTCATCATCCCGATGCCGCCGACCGACAGGACCATCATCACCTGGAAGATCGGCGTGCGTTTGCCGTCCGAGGTGAGCAGGTAATAGACGAACCGGTAGCGGCCATCGCCCTCGAACTCGACAAACAGCGACTCTTTCGGCTCCAGAGGCGCGTAGACCATGAATCCGAGCATGCTGCCGGCTTCGAGCACCGGACAATGCCGTGCGTGCTGCGGCAGCAGTGGCCGTGACGATTCACGTTTCGGCGGCAGGCCTGTGCCCGCCCGCCGAGTGTTTGGAAAGGTACGGACTTCCATGTCCGTATCGTAGTTCAGCCTGCCCTGAGCGCAGTCGAAGGGCCCGCCCCGGACGGAGTCGCTGGGCCAGCGTTCGAGCCCGCTACGTAGCCGGTCCGCGTGCGCACCTTCACGTCCTTGTGATCAGGAGTCGCGACCAGCACGCGAACGTGCTTGACCCCGCCGCTCGAGGTATCTTCGGGCTCGTACGCCAACGTGTAACGGCTTCTGATATCAGCAGCGATCGCGCGGAAGGCCTTGCCAATGACGTCTCTAGTCTTTGGCTCGAATGCCAGCCCGCCAGTGACCTTGGCGAGACGACGCAGGGCGACAGCGTTGTGGCCGAGCGCAATCGGGTCGATCAACGCGATCGTGTAGATCACGACGTTCGACGCCTGGACTTTCTTGAGCAGCTCGTCAAACGTAGTCCGGCTGGCATTGTCGCCGCCGTCGCTGAGCACGATGACCACGCGTCGCTCGTGACTGCCCTTCCCGACGCCGTCGATCGCTTCCGACACGCCGTCGTAAAACGCCGTTTTCCCGAGCACGGTCAGGCTGTTCGTCAGCGCCTCTCTCAACTGCAAGGGATCGCTGGTGAATTCGGCACGGCTATCGAGCACGCGCGTGACACGCTCATTGAAAACCAGCGGCAGGAATTCATCGTCCGGATTGCTGGCTTCAGCCAGCGACGTAATGCCCGTGATCATGCGATCGCGATTCACGAGCATGCTGCCGCTGGAATCGATCAGCAAACCTACGGTCGCCGGCGCATCTTGTTCGGCGAAGAATGCGACCTTCTGGCGGCGCCCTTCTTCGAATACCTGGAACGAATCGGCCGGTAAGCCGCTGACGAAGCCACCGCGATCGTTGGTGACGGCGACGTCGAGCAGGACGAGCTCGGACCGCGCGGTGAAGCGCGCATCATCCTGTGCGGTGATGACGGCTGCGCCGAGCGCGAGCAACGCTGTGAACGTCAGCATCGTGGCGCGCATGGTGCCTCCCAAAATTGAAAGGGCGCGTGGAACGGGGAGCAGTTCCACGCGCCCGTCGTGTATCCCGCAGGCCGGGAGCCTACGCTCTACTTACGAAACAGTCGCAGGCCAAGTCCGCCGCTCGCCAGACCCGTCAACAGGATCAGCGCGAGGGGGCTTGCCGTCTGCGGCAGCTGGCTACGATCCTGCGCCGCAGGTGGTGCGTTCTCGAACGGAGGCTGCTGCGCCGGCGGCTGTGCCTGCGCCTGCTGCTCCACCTCCGGCTCCTCGATGTCCGCTGCTACCGCCGACTCTTCGACTGAAGCCTCGGCCGGAACGCCGTTGCCTTCGACGATGTCGGGCTGATTCGCATCAGCGATTGGCGGCACTACTGGTTCGCCTTCAGCGAGGCCAGGCGATTCTTCAACGGCCGCGGCGACCGGTTCGGGCTGGCCGACACGGTTCAATTCGGCGAGCTGCTTTTTCGAGTAGATGAATTGATAGCCGGTGTTGTCACCGACATACCACCACGCGTTGATCGCGCGCGGCGCTCCTGCCGCGGTTTCCAGGAAGCGGATTTCCGAGTCCTTGGCGGCGTCCACTCGATACGCAGGCATCGTCAGCAGCAACGCGTAGCTCTGCGTGCCGTCCTTGTCACTCACCTGAATGACGCGTCGGCTCGTGTCGGGGTCCGCAAGGCGGAACATGTAGGTTCCGGCCGGAAGGGTAACTCCTGGAAGCGCGACCGACTGATTGAACGTGAAGTACGTCCGCTTGTCGGACGTAAATGCGTCGGCGCCACTTGCCATCAAATGGACAAGCACCACCAACACGGAAGCGGTAAACATCCTCTTCAACATGCTGGTTCTCCTCCTGCCCTCCAGGAGGGCAACATGCGGGCCGACTCTCATTGCGGTCGCACGAAGCCACCGCGGTTCAACGAGTTGCGCCCCGTGAGCTCGACGATGAGGCCTCGCCACGGCTGGCCTTGTCTTTCACGTGACCGGTAACCATCTACCCCGCGTTGGCATCCACCGCAGTCGAGCTGCCGAAAATGGCGCGTAAGTTGCCCTTTAGAGGGGAGAGGTAAAGGGGGAGTCAAATGGTGAGCAAATTGGTCGCGTTCTTTACGCTTGCGGTGCTTACGTTGAGCATTGCGGGCCGGGCCGAAGCACAGCCCGCGGACTATCGCACGTATTTCACATTCAGCGCGCCTGTGACGTTGCCGGGCGTCACGCTACCCGCAGGTAAGTACATCTTCCGGCTCGCGGATCCCGACAGCAGCCGCAAGGTCATCAACGTACTGAGCGCCGACGGCAAGAAGTCGCTGGCCATGCTGCACACGATTCCGAATCAGGCCACGAAGGCGCCGAAGGACGCTGAGATTCGTTTCATGGAGACAAGCGCGAAGGTGCCGCCGCCAGTCAAAACGTGGTGGTACGCCGGCAAGGCCATCGGTTATGAATTCATATACCCTCGAAAACAGGCGTTGGAGCTGGCCAAGGCCACGTCTGAGCCCATCCTGACCACTGCGAAGGAGACGACGGATTTCGAAGGCGCCGAACTCTCGCGTGTGACTGGCAATGAAGCCCAGTCTGCGGCGGTGACCGTCGAGCAGGAGCCGGCCCCGCGTGAAGCGAGCGGGCGCGCGCAGCAGGCGGATGTGGACGCAGCGCAGAGCCCCGCACCGGCGGGTGCCAGCGCGAGCGCGAACGCCACGCAGGACACGCGAGCTGATGAGCGCGCGCGCACGACCGCGCGCACCGCGCTGCCGCGCACGGCAACCTCGAATCCGAGTCTGCTGATGCTTGGTGCGCTCGCGTTGGCGCTTGGTGTCGGGCTCTCGCTTGGATCACGCGCTCGCGCGTAAGATCTACGGGAGCGCGTCATGCGCACTTTCTGCCTCGCAGTGGCGGCAGCGATAGTTTCGCTGCCGCCCAGTACTCACGTTCACGGTCAGGACAAGCCGACATTCTCGGCCAACTCCGAGGTTGTCGTCCTGCACGTCACGGTGAGGGACAAGAAGGGCGCGTATGTCGGTGGCCTGACGCAGGATGCGTTCAACGTCATCGAAGACGGCCGGGCCCAGACCGTCAGTCTCTTCAGCGATACCGATACCCCGGCGACGATCGGGATGCTGATCGACAGCAGCGGCAGCATGCACCAGCATCGGGGGCTCACCATCTCGGGCGCGACGGCGTTCACGAAGGCAAGTCATCCGCAGGACGAGATCTTTGCCATCGCGTTCAACGAGTATGTGATGGCCGTGCTGCCGGCGAGCTCTCCGTTCACGAGCGACGACGGTACCCTGCGCGTCGCGCTCGAGCGCAATGTCAACAGCCGCGGCCGTACCGCCTTGTACGACGCGATCGTCAGTGGCGTGGAATATCTCTCGCGAGGCACGCGGGAACGCAAAGTCCTCGTGCTGCTCAGTGACGGTGGCGACAACGCCAGCCGCACGACCAGGGACGAAGCCGTGCACAAGGCACAAGCGTCGAATGCCGTCATCTACACGATCGGGCTCATCGAGCCAGACTCGCGCGATGCCAACCCGGGGCTGCTGAAAGAACTGTCGTTGGCCAGCGGTGGCGAGTTGTATCGACCGAGGGATTTCGACGACGTGGCAGACGTGCTCGACAAGATTGCGCGCGATATTCGGCACACTTACACGATCGGCTACACGCCGACAAACACCGCGCGAGACGGTGCCTTCCGAACCGTGCGCGTCGTCGTCACCGCACCGCCTGGACGATCGTTGGTGGTGCGCAGCCGTACCAGGTACCGCGCCGGAACATCGCCCCGGTGATTTTCGGCCAGTCCGAAACGACCGGCCTCACGAGTGATCGTTATGAAACGGGCATTAGGATTCGTACTGATTCTCGTCGGCATGATCGCCTTGAGTTGGGTGGGATTCCACTTCATGTCTGCCGCGTGGTTCGATCGCCAGACCAGAGAAACGCTGGCCACCATGGGTCAGTCTCCCAAATCAGAGGCCCCGCCGAGACCGGACACCGTGGGCGTCGGCGAGCCGATTGGCACACTCGAGATCACCCGTGTGGGCCTTTCGGGAGTCGTCGTCGAAGGTGATTCCGATGCGGTGCTCGATCGTGCGATCGGCCACCTGCCGGACACACCGCTGCCGTGGAAGGATGGCAACAGCGCGCTCGCCGCGCATCGCGACACGATCTTCCGGCCACTGAAAGGCGTTCGCCTCGGCGACGTGCTGCGACTCAAGACGCCACACGGCGACTTCGACTATCGCGTCACTGAGACGCTGATCGTCAAGCCGGAGGATGTGTGGGTACTCGATCCCACCTCGGTGACCACGCTTACGCTGATCAGTTGCTGGCCGTTCAACTACATCGGCCACGCGCCGGAGCGGTTCATCGTCCGCGCCGAGCGGATCCCAACGGTGAGCGTTGCCTCGAACCGCACCGAGTAGATGTCGTGTCCGGTTTAGCCGGCCTCAGGACTTCTACTTAAACGGCACTTCCTGCTTGTAGGTCTTCCCGGTCATATCCGTCGCGGTGATCCGCACCGTTTTCATGCGCGTCACGCCGCGGCGGAATCGCGCCCCGCCAGCGCCGGAGAATTGATCGAGCTGCACGTCACGCGTTGCGCCCGACTCGATGCGCGGCATCTGCATGCGGTATGGCGCCAGCACCCCGGCCGGCACGAGTTCGATCTGGCCGTCCGCAATCGCCGAGCCGGATCGATTGGCGATGGTCAGATAGGTCTGGGACACGGTAATACCGACCGGAGCATTCGGGTCGTCCGTCGCGCCGCCACAGCCTACGGCGAGCAACGGCACGAGAAGGGCACAACCAACTACGAGGGACAGAGCACCCGGCAGTCGCTTCATGAACAGCTCCCTTCGTGGAAAGTGGGTCGAAGAGGTGCCGATCGCCGCGAGTATGAGGGTTCGTCCGCCGAACGAGGACACGTTAATACGCCCGAACGGGTGCGGAGTCAATGGCCGAGCACCCGGGGCCAAGCTCGTCAACCGGCTGGCAATCTGCTTGCACCACCGCAATACGTTATGAGCAACGACCCTCGTTCACTCGGCGAACTGTTCGCGGACCTCACTCGGGATACGCGAATGCTCCTTCAGCAGGAGATCCAGCTCGCGAAAACCGAGCTCTCGCAGAACGCCTCACGCCTCGTTCCCAGCCTGACGATGATCGTCGCCGGCGGATTGATAGCGCATGGCGGGGTACTGGCGATTGTCGCCGCCGTCGTGCTCGGTCTCATCGCCATTGGCCTGGTCGCGTGGGTTGCCGCCCTGATTGGAGGCCTCGTGATTGCCGGCATCGGCTACGCCCTCGTCCGCGCCGGCCTTGCCGCGTTCCGGCCACAGGATCTGAAGCCACGACAAACGATTGAAACGCTGAAGGAGGACGCGCGATGGCTCAGGACCCAAACCAGGTAAGCACCGCGGAGATCCGCTCGAACATCGAGCGGACGCGCGCGGAGCTCGGTCACACCATCGACGTGATTCAAGACCGCTTGAGCCCACGCCGCGTCATGAACGACGCAAAGGGGACGATCAGCGATGCCACGCTCGGCCGCGCCAAACGGCTCGCCCATCGCGTGACGCAAGCGGTGCATTCCGGCAGCAGTTCGCCGAACGTGTCAGCCGTATTCGACAGGGCGCGAAGCAATCCGACGATGACTGCGCTGATCGGCACCGCTGTGAGCGCGTTGGTGTTCGCGCTGATGACCAGGTCACGCCGGCCAACGCTGGCGCGAACCCTTGGCGGCCTGGCGCTCTCACTGGGAATGGCGAGCTTCGCTCAACACCGGTCGCAACGTCAGCCGACCCGCGATCCGTATCCGACCGAGTTGTGACGGCGAAAAAACGAGCGGGAACCACGAAGAAAGCGCGATCTCGAACCGCGAAGAAAGCAAAACGCACGGTTCGCTCTGGTTACGGCGACCACGGTAATCGATAGCATTTCCCCGCGCGTCTGAAATTAGCGCAGACGAAACGCGGCCAGCTGTCGAGGCCCATCCGGCGCGGCTGCGATCTCGACCAGGTACTCCCCCGTCGGCAACGCTCCAAGGGTGAGATCGATTTGGTGTGAAGCACCCTTTGCCGTCGAGGGGGTCACCTGCACGTCGAACATCTTGCGCCCGGCGCGACTGAGTATCGCGGCGGTCGGCGCTGCCGGTTCACCGCCGGCACCTGTCGCATCGAAGCGGATCAGCAGCCGGTCCGTGCGTGCGAAGTCTCGCGTCGTGACGGGGATCGCATCCGCATCCGCCGCCAGTGTCTGGAATTCGCGTAAGGTCCGCGGCCGATAAAATCTCGGCGTCCCGAGCGCAGCGTCGCGACCCGAATAATCAGGCACGTCGATCACGCGCGTCTCGCGATCGATCGTCTTGCCCTCCCGGTCAGCCAGCACGATCTTGACGTCGAGCGCTCCGGCATCGGCATCGAACGACACCAGTTGAAGCGGCGTGCCTGGCCGAAGTTCCAGCGACGGACTCTCGAACACGTTTGCTGCCTCCCGCGGCCGCGTGGCGGTGACCGTGAGGTGCGCGGCGGCTTCGCTACGTGAGGCGCCCGCAGCGGCGAGGACCTCAGAGATGACGGTCACGCGGCTCTTACCATCGGCGCCGCGAGCGGTTCCTACCCAGGTGCGCACGACTCGCCCATCCTGGTTGGGCACAGCGATGGTAGCGAGCGCATCGAGCACAGGCTGCGGCGTCACCGGCGCCGGAGTAGCCGCACGACTGACGTCTTCAGCCGTTGACGCCCAGTATCCCTTGCGAGCGCGGACATCGACTCTGGGACGCTTCACGCGCACGCGAATCTGATGGAACTTCCCGTCCGCCTGCGAGGCTGTCGAACTGTAGCCAAGCAGGTAATAGAAGCTCGAGTCACGCAGGATCTGATTGAGACCGTCGTCCAGGGCATTGCGATCGACGATGGCGCGGCCATCGGTCTCCTCCGAAAGTTCACGCAACGTATCCTGCGTCATCCGCAATCGCTGGCCAGGCAGGATGGGGCCGCATCCCGGGCGGATAGTGGCCGACGCGTCACCGCTGGCGACCAGCCCACGCGGGTCGATCGCGTAGATCGACGTGTTATGACGGTTGGCCTCCTGCGTCACCTCTCGCAGCTGACGAACATCGGTCAACCAGCTTGGCGGAAACCCCTCGCCGACGAAGATGAGCGACTTGCGTCCCTCACGCATCGATCCGAGCCGAACGGACAGCGCTTTGAGTGCATCACCGACAATGGCCGTGCGAATGCGCTCGGGACTGCCCACTTGCAAGGCATGCTGCTCTTCAATGGCGTTTCGTGCTGTGTAGTCGCCTCGTCGTCCCTCGAAGCGCCGAATCGTCTGCAAAACGGCATCGTGGTCGTAGGTGAAGACGAGATCTCTCACCGACATCAGCGGTTGCATGACGGCGATCAGATCGTTTGGACCGAGCTTGCGGATGAACGCCGCCATCGCGTCCCGGACCGCACGCGAGCGCTGGCCGCACACCTGGTAATCAGCCAGCAGGATGCCGAATACCCGCACGTCGTCTCGCGCGGCCTCACGCTCTTCGGTGTCGCGATTCAGTACCTGCCGAGCATGTGACGCTGCCGGCGCGGTGCTATCGATGCGAATGTGTCTGAACAAGTCAATCGTCTGCGGCCGGCCGTCTTCGACGATCTCGAACTCCTCTTTCCTCAGATCGGTAACCGGTGTCCCGTCGTCGTCTGCAACGATCACATCCACGCGGACGAGATTGACGCCCGTGCGAAAAATGGGCGGCGCACCGCCCTGAGGTGCGTTCTGCGTGCTCACCACCGCCGCGCCGATGAGGATCAGAACACAGACGATCGGAAGTCGAGTTGCGTGCACTGGTGTTAGTCGAACTTGATCAACTCTTTTTCCTGCGGCCGCTGCATGCCCTGCTCATGGTACTCCTCCCAGATCCTGGCCCACGGGCGGTCGAACAGGTTCGGCACTTTGTACTCAATCGTCTTCCCTGCCACGACCGGCGTCGCGCGTCCGTTGATCGGGTAGATCGTCTGCACGCACTCGATGAACTCGTACGGCGCGCCTTGTTCGAAGCCGCTGATCCGCTCGAGCATCCGTGTCATACGAATCGGTTCGACGAGCGCCTCGGGGTCGTAGAAGATCCCCTCGTGATTGAGGCCGATGAACGTGTCGGCGCTGTCGCGGCGAGGCGTGTAGATTTCGATCGTCTGCAGCTTTCCTGAGAACTCCGGGTTGCCGTGCACCTTCCATGGCTGAATGTTCGACGTCCATGTGATCAGCGCATCACCATCCCAGAATCCGATGGTGTCGCCGTACCAGCGCGGAACCTCGCCGGCGAGGTTGGGGATGTTGCCGGAGGTGTTGAATGAACGCCCGATGTGAATGTTGGTGATGAAGTTGTCGGCATCGCCGGCCAGGAACTGCACCAACGATGGCGTGACGATGACCGAGTGCGGCTGATTCGTGACGGCGTGATAGTGCCATCGGCGCATGAAGCCTTCGGGCCAGCAGTACTGCGCCGGCCACTGCGGCGCGTTGCTGT
>DAINQP010000026.1:0-36801 GCA_036742665.1 Vicinamibacterales bacterium | reverse complement strand
ACATCAAGGTCACCGGCATCACGTCGGAGATCATGGCCAAGGCGCTCGAGCAGGCCCGCACCGGCCGTATGCACATCCTCGGAGAGATGGCAAAGACGCTGGGCAACTCGCGCACCGACATGTCCACGTTCGCGCCGCGCATCATCACCATCAAGATTCCCGTCGACAAGATCCGCGACGTCATCGGGCCGGGCGGCAAGATGATCCGCAGCATCATCGAGCGGACCGGCGTGAAGATCGACGTCGAGGACAACGGCCAGGTGAACGTCGCATCGGCCGACGGCGAGTCGGCGGCCAAGGCGATTGGCATCATCCAGGAACTGACCGCGACGCCCGAGCTCAATAAGACCTACATGGGTAAGGTCCAGCGCATCACCGACTTCGGCGCCTTCGTCGAGATCATGGCCGGCACCGACGGTCTGCTCCATGTCTCCGAGATCGCGAACCATCGCGTCAAGGATGTGCGCGACGAGCTAAAGGAAGGCCAGCAGATTCTCGTGAAGGTCATCAACATCGATCCGACGGGAAAGATCCGCCTCAGCCGCAAGGCTCTGCTGCAGGAAGAAGCGCAGAAGGCGGGCACGCCCGCTCCCGCCGTTAAGGAATAGAAAATCCGCCTCGACCTACGGCCGAGGCGGATTTGGCAGATCTGTGCAGCCGAAACCGGACCATAGACCCGGTCGTCTAAAATAGGTAAATGAAGACAACGACGCGGCGGAGTATCGCTTTGCTGCTCGTAGGCACCGGCATCTGCTTCATGGCCGAGCCATCCCTCCGGCGTGTGGTCGCCGCTCCTGCAGGCCAGGATCAGGCGCCTACGCGCCGGGAATTTACCGTCACCGCACGCGATTACAGCTTTTCCCCAAATCGCGTCGAGGCTCAACAGGACGACCTCATCAAGCTCACCGTCCAGAGCGCCGACAACGCCTATGGCTTCACCATCGATGACTATCGCGTGTCGAAACGTGTGCCGGCCGGAGGCTCGACCGTCATTGAGTTCCGCGCCGATCGGACCGGGACGTTCGCCTTTTATTCCAACCTGAGCAACGACTCGCGCCACTCGCAAATGCGAGGGCAGCTGATCGTCAGGGCCCGCTAGACTCGAAACGACGGGCGGCCGCAATTCTCGCGTTGGTGGACGGGTGTGTGTGGAAGAGAACCTGGACGAGCCGGGATGGCTCCTCTTCCGCGAGATTTTGCGCGGCCAAGCGTTTCATCGCCGCGATGAATGCCGGCGCATTGCGCGTCATGGTGAGCGCATAACGATCGGCGCGGCGCTCGTGGGCGCGCGATAGTGCATTGGTGATCGGCATGAGCGCGAGGGAGACGGCGCCGAGCGTCAGGGCAAGCAGCGGCAGATTGGCCACATCACCCTTCCCGTTCAGCCCTGCGCTCATGGCAAACGCACCAACGACGCGATCGGCCGCGAAGCAGCCCAGCGCAATCAGCACAGTCTCAACGACAATCGCCGACCAGATATCGCGATACACGTGATGCGCGAGCTCGTGCGCGAGAATCACTTCGATCTCATCGTCTGAGTGCTCGGCAAGCAACGTGTCAGACAACAGGATCCGCCGCGTCCGTCCCAGGCCGGCAAGGGCCGCGTTGGCCTTCTTCGTACGATCGCTGAGACGCCACTCGAAGACGCCAGCGATATGCGTGCCCGCCCTATTGGCCAGCGCCAGCAGGCGATCGCGAAGGGCGTCCCGCGTCAGTGGCGTGATGTCGTAGAACAGCGGCATCAGGACGACAGGGGCAAGCTGCGCCAGCAGGACGAGGATGACCGTAAACACGACAGCCGCGGAGATCCACCATCGCTCCGGATCCCAGCGGATCAGGGACAGCACGATCAGCGCGGCGATCGTCGCGAACACCAGCGAGATTGCACCAGCCTTGACGTGATCGATCCACCACCGGATCGTCGTCTGCGTCGAGAGCTCATAGCGCCGCTCGAGGGTCACGCCGCGATAGAACGCGAGCGGAAGACCGACGACCTCGAGCACGAGACCGAGCACCACGACGTAGCCAACAACGGTGAGGATGAATGACGAACCGAACCAGCCGCTCACGAGATTGCGCATCTCCGCCGACGCGCCGGTGACGAGCAGAACTGCGAGGATGGCCGCAGTGAGGACGGTGGCGAGGATCGACGCGCGCCGCTGAAGACGGTGATATCGAGTGGCTTTGTCCTCGTTGGCCAACTGTTTATGCGCCTGCCTCCGCGCGCCGGCCACGCAGGCCACGTCCACGCGCGAACTCGCCGGTCATACCGACGCGAACCCCGCCGTTGGTGGTCTGCACGGTGATTCTTGGACCGCCTTTATTCAGACGGCCAGTGACGCGCTTACTGGTGCGGTCGCTTGCCGTCAATGGCAATCCATCCTGCGTCGTCACACCGCCGTTCACTGCCGTGGCCTCCAGCTCGGCGTCGATCTCCGGCGGGAGGATCACTGTGGCGGGACCGTTGACCGTAACGATCTTCGAGTCCCCATCTACCGCCGTCAGACCAATCTCGATGCCGCCGTTCACCGTGGACGCGTCCACCGATCCTGAGAGCCCGCGCCCGATGATCGGACCGTTGGTCGAGGCTACAGTGATGCGTCCCTCGATATTCTCGAGACGAATGACACCGTTCTCGGTGCGGAACGAAGTGGTCAGCCCGGCGGGTACCGACACCCGATACTGAATGCTCACTCTGCCGTGGGGACCGAAACTGACGCCCTGATCATTGGGCTTGGCTTCGATCCTTACGTGGTCCGGCCCGACGTCCTCGATCATCTCGGCCTTGGCGAGACGCGCCTTGGCTTCTTCCTCAGTGCGCGTGCGCACCTCGCGGCGAGCCACGACTTCGACTTGCGAGCCGCTGGCTGGATACACCTCGATTATGCCGTTGACGTTGATGACTTCGAGACGGCCGCCCTGGGGCATTGAGTAGGTTCGCCGCCATTCGTCACTGGCTTTCCCGCTGGCGACGTCCACCGAGACATCGCCTTCCTTGCTGACCTTGATGTCGCAGGCGATTCCGGCGCTAAGCAGGCAGACGACGAGCAGCGTTCTGAATAGCGGCATGCCTCACTATACGGACGGTGTGCTCGGCACGTTCGGACCGTTCGGATCCGGACTCAGTTCAGCTGAACCGAGATCAGCTTCGACACGCCAGGCTCCTCCATCGTCACCCCGTACAGCCGGTTGGCAATCTCCATCGTCTGGCGATTGTGGGTGATCAGGATGAACTGCGTGCGATCGAGCATGCCGCGCAGCATTTCGATGAACCGGTGCACGTTGGCATCGTCGAGCGGCGCATCGATCTCGTCGAGCAAACAGAACGGGCTCGGCTTGTATCTGAAGATCGCGAACATCAGTGCAATTGCCGTGAGCGCCTTCTCGCCACCCGACAGCAGCATCACGCTTTGCAACCGCTTTCCGGGCGGCGACGCGACAATGTCGATGCCGCTTTCGAGCGGATCGTTCTCGTCGAGCAGCGTCAGACCGGCGCGGCCGCCGCCGAACAGCGTGCTGAACGTGACCTGGAAGTTCGCCTGGATGGCCGTGAACGCTTCGGTGAAGCGGGCTTTCGTCGTTTCGTCGATGCGGGCGATGGCCTGCGACGTCTGCGCGATGGACTCGACGAGATCGTGGCGCTGCGTGGTCAGGAAGACGTGACGCTGCTCGAGCTCATCAAACTGCTCGATGGCCATCATGTTCACCGGACCGAGACGATCGATCTTGGCCTTCAGACGCGTGATCGCTTCCTCGGCGGTCATCGACGCAGGCGGCGGCTCGGGTTCGGTCGCCACGACCGCGTCATCAGCCGCCGCTGAGACGGCACCGTCTTCGACCTCAGGGTCGGGTTCCTCGGCGGCGATCGCCGCAGCATCTGGCGTGGCCTGCCCGGCCTGCTCCATCTGCTCCACTTCGGTGAGGACTTCATCGAGAGAGACCTGCACGGCATCCATGCACGTCTGCGCCAAGTGCGTCAGATCGCTCTGCGCAGTCGCGCACTGGACTTCGAGATCGGTGGCTTCGCTCCGAATCGCTTCGACAGCGCCCCTCGCCTCGCGAATGACCGAGTCCTGCGCGTCAACCGATGCACGCAGCGTTGCCGCATGCTCGTCGGCGGCACACAGCGCATCGCGCTTGCCCACCAACGTCTGGATGTCTTCGTCGAGCGTGCGCTGCCCGTCGACGATGGATTGCAACAGCGACTCACGACGAGCATGGGTCTGTTGCAGCTCGGCATGATGCGCGGCGATGCGCAACTCGAGCTCGCGTGCACCTTCCTCGAGTCGGACGACTTCTGCGGCCAGTGCCGCCGAGCGCTCGACGAGCGCGGCATGATTGGCCCGAGCTTCAGCGGCCTGTGCGCCGAGCGAGCCGGCCGTCTCGCGCGCAACGGCCAGCGTTCGCTGCGCGTCGGCAAGACGTTCTTCGGCGATGCGCTGCTCGTTCTCGAGGCGAACACCCGAGGCCTCGGCCTCGCTGCGTCTGGCTTCGAGTGCGGCGCGCTCCTCTTCTGCGGTGCGCCGCTCGACGGCAATGACGTCAGCTTTGCGCGATAGACGCGTCTGCTCCTCATCGGCGCGATCGCGCTGTGCCTCGTAGGCGACGATCGCCTTTTCCTGTGCGTGCTCCTCGGCCTGCAGGCCGATGATTGCGCCGGTGGCTTCGGCAATAGTCAGTTCGAGCTGGGCGACGTCGGCGGCCAACCGCGTGAGTTGCTCGCGATCGCTGGCAACACGCTCGACGAGTTCCTTGATCTCGCGCCTGGTGGCGAGAATGCCGCGCGATTCGGCCTTGGCGCCGCCGGTGACGAGGTGCGGACCGCGGAGCACGTCACCGTCGAGTGTCGCGATCGGCGCCGACGTCTGCCGTGAGAACGACACCGCCTGCTCGAAGGTGTCCGCGACGTAGGCCTCGGGAAGGACCTTCTGAATCGTGATGGCGTGCGGACCTTGCACGTGGAGCACATCTGACACTGGCACGATGCCAGGCACGCGCAGCACTTCGCGCGGGTGATATCCGTTCGAACCCGGATCGACGACGACAAACCCGCAGCGACCGGCGTCGTGCTGGCGAACCAATGACAAGCCAGCCGCGGCCTGATCGTGACGCTCGACAATGACGTGCTCGAGCAATTCACCGAGACACGCTTCAACTGCGCGCTCGTAGCGTCGGTCGACATCCACGTAATCCGCGACAGCGCCCTGCTGACCGACGTGACCGTTGGCCTGCACGAGCACCATTCGTGCAGCGTCGCCGAAATCAGCGCGGCTGGTCGCGAGTTCCTGGAGCGAGGCCAACCGGGCATCGACAGCCGCGAGTTCCTGCTCGCGGGTGCGCACCTCGCGCGCGCGACCTTCGTGTTCGGCCCGTGCACTGGCCAGTTCCGATTTCCTGGCCGCGTGCTGCAGACCGATCGACTCGAGCGCGTGCTGCGCACGGGTCAAGGATTCGATTGCCGCAGTCCGCTCGTAGGCCACGCGCTCCTGCTCGCGGCGCAGATCGTCTTCCTCGACGTCGAGCTTGGCGAGCGCCTCGCCCACGCGTTCATACTGCGCCGCGGTGTGCTCGAGCACATGGCGCATGGCCATGACCGAGTTGGCCGACATGTAGACGCTCTGACGCGCCGCCTCGACCTCCGCATCGAGTCCTTCGATCTGTTGCTGCGCCGTGGCGTAAGCGGCATTCGCGGATGCCATGACGTCGGCGGCCTCGTCTCGCGAACGCTCAGCGTCTGACTGCGCACCTCGGCGCGACTCCATCGCAATCCGCGCCGGCTCGCGACGGGCACCGAGATCATCAATTTCCGATTCGATCTCGGTTCCGCGGACTTCGAGCGTATCGGCCTGATGGTGATTGAATTCGAACTGCTGCTGCCGGCGATTGATATCGAGCTCACGGGCATGCGCGTCTTCGCGAATCGCCGACGCGCGAGTGTCGGCCTCGGTCTGCGAGAGACGCAGGCGCCCAAGCTCGGTTTCGACTCCGGCGAGGCGGGCGGCGGCCGCCGCCTCGCGCTCACGTGCCAGACCAAGCCTGGTGCGCGTCCCTTCGATGCTCGCCGCCAGCTCGCGATACCTGCGCGCGAACAGCACTTTCTCCCAGCGGCGATATTCGTCGCGAAGCCGCTTGTAGCGGCGAGCCTTCGCGGCCTGCCGTTTGAGCGTGCCGCGCTGCTTTTCCACTTCGAAGACGATGTCGTCGATGCGAACCAGGTTCTGCTGCGCGGCGTCCAGCTTCAACTCGGCGGCGCGGCGCCGTGACCGGTACTTGGTGATGCCGGCGGCCTCTTCAATCAACTGGCGGCGATCGGTCGGCCGCGAGCTGAGAATCATGCCGATCTTGCCCTGCTCGATGATGGCGTAGGCCTTAGCGCCGAGGCCCGTATCCATCAGCAGTTCGTGCACATCGCGTAGGCGGCACACCTCGCCGTCGATCAGGTACTCGCTTTCACCTGATCGATACAGCCGTCGGGTCACTTCGACGTCGCGGGTGAACGTCCGTGTCAATTCCTCGAAATCGACGGCCGACTGACCGTTGCCGTTGCCATTGGCGTGGGCTTCGATGCTGTGACCGTTCCCATTGGTGTGGCCACCGTCGCCCGGTGGATGGAACTCTTTGAGGGCCTCGACCTGCTCCACCGGCGTCACGGGGCGAGCCGGCGGCAGCGGCAGGCCGCCGAGTCGGAGGCGAACTTCGGCCGTCGCGCCCGGCTTTCGCGCGTCGCTGCCGCTGAAGATCACGTCCTCCATCTTGTCGCCGCGCAGGCTCTTGGCGCTCTGCTCGCCGAGCACCCAGGTGATGGCGTCCGCGACATTGCTCTTGCCGCAGCCGTTCGGGCCGACGATCGCGGTCACACCCTGGTCGAAGGCGAGCTCCGACCGGTCTGAAAACGACTTGAATCCAGATATTTCGAGGCGTTCGAGGCGCATCTAGTGGTCCGTATAGGCTGAAGGAGTGCCTTGACGTCCAGGCCTCCGACCGCGATCTCGCGGCCGCGACAACGGAGCGGCCGTTGGTCGGCACAGGCGACATACCACGATCGTCCCGGAGGGTTGTAACGTCAGTTGTGCAGAACGGCGGTCAGTCTAGCAAGGCCTAGCACTTGTGGCAAGAGGTAAGTCACACCACAATATTTGGGGCCACGGCCCAACTCGGCCTTGCCAAGCCGCGCTCAGCTCGACCTTACTTCGCGGCTCTTCGACTCTGCGCCTGGCGCCCGGACTCGAGCAGCTGTTGGGCCTCGGGGAAGAGGCCCAGAGCGTACTGTAATTGCGGGTCATGCTTGGCCAGGTTCGCGTAGGCCAACGCGACTCCGAAAAGGTCCATATCGATCTCGCGATGGATCATGGCCCGTATGAAGTCGAGGTCCTTCTGCCATGACGCCTCGTCGAAGACGATCGGACTCTTCTGCACCAACGCCTTGAACTCGGCGATCATGGCGTCGGTCACTTCGTAATTCGGATCCAATTCGCGAATCTTGCCGCCCTGACGCGTGAGGCGCGCGTCGCCGCGACGCGAGAACTGCTGCGCGTACACGTCGAAGAGATTGCGCGCCGCAATCGAGCGACCGAAGCGAGTCGGATTGAAACCGTCCGATGGTCCATCGAATCGTCGATCGGGTTCGATGCCGCCACCGCCGTAGACCTTGCGGCCCGAGTCGGTCAATTTGAGATCGGACTCCTTGTGCGTCTTGTTGCCGTCCTGGTCGCGATAGATGTAGGTCAGGTACTCGTCGAAGGTGCCATCCCACGGACGCTGAATCATGCGTCCGCTCGGCGTGTAGTAGCGCGCCGTCGTGATCGCCGCGCCCGCGCCCTGCGACAGACGATAGACCGACTGCACGAGAGCCTTGCCGAACGTCGTCTCACCGACGATGAGCGAGCGGTCGTGATCCTGTAGCGCGCCGGCGACGATCTCTGATGCGCTGGCGCTGGTGCGGCTCACGAGCGTGACCATCGGCAAACTCAGAAAGTCACTCGTCTCGGTCGCGCGATAGTCCTGATCGGAATTTGCGACGCGCCCACGCGTATAGACGATGAGATTGCCCTTGGGCAGGAACCGGTTCGAGACGCGAATCGCCTGATCGAGGGCGCCGCCCGGGTTGCCGCGCAAATCGAACACGAGGCGCTTCATACCCTTCTGCGTCAGCTCTCGGAGCGCGCGTCCGAGTTCCTGATCGGTGTTCTCGCCGAAGTCCTGTAGCTTGATATAGCCGGTCGTCGAGTCGAGCATGATCGACGCGGGGACCGTCGGGATGTGGACCTCGTCGCGCATGACAGCGAGCTTGATCGGCTCGTCGTAGGTGGCGCGCCGAATTGCGATGTTGACCGACGTGCCTTTCGGACCGCGCAGCTTGCGCACGGCCTGGTCCGTATTCCAGCCTTTGGTCGTCTCGCCTTCAATCAGGGCGATGACGTCTCCGCGACGGAGACCTTTTTGATACGCCGGCGATCCCTCGAACACGTTGAAGACGGTGACGTCGCCATCGACCACATTGATGGTGATACCCAGTCCGTAGTAGCGGCCCTCCTGACGCTCACGCATCTGGGCAAAACTGCGTGGGTCCATGAAGCTCGAATGTGGGTCGAGCGTCTGGAGCATGCCAGTGATGGCGCTGTAGACCAGCCGGTCCGACTCGAAGTCGCCCACATATTTCTCTTCAACGGCCTTCAATGCGGCGGTAAAGACCTTATATTGGTCTGGTACCTGGTCCTGAGCGGACAGCGCGGCTCGCCCAAACAGGCCCCCGACGAGGGCACACACCGCGACAATGGTGAAAGCAGCTGATAGCGAGCGTACACGTCGCATATGTTGTGAAATGTACACCCTGACCTTGACCCCGTCCAGATCGGATTTCTATAATCGCATGAGGTACTTACGTAGGGACGACGCTTATGCCGCCCCCGCGGTTCAGACCTAATGCCGGTGGACGCCGGCTGGAGCAGTTCCTATGTTTGGTTCCATCGGCATGCCGGAGCTGGTCATCATCCTGGTGATCGCTCTGATTATTTTCGGACCGCGCAAACTCCCCGAGCTCGGCCGTTCGCTCGGACGCAGTCTCGGTGAGTTCAAAAAGGCCTCGAACGAGTTGCGTTCGACGCTCGAAGAAGAAGTCCGGATCGAAGAGCAGAAGGATCAGCGCGCAAAGATGGAGGCCGAGCAGAACTCGGCCATCGATGCGGCCAAGCCTGGATCGCCTGTGATCGAGTCCACGCCCGAATCCTCTGATTCCGTCAGCCGGGCCAACAGCAGCAAACCCGCGTAACCAGATGGCCCTGGTGCCGTTTCCCAACAAGGCGCGTACGCCGGCGCCGGGTGAGGAGCGCGATCCCGACTGGGACGACGACGACTCCGACCGCGCCGGAAAGATGTCGTTTCTGGAGCATCTCGACGAGCTCCGGAAGCGCATCGTCTGGGCATTGGTTTCCGTCGTCGGCGGCTTTCTGATCGCCTGTCTGTTCATCCAGCGCATCTTCGACTTCATCATGACGCCGATGCAGGCAGCGCTGCCCAAGGGGCAGACGCTGATCTACACCGAGCCGACCGAGGCGTTGATGCTGTGGCTGAAGATGGCGCTCCTCGTCGGCATCCTGATCGCGTCACCCGGCGTGATGACCCAGGTGTGGCTTTTCGTCGCCCCAGGCCTGTACACGAACGAGAAGAAGCTGGCCATCCCGTTTGTGGCGATGTCGTCCTTCTTCTTCATCGCCGGTGCGGTGTTCTCGCACTATGTGGTGTTTCCACTGACCTGGAAGTTCTTCCAAAGCTTCTCCTCGGATCAGCTGACATTCATGCCGCGCATCGAACCGGCGTTCGGGCTGTACGTGAAGCTGATGCTGACGTTCGGCCTGATCTTTCAGATGCCGACGCTCGTGCTGTTCCTCGCGCGTATGGGTGTCGTCACGGCCCGCTTCCTGATTCGCAACATGAAGTACGCCATCCTCATCATGTTCATCGTCGGCGCAGTGCTGTCGCCGGGAACCGATCCGGTGGGACAAGTGCTGATGGCCGGCCCGATGTTCATCCTGTATCTGATCAGCATCGCCCTGGCGTGGGCCTTCGGCAAGAAGAAGGAACCGGTCATCGAGGAGGCGTAAGGGGCGGCGGATGCGTCGCCCCGCCGGCAACATCGATCGGCTCATTGCCGATCTTCAATCCTCCGATTCCATCCACAGAGATGCCGCCGTGGCGCGGCTGCGCATTCTCGGGAATCGGGCGTTACCTCGCCTGGTTGATCTCGTCGCCGGGCACGAATCGGCCGCCGTCCGTGCCCTGGCGCTCGACGCGCTCGAAGGACTCAACGACGTCCGCGTCATCGATGTGGCGTTCGAGGCGCTGCGCGATGGTGATATCGAGGTGGTGATCGCAGCGCTTGGCGTACTCCGCCGCTGGGTCGTCGAAGAAACCGGCACGCGTCTGCTCGACGTCATCAGTGCCATCACCGTCGATCGCGCGCGGGATGCGCGCGTGCGCGTCGCTGCGCTCGCCGCGTTGTCAGAACTGCCTGAACATCTCGTCCGGCCGATCCGCGACCAGGCCCCGCCACCCGAGAGCGCTGGCCCATCGCTCGACGATCCGATCCAGGTTCGCGAGTGGATACAGGCGTACGGCGCGGACGCCACGCTCAACACGCTGCACGAGCTCGTCACACGCACGCGCGTACGCGAGCATGCCGAATCGTCCTCGCGGCTGCGCTCGGAGTGGCTGCACGCGCGCGGCCGTGCGCATCAGGCGCTGGCCAGGCGCGACAGTCTCGTCGCGCTCTACGATCTGCGCGAGACGTTCGAAGCGGCCACGGGCGCCCTGCCCCAGTCATTTCTGTCAACTGCAGCGGCGATCGGCGATGCGAGCTGCCTCGAACCGCTCGGCCGCGCGTGGGCGGCTGCAGGTAAGGATCTGGACTGGAAGCACCAGCTGTCGACGACAGCCGCGACGATCATGCGGCGCGAGAAGCTGACCGGGCGAAGCGCCGCGGTCAAGAAACTGCGCCAGCACTTTCAGGGGTTTGTGTAGGGCCGCCCTATTTCTCTTTCTCGACCTTCAGATTGCGGATCTCGACGGGTTTCCCGTCGAGCAGAATCTCGACCGAGTAGTCCCCAGGCGGAAAGCCGCTCGAGTTCGTGATGTGAAACTCGGTCGCCGCGCTGTCGCGATAGGACACTTTCTTGGTGTCCTCGCTGACCGAGCGTCCGGCGTAGGTCCACTTTGCGGTCAAGGTTCCTTGGCCAGGACCATCCGTCAGGACCGCGACGTACATGGTCTGGTCCGGCTGGAACCGCTGCGTGAGAAGACCGACGCTGTTGTCCGAATTGAGTGAGCGACCCGTCTGGATGGTCTTCACCTTCAACGGACCGCTCGGACCGCAACCGACCGGCAGGAGTAGCGCGGCGCTGACGAACAGCGCGACCACTAATAACTTTTCGCGAACCATGCTGCGGCTACCGCATCTCCGTTGCACTTCAGACACTTCTTTCCAACCGGTGGCGCTGACGAGAACGGAATATTGCGGATCGTCGCCTGCGTCTCGTTCTTGATGTCGGCCTCGCACTGCGCCGAGCCACACCATGGCGAGACGACAAACCCGGGTCGGCCCTCCATGATCTGCTTGAACTCGTCGTACGAATCGGTCTCCGTCGTGTGTTCGGTCCGAAACGCCACAGCGCGGTCGTAGAGTGCCTGCTGAATCGCCTTCAGCATCTCCTCGACGTGGGCGGCCAGACCATCCATCGGCGCGAACGACTTGGTCCGCGTGTCGCGACGGGCGAGCTCCACCTGCGACTTCTCGATGTCCTTGGGACCGATCGCGAGGCGCAGCGGCACACCGCGCATTTCCCATTCGTTGAACTTCCAGCCGGGTGTCTGCGATTCGCGGTCGTCGATGTACACGCGGATCCCGCGCGCGACGAGCTCGTCGCGGATCGCCTGCGCTTTCGGCAACACGCTTTCCTTCCAGTTGCCGCGGGGAATCGGGACGATGACCACCTGGTAGGGGGCAACCCGTGGCGGCAGAATCAATCCGCCGTCGTCGCCGTGAGTCATGATCACGCTGCCGACCAAACGCGTCGACACGCCCCACGACGTGCCGTAAACGAACTGCACCGACTTGTCCCGCGCCTGGAACTTGATGTCGAACACCTTCGCGAAGTTCTGACCGAGGTTGTGCGAAGTACCGGCCTGAATCGCACGGCCGTCACGGACCATCGCCTCGATTGAGTAGGTGCGCTCGGCGCCCGCAAACTTCTCGCTCTCAGTCTTCTGTCCATCCATCACGGGCATCGCCAGTTCGGTCTCGGCGAAGTCCTTGTAGACGGCGAGCATTTTCCGCGTCTCTGCCTCGGCCTCTTCCGCGGTCTCGTGGGCGGTGTGGCCTTCCTGCCAGAGAAACTCCGTCGTGCGCAGGAACAGACGCGTGACCTTCTCCCATCTGACGACGTTCGCCCATTGGTTGATCAGAATGGGAAGGTCGCGCCACGACTGCACCCACTTGGCGTACATCGTTCCGATGATCGTCTCTGACGTCGGCCGGATGACGAGCCGCTCCTCGAGGTCTTCGTTGCCGCCACGCGTGACCCACGCGACCTGCGGCGCGAAGCCCTCGACGTGCTCGCTCTCCTTCATGAGCAAACTTTCGGGAATGAACAGCGGAAAATACGCGTTGACGTGACCGGTCTCCTTGAACCGCCGATCGAGCGCCTGCTGCATGAGCTCCCAGATGGCGTAGCCGTACGGGCGGATAACCATGCAGCCCTTCACGGGCGAGTAATCCGCGAGCTCGGCACGCCGGACAACGTCGAGATACCAGCGCCCGAAGTCCTGGGACTGGGGTGTGATCTCGGTTGGGAGATCTGGAATATCGATAGTGGTCATCAGTTGTCGTGTCCGGCTTTATCGGACCTGTCGGCGATCCTTCTTCGCCAGTGTATATCGTCGCGCTGAGGGAAATCCCCCCGGAAGTGGCCGCCGCGGCTTTCCTGACGTCGGAGCGCCGCGCACGCGATGAGCAGTCCGACAGTGACGAGGCTCGCCACGCGCCGCAACTCGCGATCGCCGGGAGCGGCCGAGCGAGCCTTCGACACGGCCGCGCACCATGCCGAGAGCTGATCGACCAGGGGCGCCAATCCACGGCTCGATCGGACGAGGCCCGCATCGCGCCACATGACATCGCGGATGTCGGAAGCAGAAGGCACCGTCGAGCCCGCATCGGTCTGTTGAAACGGCTGGCCCGCCTCCGCAGTCAGCACCGCCGGCATTGTCTTGCCTATCATCGTCTCCGCCGCACGCGCACCAAACACGAGTCCCTCGAGCAGCGAATTGCTAGCGAGACGGTTGGCGCCGTGGACGCCGGTGCACGCGGCTTCACCGGCAGCAAACAGGTTGTCGATTGACGTCCGTCCGCACAGATCAGTCTCGACGCCACCCATCACATAGTGAGCCGCCGGGCTCACAGGAATTCGATCTGTCGCGAGATCGAATCCGGCACGGCGGCAGGCCTGCGTGATCGTCGGGAATCGGTTGCGCACGTAGTCGGCGTCGAGATGTGCCATCGTCAAGAAGACTGGGGCACCGGTCCGATTCACTTCACGGACGATCGCTCTCGCGACGAGATCGCGCGACGCGAGATCTCCTGCCGGCTCGTAGCGCTGGACGAAACGATCACCATCGTGATTCACAAGCCAGGCGCCTTCCCCGCGCAATGCCTCCGACAGCAGAAACCGCGGCGCACCGGCCACGTTGAGCGCGGTCGGATGAAACTGAATGAACTCGAGGTCGGTGACCCGCGCACCAGCCTCGAATGCCATCGCAATCCCGTCGCCGGTCGCAATCGGGGGATTTGTCGTTTCGCGATACACCTGACCCGCTCCCCCCGTCGCAATGAGCGTGCGGTTCGCCGACACCTGTTCAACGTGCCCGTCGCGATCGAGAAATCTCGCGCCCACGCACTGTCCGTCTCGCGTCGAGAGCGAGAGCGCCAGCGCGTCGCCAAACACCTGCACCTGCGGATGCGTGGACGCCATCTGCCAGAGGACCTGGCCAATCGATCGTCCGGTCGCGTCACGTACGTGCAGCACGCGGCGCACGGTATGTGCGGCTTCACGACCGAGCGCGGGCTGTCCCGATGGATCCGCGTCGAATGTGGCTCCCCACTCCATCAGCTCGCGCACGTAGCGCGGACCTTCGCGGACGAGCACGTCCACCGCCTCGGGCAGACACAGACCGTCGCCCGCCGCGAGCGTATCTCTCGCGTGAAGATCTGGGGAGTCGTCAGAACCGATCGCCGCGGCGATACCCCCTTGCGCGTAGCCGGTATTGCTCTCGCGCGGATCGGCCTTGGTCAAAACGACCACACGGCCAGCCTCCGCCAGCGAGATCGCCGCACGCAGACCGGCGATTCCGCTGCCGATCACGAGAAAATCGGCGACGATGCTCACGTTGGTATCCTATCAATGCACAATGCCCAATGCTCAATGCCCAACGTTCAATGCCCAAGGCTCAATGACTAACGCTGGGACACGCGTCGATGTGACGGCCGGGTCGCGCCCTTCGACTATCTGGATCGGCAACGGCATCAGCGAACGTCTGCCGGAGCTGCTCGACGCCCATGGAGTTGGCGCGCGGCGGTTCGTCGTCTCGAGCCCGGTCATCTGGCAGTTGCACGGGGCACGGGTGCAAGAAGCGCTCGGTCGTGTCGAGCCGATCCTTCTGCCGGACGGTGAGCGCTTCAAGAATCTGCAGTCCGTGTCACGCGTCTACGAGGCCCTCATACGTGCGGGTGCCGATCGCGGCAGCGCGATTGTCGCCGTCGGCGGCGGCGTGATCGGCGACACCGCCGGGTTTGCAGCGGCATCGTTTCTCCGTGGCATTACGCTCGCGCACGTGCCGACGACGCTGCTGGCGCAAGTCGATAGCTCGATTGGCGGCAAGGTCGGCGTCAATCACGCGCTCGGCAAGAACCTGATTGGCGCGTTTCATCAGCCGGCGGTGGTCGTCATCGACCCACAACTGCTGAAAACACTTCCGCGGCGTGAGTTCCGGTCCGGCCTCTACGAAGTCGTGAAGTACGGAATGATCGCGAGCCGTTCGCTGTTCGATCGACTGACTGGCAACATCAAGGCCATCTTCGCCCACGACCCCGACGTGCTGGTGCCGGCGATCGAAGAGTCCTGCCGGATCAAGGCCAACGTGGTGTCCAACGACGAGCGCGAGAGCGGACTGCGGCGCATCCTCAACTACGGCCACACCGTCGGCCACGCGCTGGAAGCGGTCACAAAATACCGGCGGTTCCGCCACGGCGAGGCGATCGCCTTCGGCATGCTGGCTGCCGCGGATCTCGCCGCCTCACGAGGTGCGCTCGCCGAGCGGGCACGTCAGGCCCTGGCCGACCTGATCACGGCGCTGGGTCCGCTGCCGGCAATCGCCGACGTCCCGATTGCCGACGTGCTCGAGGCGGTACGTCGCGACAAGAAGGTGGTGAATGGACGTCTGCATTTCGTCATCGCCATCGACATCGGCGCAACGATGACGATTGACGACGTCACCGAGGACGAATTGGGGGCAGTGCTGACGAGAATCGGATTGAGGTCCTAGGCGCGTCTAAAGACGCGTCTCTACTCTGCGATCCCGTAGATCTTCATCTTCTGCAGCAACACCTTGTAGCCGATGTGCAGCGCGTCGGCCACATGGGCCTTGTTGCCATTAGCGTCCTCAAGCGCCTGCATGATCTTCCGCCGCTCGACTTCGTCCGCGACACGCCGCAGCGCATCGGCCATCGTGCCGGAGAGATCGATCTGATCCCACGGGCTGGCGGCCGGAGCCGCCGGCGTCGTTTGGCGGAACGACAGACTCAGATGACGCGCGTGAATGGCGTCCCCTTCGGTCAGGATCACCGCCCGCTCGATGCAGTTCTGCAGCTCGCGGACGTTGCCCGGCCACTGATACGCACGCAGCTCGTCGATCGCGCCCGGCGCCAGCGTCAGCTCCGTCTTGTTCAGATCACGGCAGAATTTTTCAACGAAGTGCCGCGCCAGAATCAACACATCGTCCACTCGCTCGCGAAGTGGCGGGATCTGAATCGGAAACACTGACAGCCGGAAAAAGAGATCCTCGCGGAACTGACGTTCTGCGACCCGTTGCTTCAGATTGCGGTTCGTGGCCGCGACCACGCGGACATCGACGTGCAGCGACTGCGTGCCGCCGACACGCTCGAACTGCTTCTCTTCCAGGGCTCGAAGAATCTTGGCCTGCAAGGCCAGCGGCAGGTCGCCAATCTCGTCGAGAAACAGCGTGCCGCGATGCGCCAGCTCGAAGCGGCCGGGCTTGCGCGCGCCGGCGCCGGTGAAGGCGCCCTTCTCGTAGCCGAACAGCTCCGTCTCGAGCAGTGTGTCGGGAATCGCCGCGCAATTGATGGCCACGAACGGACCGTCATTGCGCGAACTCAGGACATGCAGGGCGCGGGCGAACAGTTCCTTGCCGGTGCCGCTCTCGCCTTCGAGGAGAACTGTCGCGTCGGTCGCCGCAGCCCGGTGCAGCTGTTGCGATACCTGACGCAGCTTCGAATCCTCGCCGATGATTCGCGGCGCGCCGCGCCGCTCGGCGAGTTCTTCCTTGAGCAGCACGTACTCCGTCAACATCCGGCGCTGGGCCATCGCGCGTTCGACCATCAGCAGCAGGTGATCGGGATCGATAGGCTTGGCCAGGAAGTCCATCGCTCCTTCTTTCATGGCGGTGACGGCATCCTGGATGCTTCCGTAGGCGGTCATCACGACCACCTGCAATTCGGGGTCGAGCTCTTTCGCGGCGCGGAGCACGCCGAAGCCATCGCCGACGGGAAGCTTCAGGTCGGTGAGAACGACGACCGGACGAGCCTGCTGCAGTTGCTGGACGGCCTCGGGTTCATCGCGCGCTTCGAGCACGGCGTGGCCATGCGCTTCGAGCGCATGCCGGAGCATCGTCCGCAGCGAATCCTTGTCTTCGACTATTAAGACCGGAAGTGATGCCATTGGTGATCGATGATGGCCGATCTTTGATTGATTGTTGGCTAGTGATTGGCGGTGCTTGATTGGCGGGCTCTCAATCAACAATCAGCAATCTCCCATCATCAATCCAATCAGTAATCAAAGGTCATCAATCAACAATGGTCTAGCGAACCCAGCCAGGAGGAGCGCCGGCGCGGCGAGCGTCCTGTTGAATGGTGGCAATCTTTTTGGTGTGCTCGGCGATTTCTTTCGTCAACCGATCCATCTCTGCCAACGACTTGTCGCGCTGGGCGGCAATGGCCGCCCGCTGCACAGGATCATCGCGGTTGACGAAGTCGGTGTTGAGCGAATTGATTTTGGTCTGCAGTGCGTCGGCGTATGACTTCGCCCGATCGAGCGCCTCGCGCTCATTCTTGATGCGCTCGCGCCACTCGGCTTCGTCCTTCTTGCGCTCCGCGGGGTCTGCACTGACCTGTTTCGATGGTGCAGCCTTGTCTGTCGTATCAGCCGCTGATTTGTCTGTCGTCGACTTATCGACCCCCGACTTGTCAGTGTCCGACGATGAAGCGGCAGGTGCCGCGTCAGAGCCGGACGTTGCCGGTGCCGACGAGGGCTCCGGCGCGGGCGAAAGACTGTCGTTGGTGTACACCTTCCCTGACGGCGCCGTCTTGCGGCGCTCGGATTCCTTTTTAGCGATGCTGCCAAGTTGGGCAGAGACACCTGTGGTGGTGACGAGCACGCACGACAGGATCACGACAGCAATCGCCGACGACTTCATGCGATGGATTCTCCGGCCCCGGCAACGAGTGGTCAAGGTATTCCTCCCCCTGTTTTCGGTCCCAAGCCCCCAGACCTGCAGCTGACTGTGCAACTTAGCGAATCTCGCGCCAGGAAAGGACGCTGAACCCGGGGTCACCCACGGCTACGGTGGCCTCAATGACTCTCCGGGTGCCGTTAGGCCCATAGCCATGTGCCCTGACCGCTAGTCGGCCGCGGCCCGGGTTCTCCTCACCACCACCATCCGTCAAAGGGTCCGTGTCGGTCTCCGAGGGATCGTCGGCCACCCACACGACCACGTAAGCGCGCGAGCCGCTTGCCCCGAGCGAACTCGAGGGGCCGGCCCCAAGGGCAGACAGGTGACCATACGCGTACAACTGCCATCGAGGATTGTTCTGCCCCCATGGCCTGTCGTCGCGCACCTCGTCGAGATCCACATCGCTACACACCGGACGACCGCAGTTCACCATCGAGGTCAGCGCGCGCAGATCCGTGAACGTGCCGTCCGGCATCTGGCGCACGCCGGCAGGACCATCGATGAACGCAGAGAGAGTGAGGCCAGTGAGGACGGCGCTCAGGTCAGATTCAGCAGCCAGGTCCGGCAGCACGCGTTCGAGCGCGGCCTCGGCGCCGTACAACACCTCGATGCCGTCGCGGTAGTTGGCCGCGACGCGGCTCTCAGTGGACACCATAACAGCCAACGACATTGACAACGCACTGAGCGTCATCATCACGAGCAGCACAAGGATCAGCGCGACGCCACGCTCATTCATGTTCCGGGTTCCGGGTTCCAGGTTCCAGGTTCAGATTCCGCGGCGTGACGTCAAACTGGATCTCGACGTCGGGCACTGTGCGCCGTGCGGATCTCGACAGACCACCATGCGTGAAGAGCAGGCCAGCCGGTCCGCGCAGCGACGCCACTGCCGTTTGCACCCGCAGGGTGAAGCGCACACGACGGATGCGCAGCAGATCAGCATCGAAGCGATTGCGTGCGCCGGCATCCGGACACCACGGACCGTCGGTCAATAGTCCAGGGGCAATCTCGACGATCGAACCCGGTGCGCCGAGCGTACTCAGCCGCGTCTCGTGATGGCCATCAACGATGGTGAATGTGCAGCTCTCACCTGCCGGCCATCCGGGAAGCGATTCGTCGAACGGTGGAGGCGCCGGGCCATAACTGACCCGCGGCCTCATCTCGCTATCGTCCAGGATATGTGGTGGCGCTGCCTGACCAAAGTAGCGAAACTCCAGCTTCACGACGTGATCGAGGAGCGGCTGTGCCGGATCGGATCCATTGGCACGCACCAGTTGAAAGGCGCCGGAGGCGGGATCGGCCTTCAGCGCGTAGGTGACGGCCATCGCTTCCGCGACGTTCGAGCCGGTGGCATATTCGCGGGTCGACGCCTGGCCCTTCAAGGTTATGGCGCCACCATCAATGTGATCGACTGAGAACACGTCCCATACACCTGTGCGATCGAAGACGATCACCTGATCGCCAGCCGCAAGGCCGCACATCTGCGTGGTGGTTGCGACGGGGCACGTCGCAGGGTTCTCAATGCTGACGCCCAGAGCGCCAGCTGCCATCGGCATCGACAGCGTCGTTTGTGAGGCGGTCGTCGGCACGAACAACATACTGATCGCGTCGGTTCTGAAGTGCGTCCCTGCCGCCGCGTCGGAGGCAGGTCCGAATGCCCGATACGGCATGACCGGCGCAAGCGCGTGATGGAGTGGACCCACGGCGCCGGCCGCGTACATGCCGGCTCCCGCCATCAGCAGGTCGCGCTCCAACGCATCGATGCCGACACGGATGCGCTGGTGCAGGTCGGCGGTTTCGGGCTGTACCTGGAACACGTCGTGTGCCGGCCCGATGAGTGACAGTGTGGCTGCGGTGACTATCAGCGTGATGGCCATCGCGACCAGCAGCTCGACCAGCGTAAACCCCTTCATGATCGTGGCCTCGGCTTGACCGTCAGCACTCGGGTCTCCCCTGCCAAAGGCCCTGTACTGCCTGTTCGATCGCTGCGGCCCACGCGCACACGGATCGCGACGGTGTCGGCCGAGAGCGGCTCGATCGACCAACGTCTCGTGTACACAGCGCTCGCAGGCGGCGATTGGGCCGTGCTCACTACCTGCCCCCACATGTCAACGTGATCGGTGAGGTCGCTTGCCTCTTGAAGATCTGTGGAGAGCAGCTGTTCGACTTTCTGCGCCGCGAGCGTCGTCGCGATCGTGGTGTCGCGCGCGACAGCATTCGTCGCTGCGGCGATGAGAAAGAGCTGCGCGATGCCCAGGACACCTGTGACGAGCACCAGCGTCGCCACGAGGACTTCGACGAGGGTCGAACCGTCATTCTTGCGAATCGCCATGGCCACACTCAGCGCAAGCGCGTTGCCAGAGCGCTACGTCGGCATCCGGCGTGCACACAACTCCAGACGAGGTCATGAGTTGAAGCGAATGATGAGGGACGCCAACGTCACCAGGGGCGGACAGGAATCGCAGTTTCTGCGATGTTCGAACGTTCGAAAGATTACGCGAGCGGCAACGTCACCTGAAAGCACGCACCGCCCGAGGGCGAGCTCCCACCAGTGACGCGGCCATTGTGCGTCACGACGATCTTCTGAACGAGCGCGAGTCCCAGACCGGTGCCGGTCTTTTTGGTCGTGAAGAATGGAAGGAAGATTCGATCGCGGGCAGACGGATCGATGCCGGGCCCATTATCGTGGACACTGACTCGCGCCTGATTCTGCGCCGAATCGAGCGCGCCTTCGACACGAACGTGCGGTGTCACGCCGGAAGGCTGACAGGCTTCAATGGCGTTTCGGAGCAGGTTGCTGAACGCCTGCCGCAGCAGCACGTCGTCAGCGTCCACCTGCCCGAATTGGCCGGTGATGATGATTTCCCCTCCTAGCTGTTGGATGTCATGTTTGAGATCCTCTGCCGCGCGCTGCACGACGCTTGAGAGATCGTGTGTGGCCAGCGATAACTGGGTAGGCCGCGCGAAGTTCAGGAAGTTTGTGACCACCTGACCCAGCGCCTCCGTCTCCTGCCTGATGCCCTCGACGTACGGTTTGTACTGCGTCGGCAGTGCGGCTGGATCGATCAGCTTCCCGTAGCCATGAATCGTTGCGAGGCCGTTGCGAAATTCGTGGGCGATCCCTGCGGTCAGCTCACCGAGCTGGGCCAGCGTTTCCTTGAGCCGAAGCTGCTCTTCGAGCGCGATCACCGCGGTGAGATCGGAGAAGAGACAGATCACGCCGCCTGCGGCGTTGCCCTCGCTTTGACCCAGTCGCGTCCCCGTCACGCCCAAATGGGTCACGGCGTTCGCCTGCGGCACTTCGACGGTGCGCCGCACGATCGCGTCGCCGGTCGCCAGGCAGTGGCTGACGATCGCAGCGAGCGGCGCCGCGGCCGGTGACAGCGTGGCGATGTGTGTGCCTTCGACCGACCCGCCAACGGCCAGCATCTTCTGTCCCGCGGGGTTGATGATTTGCACCCGCCCTTCTCGATCAACGACGAGCAGGCCGGCGGTGAGGCTGTTGACAATCTGCGTGCTGAGCGCCTCGGAGGCTTCGGCTCGTTCCGTCATCGCCCGTTCCTGCGCACGCAGTTTCTGAACGGCGTCCTGCAGGGCGACCGACAGCAACGGGGAATCCCCCGTGTCGCGCAGACGATGACGCGTGTCCCGTGCCGCCGACACGAATCGCAGTAGCGCCCACGTCACCACCGCGACAAGCATGGCGACCAGCGCGGTAATGCCAAGCAGCGCGTATGCCTGGGGGGTCACTGGTAGAAACCGAAGTACCAGTCCGCGATCGGCTCGCCCCACGTGGCGGCGAACAACGCGCCCACGGCGAGGAACGTACCGAACGGCAGCGCGTACTTCAAGCTGCCGCGGCCCGAGGCAATGAGGAGGCCGCCAGCCAGCGATCCGGTCAAGGACGCAAACACCAGGGTCAGCAGAACGAGCTTCCAGCCAAGGAACGCGCCGATCATGGCCAGGAGCTTGACGTCGCCCATGCCAAGCCCTTCCTGTCCGCGGAAGCGATAATAGGCTTCGGCTATCGCGTAAAGAAATCCGCCGCCGACGATCAGGCCAATTAGCGAACTCATCCACCCGGGCGGGAGAAAGAAGCTGCAGACGAACCCTACGATGATCCCCGGAAGGGTGATGGCGTTGGGGAGAATCTTGTGCTGCAGGTCGGTGATGAACAGGACGATCAGTGCGCAGGCAAACAGCACGCGAACGAGGCTCAGCAGGGTCAGCCCATAGGTCAGATACGTCAGCACGAACACCAGCGACGTGATGATCTCGACCGAAGGGTACATCCACGACACCGATGCTTTGCAGGTGCGGCAGCGTCCACCAAGAACCGCCCAGCTGACCACCGGCACGTTGTCGAACCAGCTCAAGGTGCGGCCGCACGACGTGCAGCGCGACGCCGGGGAGACGATCGACTCACCGAGCGGCAATCGATAGGCGCAGACGTTGAGGAAGCTGCCGATGCACAGGCCGAGCAGCGTGATGGTGAGCAGCACCAGCCAGGTGGGCATCACCTGAGTCGGCTTCGCAGTGGGAAGAGCGTCGATTTACGGCCGACGTCGACCGTCCCGGTTACTGGATCCAGGTCATACACAGATCCCGTCGGATCGACTGGGACCTGCCGCAGAAGCTTCGCCGCCGTCATCTCCTGCCAAGAGGCGGGAAACCGTCCGTTCCTGTCGAAGAACTTGTTCACGAGCGGCTCGAGGATCTCGCCGCCGCCCTCGGCGTCAAGCTGCAACAGCCCACGGCGCGCAGCCTGCCGGATCCACTCATGATCGGCAGTCTGATTCAGCTGGAGCCACGCCTGACGAGAGGCCTCACGCTCGCCGCCCTCCGCCAACACGCTCGCCGCGAGCGGTTCCAGCCAATTTGGCGCGTCCGGCAGCTTTCCGGCCTTCATGAACCAGTCGGCCGCGGCCCGCGAATCCCGACGCCACCAGTACTCGACGAAGCCAGCATCTTGGAAGTACTGCCACTTGCCCGGCGTTTCGCGGATACCCTTCTGGAGCAGCGTGATCGCCTGGTCCGCTTGGCCAGGTCCGTTCGGGTATCCCTCAGACAGGAGAATCGAACCGAACCGATAAGCGATGTTGAAGTGCGGGTCGAGCGAGGTTGTGATGTCGAGCAGCGGATACAGCTGGTCGTAGTTCTTATTTTCGTCCTCCGACAGCCTCGTGTCGCCGTAGTACTGCACCGCTCGGATCCAGTAGATGTCGGCCCAGATGGCGTTGAAGCCCACGGCCAGCCGGCGCATCAGGACGGGCGACTGGATCCACTGGACGCTCGGCGTCACCGACGGTTTCTGGAGTCTGCCCTCGATGACGACCTGCGTAATCGTCGCGCTCACCAGGAGCACGATCAGAACCACCCAGAGATAACGCGAATGTTTGAGAGGCGCGGCGGTCATTTACTTCAGATCGCGGCGAGAAAAAATCAGAATCGCGCCGACTAGCAGCGTCGCGATGTACAGCATGCACGAGCCCGATGCCAGCAGCATGTGCGAGGCGCTCACCGCTTGTCCGTGCACCACCGCTGATTTGACATCGAGTGCGCTGAGATTCGGCATCACGTAGTACACGCCCTTCGCGATGTAGGGCAGGACGACGGATTGGACAATGGAGTTGATGTTCTTCAGGTCCTCACCGAAGTGCCCGATGATGAACACCGCAAAGGTCAGGGCGACCGACAGGAACGGGCTCGAGAACGTCGAGAAGAAGATCGCGGTCGCCGTGACGAGCATCAACTCGACGCCGATCAGCGCGAACGCCTTGAGCATGCGCGGATCCAGCGCCGGCGCTTCCCATGCCGCTTTGGCGCCATCAAGCGTGGTCATGTCGAGATACAGCAACACGCCGTAGAAGGCCACGACCATCACGGACAAGTTGATCAGCAGCGTCATCACGAGGCCGAGATACTTGCCAATCACGAACTGCGACCGCGTGACCGGCTTCGACAGCAGGCTGTAAATGCTTCGTCGCTCGACTTCCTTCGTCACCAGCCCGATGCCGAAGAAGATCGCGATGAAGAGGCCAATCATCGACGCCGACGCCAGACCGAGGTCCTTGATGATCTTCACGTCTTGCCCGGCGGTGAGCTGTGCGAGCAGGAAGGACGAAGCCATCAGCAGGATCGAGAAGAACACCAGGCCGTAGCCGATGCGATCGCGAATCGAATCCCGGAACACGCCGCCGGCAATGATGGCCATCGATCTCATGACGCCACCTTCTCGCTGAAACGCTCGCCACCGGTCGCGCGAACCTGCTCGACGAAAAGGTCTTCGAGCGTGCCGCGCAGCGGATTGAGCGAGACGATCCGCGCGCCGCCGAGATCCGGGATCAGCTGCTCGGGGATCGTTGATGGCGGCAGCTCCAGCGAGAACCGGCCATCACCAAGTGACGTAGCGCGGGTGAGGCGCGGGTTCACGCGTGCGAGGACATCTGCGCTCAGGCCCGACACCACCAGCTCCCAGCCACGAGAACCGACTGAGGTGAGTTCATCGAGCGCACCGATCGCGGCCAGACGCCCGTTCGCGAGAATCGCCACGCGGCTGCACAACGCCTCGGCATCGCTCAGCACATGTGAGCTGAAGAACACCGTGCATCCGCGATCGCGCAGGCGAAGAATCAACTCACGCACCTCGCGGCGTCCGAGCGGATCGAGTCCCGACATCGGCTCGTCGAGGAAGATGACTTCGGGCTCGTTGATGAGAGCCTGGGCGATGCCGACGCGCTGCACCATGCCCTTCGAAAACTTTCGAAGCTGGAACCGACGCTCGGCGCCGATCCCGACCTCGTCCAGGAGTCGAGAGGCGCGCTGCCGGCCCTCCCTGGCGGAGCATCCAAACATCCGCGCGAAGTAGACCAGCAGCTCCTCGGCGGTTAGGTTGTCGTAGAAATACGGGTTCTCGGGCAGGTATCCAATGCGTCGTTTGACCGCCACGTCCCCGACCGGGCTGCCCAGAATTTCCGCATGGCCGGAGGTGGGGTAAATCAACTGCATCAGCAGCTTGAGGGTGGTGGTCTTGCCGGCCCCATTGGGGCCCAGGAAGCCGAACACCTCCCCCGTCGCGACTGACAGGCTCAGATCATCGAGCGCGATGTATGGTCGTGGCCTCCAGAAGCCGACCTGGTAGTGCTTCGTGAGGCCTGTAGTCTTGATGGCATCCATCCCATCATGTCTTCTCGGACAGTTTTTCCCTCGTCCTTAGGGCCCTAGGAACCTGTTCCAAACCGGCGGACAGCCCAGTCCAGCGCGGCATCGAAGTAGGCCGGCCGGAGGCTCGGCAACTTGATCCCGTTCAGGTAAAAGGTCGGTGTTCCCTGAACACCAAGCTTCTGCCCAAGCTGGACGTCGGCGCGGACCGCCTCCAGCGTCTTGGCATACTTCGCCTCGAAGTCGGCGCGGCTGATCTGCGCCACCTGCTGTAGCGACGACACGACGTCATCGCGTGTCATCGAGGGCGACTGCTTCTCGAACAACGCCGCCTCGAGTTCCTTGTCGCGATTTTTCTCCCGTGCCATGCGAACCGCAGCGGCCGCTTCGCACGCTGCCGCGTGCGGGATACTGAATGCGCCGCACTCGGTCTCGAGCGGGAAGTCTTTGTTCTCGAACACGAACACGCCGGGGTGCGCCTTCTCATACTTCGCGATGATGTCCTTATAGAGCACCCACGCGAGACGGCAGGACGGGCACTGATAGTCGTTGAACTTCAGCACGAGCACTTTCGTTGTGCCGCTCGGCATCGCTTCCGGCGCCTTTGGCTGCGCATCGAGCCAGGCCTCCCATTCAGTGCGCTGTTCGGTCGACAACGTCTCCGCCGGTACGGCCGCTGCGCTCGACGCCGCCGAGGCGGAAGAAGTCTGAGTCGCCTGCGGCGGTTTCGGGAACGCGAACACCAGGCCCGCTGACACCGCGAGCCACACCACCGCGAGCGTTGCGGCAATCGGAGTCCGAGCGACGGTGGCGAGATCACGACCCAGACGCGAGGGCAACGCACCGATCGGCCCTGCGGACGTCGCCGAAATCAGGAACGTCCCGATCACGCTGACGTACATCGTCATGCAGATTGGACACGCGGTCTTCAGGACGAAGAACGAGATGTAGGCAAAGTAGAAGACGCTCGCGAGACCAATGGTCGCTAGGATGAACAAATACCCGGAGACGCGCGACGCCGTTTCGGATTTCGGGTTCTTCAGCCCGACGGCAGCAAGCATGAACGCCAGCAACGACCAGATCGCTCCACCTGCGGCGACGGGCACGCCAAACATGCTGCCGTACTCGCTCGTTAACACCTGTTGACAGCTGACCGACTCGTTGACTTCGCAGGCGCTGACGTATGTCGGATCAGACTGGAGGCGGTAGTGCACGTACATGCCGTACGTGGAGGCGATCAGTCCGAGGGCGGTGAGTACCAGCAGAGCCGTACGAACGCGACTGCTCATTGCGTCTTCCTATGAGAAAACCCTGCGGCGTCAACGCCTCGGGTCTCTGCATTATAGACGGCCGTACGCGGGAAAGGCCGGCTGCAAGTTGCAGCCGGCCTCGCCCTGTGGTCAAGCGTCCATGACGCCTACTGAATGATAGTGTCGGGTGCGGCGAAGGGCAGCGCGGGAGGAGTGTTGGTGCTGTTCTGCCAAATCGCGCCCGCCGCACTGGTGGCAAAGGACCTGTTACCGGTCGACCCAAAATCCGCCGGGGTCGCGCTCGAGTAGAACGAGACGAACGTGCCCGTCCCGGCGCAATCAGCCGGACCAGCCACGGAGCCAGCGTCGCTGAGCGTATAGGTGAAACCGCTCTTCAGCGGAGTGGCACCGGCCGCCGCAGAGGCCAGATCCTCGGAGAGGAACGACTGGGTTCCTCCAGGAGGCGGCGTGCCAAGCGTGAGGAAGAGGTCCGCGTAGCCGCCGTTTCCGCACGCCGATGAGTAGCTGACCTCGGCTGTGTTGACAGCGCGCATACCGCCAATCGCCGACGTCTCGTTGCCCGACATACGGGCGCGGAGCAGGCCTGGGATCGCAATCGCGGCGATGATACCGATGATCGCCACGACGATCAGCAGCTCGATAAGCGTAAACCCTTCGTTCTTCTGCAGTTTCTTCACAACCATCTCCTTGAGAGCGCTCGGGCCGGAAGGCCCGAAGGTAACCATCTCCGCCGTTCCGACACGGCGCCTCGTGAACGGTTCAGTTGAGAGGCAACGCGGATGCCATACCAGGCCGTTGAATGACGTGTCGGCGTAACCACTTACTATCCTTACGCTTACGGCTCAGTCTTGGTAACCAGTGACTGTCGGAGTACCTGTCATTCTTCGGCGGTTTGACAAGAACTGTCAACGGTCGCTGTCAAGAAATGGCGGTCACCGCAGATTGAACTTCTTGGCGTAGTACCGGAACGATCGGAACGACATTCCCAGCATTTCCGCAGCCTTGGTCTGAACCCCGCCCGTCCGTTCAAGCGCAAGCGCGATGTAATGCCGGTAAAACTCTTCGCCGAGCGCCTCGAGGTCGAACCCCTCTTTCAACTCGGGCATACCCACCGACTGCTGTCCGACAGGACCGTCCTGCGCCCCGACACGTTTTGACGATCGAGCCCTGACTTGAGCCGGGAGGCTTTCGGGGAGCACGACTTGCGTCTGCTCCAGAGCGACCGCACGTTCCAGGGCGTTCTCGAGCTCGCGGACGTTGCCTGGCCAGTCATAGGCCGACAGGACGTCCATGGCCTCGTGCGAAATGCTGCGCACCGGCGTTTCGATGCCTTCAGAGTACTTCGCCAGGAAGTGGTCCGCCAGTAGTGGCACGTCCTCGCGGCGCTCGCGGAGTGGCGGCAGGTCGAGGTGGATGACGTTGATTCGGTAATACAAATCTTCACGGAACCGGTTCTCGGCCACCATCTTCTGCAGGTCCTGATTGGTCGCCGCGATCACGCGGATGTCGGCCTGGACTTCCTCTGTCCCGCCCAGACGGCGGAACCGGCGATCCTGCAGGACCCGCAACAGCTTCACCTGCATCGTCGGAGACATTTCGCCAATCTCGTCCAGGAAGATAGTGCCGTGCTCGGCGACTTCGACGAGGCCCTTCTTGTTGGCATCAGCGCCCGTGAATGCGCCGCGCATGTGGCCGAAGAGCTCGGACTCGAGCAACGTCTCTGGCAGTGCGCCGCAGTTCAACGCCACGAATGGATGCTCTCTCCGAAGCGAGTTGTAGTGCACAGCGCGAGCGACCAGATCCTTGCCTGTCCCGGACTCGCCGGTGATGAGGATCGTGCTGTTCGTCTTCGCGATCGTCTCGACCATCTTGAAGACGGCGAGCATCGCATCGCTGCGGCCGATGATGTTGCAGAACTCGTGGCTGCTGTTGAGCGCGCGCTTGAGCAGCACGTTCTCCTGTTTGAGCCGCAGCGCCTCGATATGCTGACGGACCTTCAGCCGCAGTTCGTCCATGTTGAACGGCTTCGTGAAGTAGTCCACTGCCCCAAGCCGCATCGCTTCGACCGCGCTGTCCGTCGAGGCGAACGCCGTCATCATGAACGCGATGATGTCGCGATTGAGTGCTTTGGCCGCGCGCAGCACATCGACGCCGCCAATGTCCGGCATGCGGATGTCGGACAGGAGCAAATCGACGCGTTCCCCCTCGAGGATGGCGATGGCCTCTCTCCCGTTCGCGGCCAGCACCACGTCGAACCCGTCGCGACGAAGGATGATGCGCAGCATGTCGCGCATCGACGGCTCATCGTCCACGATCAGGATGCGCGGCTTCGTTCCCTGCTCAGGCACCTCGTTGACACGCGCGGCAGACAGCTGACTCATACGAATGCCCTCTGCAGGTCGCTCTCACGGGTCGGGCTGCCGATCACGGGCCTCGTGCCGCGCATCGGCAGCCGCACAGTCACGACCGTACCGGCGCCGACGCGAGACGAGACATTGATGGTGCCGTTGTGGTCGGTCACGATGCGATGCACGATCGCCAGTCCCAATCCCGTGCCTTTTTCAAATGAACTGTGAAACGGCTGAAAGATGGCGTCCAGATCCTCCGAGGGAATCCCGCGGCCCTGATCCCGTACCGTCAGCAGGGCCGCACTGGAGCCGTCGGCCGCGGTCGCGGCAGTCAGGAGGAGACGGCCGCCCTGCGCCATCGCGCGAAGGCCGTTCGTCGCCAGGTTCCAGATTACCTGTCGGATCTGATTCTCGTCGGCTTCACACCACACGGGATCGGCCGGCACCTGCACGTCAATCGTGTGGTGCACCTGTACTTCCGAACTGTTGCGCAGGAGCAACGCGGCGTCCTGAACAACCCTGCGGATATCGAGCTTCGCGAGCGCAAACCTATGTGGCCGAGCGTATGCCAGGAACGACTTGATCGTGTCGTTGAGCCGTTCAGACTCGCGGAGGACGATGTCCATTAGCTGCGCCTGTTCGTCGTTGAGCGCCAGTTCCTGGCGAAGCACTTGAATCGAACCGGACATCGAGGCCAGCGGATTTCGGATCTCGTGAGCGATGCCGGCTGCCATCTCGCCGACCGCCGCGAGGCGCTGCTGTAACCGCGCGTTCCGCTCCAGCCGGCGCACGTCGGTGACGTCCTGGAACGTGAAGAGAAACCCCGCCCGTCCGTCAGGGAATGTCAGCGGACTCACGGTGAGACCGAGGTCGATCGAACGACCGTCGCCGGTGCGATGCTCGGTGTCGATTCTGAGCGTGCGTACGTCGTCGAGACCTGCCAGCCCGGTTCTGGTATCTGCCGGCAGTTGCAGCACGTCGATCGCGTCGTGCCGGATCGCTTGCGCGCTGGCAATGCCGAGAATGTTCGAGGCTGCCCGGTTGAACGTCAGGATACGAGCATCTGCGTCGGTCGTCACCAGTCCACTCAGAAGACTATTGATGACGTTCTCGTTGTACTTGCGGAGATCCCGGATCTCGTGCGACGCGTACTCGAGGCGTGCGCCCGCAGAACGGAGACTCTCGGCCAGTGAGCCGGCGAGCAACGCAACGGCGAAGAAGCCGCTCAGGTTGATGGCAACCGTGTAACGGGCGACGCCGAGCGTTGGCAACTCTACAAATGGCGTGAACCGCTTGACCACGGCCGGAAGGCCGATGTCCACGTACTGCAGCAGCACGAGCGCCAGATAAAGCATCGCGCTCAGGCTCGCGACCTGCAGCGCCACTCGTCGCGAGCGAATGATGCTCGCGGCGATCACCGGCAATACATACAACGAGGAGAAATTGCTGGCGATGCCGCCGGTGACGTGGATGAAAGCGGATACGAGCACCGCGTCGACGCCAAACTGCAGATCGAGCAACCACGGATGACGCTCGGTAAACCTGAGCGTTGCGAGATACACAACGCTCAGCGCATAGGTCAGTCCGATGAGCGTGAAGAACGGATCGACCGGGAACGCGCCCGGCCGGCTGATTTGAATCAGGATCGCCGAGCCGAGCAGCAGCGTGCCGATGACGACACGCGCGGCAATCAGCGTCGAAAGGCGGGAACGAAGATTCACATCAGCCCGTCAGCTTGCTGATCAGGTCGAAGATTGGCATATACATCGCGATGACGATGCCACCCACCACACCACCAAGGAAGGCGATCATGATCGGTTCGAGCAGCGTCAGCAGGCCAGCAACCGCGACGTCCACTTCCTCCTCGTAGAAGTCGGCGATCTTCTGCAGCATCGTATCGAGTGCGCCGGTCGCCTCGCCGACGCTGATCATCTGCACGACCATCGGCGGAAACACACCGGTCTCCTTGAGTGGGGCCGCAATCGTGTCGCCGCCCTCGATGCTCTTGCGCGTGAGCATGATGGCATCCTCGACAATGGCGTTGCCGGAGGTACGGGCCGTGATGTCGAGCGCCTCGAGAATGGAGACGCCGGAGGCCAGCAGTGTGGACAGAGTGCGGCAGAAGCGCGCCACCGCGATCTTTCTCATCAGGTTGCCGAGCACCGGCATTCGCAGCACCGTCGCGTCCACGAATCTCCGTCCGCCTGGCGTAGCGTAGAACGTGCGGAAGCCAAACCCCAATGCGAAGAAGGCCGGAATGACGAACGGCACGAACTGCACCACTCCGTTGCTCATCGCAATGACGATCCGAGTCGGCAACGGCAGCGTCGCGCCGAGGCCCGCGAACAGGCTGGCGAACGTCGGAATGACCTTCCACAGAATGACGCCGACGACCAGGCCGGCAATGACGATGACCGCGATCGGATAGATCATCGCGGACTTGACCTGGCCCTTGAGCTTGACGGCCTTCTCGATATAGGTGGCTAGTCGCTTAAGGATCGTGTCGAGAATACCGCCGGCCTCACCCGCCGCAATCATGTTGGTGAACAGCGGGTCGAAGGTCTTCGGATGCCTCTTCATCGCATCCGCCAGCGACATGCCGCTCTCGACATCGCCGCGAGTCGCGAGAATCACCGCCGAGAAGTTCTTGTCCTCTTCCTGCGTACCGAGGATCTCGAGACACTGCACGAGCGGAAGGCCGGCGTCGATCATGACGGAGAACTGGCGCGTGAATACCGCCAGGTTCTTGGCGTTTACCCGCCGAGCCTTGACCTTGCCAGGGCCGCCGGACTTGGCGGCTTCTTTGACCGGGTTGATCTGCGTGACGAGAATCTGCTCGCGCCGCAGTGCCGACACCGCCGCGTCAATCGACTCGGCGATGCGCTCGCCTGTCACGTTCTGACCGGCTCGCGTCCGTCCGCTATATGCAAAAGTCGCCATTACGTCCTGCTCTCCAACCACCAACCACTAACCATCAACCACTAACCAGGGCGACGCAGCCGGGCCCCTAGCGCGCAACCGGCTTCGGGGATCCACCGGCACGGCCGAGGCCGGCGCCCGCGACAACACCCACACCGCGGCTGATCAGATCCTGCAACTCGTCGCGATTCGACGAGGCCATCGTCGCCGTCTCGAGAGTGATCAGCTTCTTCTGATACAGCGTCGCCAGCGACTGGTTCATCGTCTGCATGCCGAGCTTTTCCTGACCGGTCTGCATCGCCGAGTAGATCTGATGGACCTTGTCCTCGCGAACCAGATTGCGAATGCCCGCCGTCGGCACCATGATCTCCAGCGCGACGACGCGTCCGCCGCCAATCTTCGGCAGCAGCGCCTGACAGACGATGCCCTCCAGTACGAGCGAGAGCTGGGTGCGAATCTGGCTTTGCTGGTGCGCCGGGAAGATATCGATGATGCGGTTGATCGTCTGCGACGCCGAGTTGGTGTGCAGCGTCCCGAACGTCAAGTGGCCCGTCTCGGCGATGCGCAGCGCGGCTTCCACCGTTTCGAGGTCGCGCATTTCACCGATCAGGACGATGTCCGGATCCTCGCGGAGGGCGGCGCGCAACGCGTTACTGAAGCTGTGCGTGTCGCTGTGCACCTCGCGCTGGTTGACCAGACAGCCCTGATGCTGATGGACGAACTCGATCGGATCCTCGATGGTGAGGATGTGGTCGTGGCGTTCCTTGTTGATCTTGTCGATCATCGCCGCCAGCGTGGTGGATTTACCGGATCCGGTCGGACCGGTGACCAGCACGAGACCGCGCGGCCGCTCGGCGAGCGTCGTCAACACCTGCGGCAGGTTCAGATCCTGGAAGCTGCGGATTTTTTCGGGGATCAACCGGTAGACGGCACCAACCGCGCCGCGTTGGTTGAACATGTTGACGCGGAACCGCGCCAGGCCCTTGATGCCGAATGAGAAGTCGAGCTCCAGCGTCTCCTCGAAGCGCTTCTTCTGCGCGTCGGTGAGCACGCTGTAAGCGAGCTGCTTGGTCTCCGACGGGTTCAAGTCCGTACCAGAAAGCCGCACCAGGTGTCCGTGCACACGCACCTGTGGCGGTGTCGCGGTGGTGATATGGAGGTCCGAGCCCTCCATCTGCACCATCGTGTTCAGGAGTTCAGGCAGCGTCATCACTTCACGGTCTCCCTTACGATCTCCTCGATCGTCGTCACACCATCTTTGACTTTGCGCAGTCCGCTGCCCCGCAGCGTAATCATCCCGTCGTCCACCGCCTTGCGGCGGAGTTCGAGTGAGGATGCGCCGACCAGAATGAGCTCGCGGAGTTCCTCGGTCACTTCCATGACTTCGTAGAGACCGACGCGGCCCTTGTATCCCGTGTTGTTACACTTCTCGCAGCCCTTCCCCTTGTTGGGAACCACTGTCTTTGCATCTTCGGCATTGAACCCGGCCTGCATCAGCGCGGCGGTCGGCGTCGGGTCTGGTTCCGTGCAGTTCTTACAGATTCTGCGAACCAGTCGCTGTGCACAAATGAGATTCAGCGAGCTGGCGACCAGGAACGGCTCGATGCCCATGTTCATCAAGCGGTTCACGGTGCTCGGTGCGTCGTTGGTGTGCAGCGTGGACAACACGAGGTGTCCGGTGAGCGCCGCCTTAACGGCGATTTCCGCGGTTTCGAAGTCACGGATTTCGCCGACGAGGATGATGTTCGGGTCCTGACGTAGAAAGCTTCTGAGTGCGGCGGCGAAATTGAGCCCGATGCTCTCGCGCACCAGGACCTGATTGACGCCCATCAAGTTGAACTCGACCGGGTCTTCGGCGGTCATGATGTTCGTCTGCACCGTGTTGATCCGTGAGATCGAGGAGTACAGGGTGTTGGTCTTACCGGATCCGGTCGGCCCGGTAACGAGCACCATGCCCCACGGCTTGTCGATCGCCAGCTCGAACTTGTGCAGCGACTCATGCTCGAACCCGAGCTTGGTCATATCGAGCATCAACTTGGTCTTGTCGAGGAGACGCAGCACGATCTTCTCGCCGAAGAGCGTGGGTAGACACGAGACGCGAAAGTCGATGTCGCGCATCTCGCCGCCGTCCTGGAAGCGGATTTTGATGCGGCCGTCCTGCGGCAGCCGCTTTTCTGCGATGTCCAGCTTGGACATGATCTTGATGCGCGAGGTGATCGCGTCGCGGAACTTCATCGGCGGCTGCATGATGTTGTAGAGAATGCCGTCGATGCGGTACCGGACGCGCAGCTCCTTCTCGTAGGGCTCGATGTGAATGTCGCTCGCGCCCTTCTGAATGGCCGACATCAGGATCACGTTGACCAGCTTGATGACTGGCGCTTCTTCGCCTTGCTTGGCGAGCGCCTCGGCGCTGATCTCTTCGAACTCTTCCAGGACCTCGACGTCGCCGGCGTCGCCGAGCGCTGGCATCTCCTCGAGGGCTTTGCTGGCGAATTCGAGCGCGCTGGCGCCGCTCTGGTTGACGGCGCCGCCACCGCCACCGCCGGGTGTCATCGACACCTTCCCGTAGTACTTCTGAATGGCATCGACGACTGCCGTTTCCGACGCCACGACCGGCTCGACGTTGTAGCCCGTCATGAACTTGATGTCGTCCATGGCGAACACGTTGGTCGGGTCGGTCATCGCGATCGTCAGCGTCGCGCCTGAACGGGAGAGCGGAATGATCTGATATTTCTGGGCCGTCTCGGCGGGTACGAGCTTGACGACGGTGGCATCGACGTCGAACTGACTGAGGGCAATAGAGGGAACGCCGTACTGCTTACTGAGAAGCGCGGTGATCTCGTCGTCTTTGACGTATCCCAGCTTGATCAGATTGAAGCCGAGTTTTCCCCCATGCTGGCGCTGATAGTTCAACGCCTCCTGAAGTTGCTCGGGTGTGATGCGCTTCTCCTTGAGAAGCAGCTCTCCGATTCGGACCGCCATTTAACCTGAATCGTCAGAAGGTTCGTTGGGCCTGAGCGCACCTGTGGCAAAGCACCACGTTCGGGGCTCTGCGGCTGGTCTACTTCTCGGCCTGCACGGTCCTGCCCGATAGGGTCGAGGTAGGCAGGCCGAAGCCCGGAGTTGTGATGGAATAAAGGGAACGGCCTCAGCGCGTGCGCTTGACGTCCCGCCATGCTTGGTTCATGTGTTGGGCAGCCGCCCATAAGGAACAGAACTGGACATTTGCCGTATTAGGAGACTGATTGAGCTCAGTACCGGAGGCGGAGATTTCGCCATCCACACTCGGGTTCCTCCCACGACTTATCGGCGTCATCCGATGTCCCCGCACAACACTTCGGGCCGTGGCTTCGTCACCACGGTGGGTCGGACTCGTAGCGGTTCTCGCGGTCATCACCGCGGCGAGCCAGGCGTTGCTGTTCCAGACCGAAGTCGGTCGGGTGGCGCTCGTGGATCAATGGGAGCGGACCGCCCTGGCCTTCGGGCAGCCGGTTGACGCGGCGCGATACGCCGAATTCCAGGCGCTTAGTGGCAACGGCCCGCTCTACGGGGTAGCTACGGCGCTGGCCGGCGGACCGGTGCTGACGCTGGTGGTCGCGGGGGTCATTGCCTTCGCCTTCCGAAGGAACGACCGTGTTGTGTCTTTCTCTCAGGTGCTCGCGGTGGTCGCACATGCCAGCGTCATCCTCGCCATCCGACTTCTGGTGTCAATACCGGTGAGTTATGCGCGAGAAGCGACGGGCGGCGCGACATCGCTCGGCTTGTGGTTCCCCGCACTCGATGCCGCGTCTTTCGCAGGGCGGTTCGTCGGAGCACTCGACGTCTTCGTTCTCTGGTGGGTCGTGCTGCTGGCCACCGGCGTGGCGGTGTTGTACGGACGGCAATCCCGATCTATGGCAGCGGCTTTCTTAGGGGTCTATGCCGGTCTGGCCCTGCTGTTGGCGGTGACCATGACCGCACTGGGAGGAACCGTGTAGTGGCAGACACAACTACCGCACAACCGGCGTCGCATCCCGGCCTGCTCGCCCGGATCATCGGCGTGCTCACGTCGCCAAGGAACACGTTCGCCGCGGTGGCCGCACGTCCGCGTTGGCTCGGCGTGATGGCGATCACTCTTGTCGTTACCGCGGCATGTCAATACGTGATCCTGTCGTCCCCCGACATGCAGGAGGCGATGATCGCGCAGGCGACGAGGAACCCCAACATGAGTGACGCGCAAGTGGCGGCCACCGAGCGGTTCATCCCGAGGCTACCGGCCATTTTCGCGGGCGCTACCCTCGTCCTTGGTCCGTTGGTCAGCGCGATCGTTGCCGGAATCCTGCTGATGATCTTCTCAACGATGATGGGTGGCGCGGCGACATTCAAGCAGGTTTATGCCGTTACCGCCCATGCCGGGGTCGTGTCAATGCTGTCAGGTCTGCTCAGCGCAGGCTTGATCATGATCGGCGCACCGCCTACAGGCCCGAACCCACCTGGCGCCAACCTGGGGATCTTCGTGCCGATGCTGGAGGAGACGAGCTTCATCACGCAATTCCTCAGCGCGATCGATCTGGTTCTGGTCTGGTGGGTCGTCACCTTGTCGATTGGTCTGGCAGTTCTCTACAAGCGCCGCACAGGCGGGATCGCAGTCACGCTGCTCTGCTTCTACGTGTTGTTCGCACTCGTCATCGGGTACGCCCGGTCGGGTTCCTGAGGAGACTTGATGTCCTGGAAAAAGGTTTCCATCATTGTTGGGATCGTGCTGGTCCTCGCCGCGGTGGTGGCGGCCAATCTTTATTTCCGCCGCGACACCGGCCTAAACGTCAACGCGGAAGGCGTCCGATCGCGTGACCTGGAGGCGATCGTCTCGGCGTCCGGCAAGATTCAGCCGAAGAAACAGGTCAACGTCTCCGCGAACACCACCGGCCGGGTCACACGCGTCGCCGTCGAAGAAGGACAGCGCGTCAAGACTGGTCAGTTCCTGCTCGAGATCGATCCGCGGTCGCTCGACGCGCAGCTGCAGCGCGGCGAAGCGAGCGTCGCCGCGGCTCAGTCGTCACTGCAGCAGTCGCGCGCCTCCGTTCAGCAGACACGGGCGCTGCTCGAACTCGCGCGTCAGAACCTGAAACGGACGCAGGAGCTGTGGAAAGAAGGGCTGACCACCCGAGAAGCGCTCGAGCGAGCCGAGAACGACGTCCAGGTGCGCGAGGCGGAGCTGAAGACGCGCGAACAGGAAATCCAGACCAACGAACAACGGATCAAGGTGGAGGAAGCGGGTCTCGCGACGACGAAGTACAACCTCAATCAGGTGATAATCTCCGCGCCGATGGACGGTC
>DAINQP010000025.1:8499-37586 GCA_036742665.1 Vicinamibacterales bacterium | reverse complement strand
CGACGCGCGCAGTCGCCGGGTAGTAGACCGGCGCGAATCCCACCACGCTTCGGCGATCGAACGTAGGCTCTGTGGCATTGATCGACGCAACGATCAGGTACCAGCCTGGCGGCAATCCGAAGACGCGGTAGCGGCCGCGTTCGTCAGTGAGTCGCGGCCATCCGGCTGCTGTCGCGACCGTCCGCGCGCCGACCTGACGAAGCCGCATGGCGCGCACAAGCACGCCCTGGAAGGGCTCGCCGGCGCTGTCGGTGATCGTGCCGACAATCGCGCCGCCCCTCGCCAGCACCACTTCGATATCGTGCACGCGCGCATCGGGGCGGATATGCACCATCCGGGCCGTCTCAATCAGGGATGGCCCGCGAAACTCTGGCGTCAGGTAGCCGGATTTGCCGACCTCGATCGTGTACTCACCGTCTTTGAAACGACCGGCATCGAACCTGCCGTTCGCATCGACGACCACCATGCGCGTCTGCTTGTTGCCGGAGACCGCCAGCAGCGCGCCGCCGACGGGCTGTCCGGAAGGGGTGACCACTGTGCCGGTGATCACTCCTGGATCGTTCGCAGAGACCTTGGCGAACTCCAGTGTTGTTCCGGGGCCGGTAACTTGAAGCGGAGCGAGTTCGAAATCGACCTCGCCAGTTTCCTCACCGGCCCGAACGTCAACGACACGTTTCGAATCTGGCAGTCCGAGCGGCGACAGCGGAGTGGTGCTAGTGAAGAATGGAAGACGAGGCACGACGATGCCCTGCACGGCCTCGCGATCTATCGCAAACGCTGGCGTGATTCGTGCGGATTGAGATGTGTTGTGCGCAGTGAGGGTGTATCGTCCGGCGGGAAGCCCTCCGATTCGGTACTCGCCCAGATCGTCCGTTTCCGCTTCGTACGTCGGCTTCGTGTTCGATGCGTCATCAACCCGGCGGGCGACCACACGCGCGCCGATCGCGGGCATGCCCTGCTCGATGATGCGCCCCGACATCACGGCGCCACGTTCAAGGCGAACCTCGAGCTCGCGTGTCACCGTTCGGCGTTCGGGCTCGACGACCACTGATTCGTATCCCGCTTTGGTGATCACGATGGCCGAACAGGGACCCGGACACTCGATCGCGAAGCGGCCGTCCTCGTCGGTCAGCACCGGGCGCACGCCGGCATCGCGGCGCGCGAGTGACACGATGCTGCGGCGGAGTGGACGGTCGTTCTCGGCGTCAATAAGACGGCCACGAAGCGACGCGGCCGGCGGCTGAGCCAACGCCGTGGATGCCACGAGGATCAGCGCGAATACGAGCGCACTCGTCGAGCGCACGCCGGTGAAGCGCACGCTTTAGCGTGCGCGGGTCAGGGGCGATCGGTCAATGACTTTCGTCGACGAGGGGAACGCCCGCGGCGCAGAGCGGACACTCCGACGGCTTCCACATGTCGCCCGGGAATGAGGCGAGCGTTTCGAGCACCAGGCCGTTCTCGCGTGCGAGCACGGTCGCCGACGATCCGCGTGTCGCGAGCGTGCCGATGGCGACCGGATCGGCGCCGCACTCGTAGAGATCCTTCAACGTCCCCAGCACCGCGGATCCCGCGCCGATCACATCGTTGATGATGACCACACGCTTGCCGGTGACGAGCTCGCGCTGCTGTCCCGGCAGGCGATAGCTCACCGGGAACATCTCATCGGTCTTTGAATCGATGCGTTCGGTATAGGTGAACGACACCTTCATTCGCTGAGCGACCATCAACGCGACAAAGGCGCCTTCCACGAGCGGACCGCAGATGACATCCGGCTGCTGCTCCGACAGGCAGTCGGCGAGCACTGCGGCCAGCTGCTCGACCGGCTCGGGCCGCAGACACAGCAGCTCGAGATTGAGCCAGGTGTCGCCGTGATGGCCCGACTCGAACCGGAAGTGTCCCTTGCGCCACGGAAGCAGCGCCGCGACTTCTTTCTCGAAGGCGTTTGACATCAAGAACCGTCCCGAATCACCCGACACGACTCGATATCAAAGCTCGCCTCGCCAATCGTGAGCCGCGCCTGATCGCGCAGGCTGGCGGCAAACTCGAAAAAGCGCTGCGCATCGGCGAAATTGCTCGCGATCCCGAAGGAGACGCGGATTGCGCCGGCGCTCTTGCCGCCTTCGTGCGCGATCATCTGCAGGAAAAGTGGCAGCGTGAGGTTGGGGTTGCGAGCCAACGCCGCCGCCACATCCTCGTCGGTGATGCCTTCCGCGGTTTCTCCGGGCCCCGGATTGCAGAAACAACCGGTACGGAACGAGATCCCCTGCTGGCCGGCGAGCTCCTCGACGCGACGGTAGTCGAGCAGGTGCCCCTCGGGATCGTAGAAATTCATCGTCACGATCCCGCCTCGCATCGTCGTCGTCAGGGGACCGTAGATGCGGACCATCGGCCGCCCGTTCGAGTGACGCATCGCGACCAGCCGATCGAGCAACCAGCTGGTCAGACACTCCACGCGCGTCTGGATCGCGTCAATACTGGCGGCCGCGAGATGCCGCAACCCAATCTCGACGGCGGCAATCGAGAAGTAATTGAGCGTTCCATCCTCGAAGCCCGCTTCGCCCGGCGAGAGAATGTGGCGACGCCCCCCGACGGTGGCGAAGTTGACCGTGCCGCCCGCGAACCATGGGCGATGCAGTTTGTCCAGCATGGTGTTGCGAACCAGCAGACAGCCAACGCCAGTCGGGTATCCAAACATCTTGTAGAACGAGATGCTGACGAAGTCGGGCCGCACCTCACGCAGGCTCAAGCGGTTTATGGAGACGTAGGCTGCCGCATCGAGCAGCACGTCCCAGCCGCATTCGCGCGCACGCGCGATCAGCTCGAGCGGATGCTTGACGCCGGTGAAGTTCGACTGCGCGGGAAACGCGAACAGATTGGCCGCACCGCGCGTCGCGCCGCCGAGCAAGGCGTCCAGCGCAGCCGAGTCGAGCCGCAACTCGGGCACCGTGAGCGGGGCGTAGGCGACGGCCGCCCCGGCCGCGCGGGCGAACTCGCGGATGCCGTTGACCGAGTTGTGATTGTCCGCCGTCAAGAGCAGACGGCTGCTCGCCGAGAACGGATACGACTCGCCAACGTGCTTCAGTGCACCAGTCGCGTTGGCGGTGAAGATGGCTGTGTACTCGCCGGCCGCATCGAACCACTCGAGTACCGCTCGGCGCGCACCTTCGACGAGCGTCGTCGTTCGCGACGAGGATGGACTTGCCGAGTGCGGATTGCCAAGTGCGTGTGTGTTCAGCAGATCTGCGTGCTGGCGCACTTGCGATGCCGCATGCAGGCTCGCGCCGGTGTAATCCAGATAAACGTGGCCGTGCTCATCCAGGCGGCCGTACTCGACGGCGCGAAGCGCGTCGAGGTGCAACGTGGACCGGTACTGAGGGTAACTCGCGAGGAATTCGGCGTACGCGTCGGCCCGAGGTGTCCTATTCAATGTCTGCTGACAGGTTTCAAGACCTGCCTCTACGCGGTTCAGCGACCCTCACGTGATAGTACTCGCCGGCGCGCTCAACCGTCAGCTTCGCGCCGAATGTCTGGCTCAAATGCACGGGCGTGAGTGCGTCCTCGGGTGCGCCGTCATAGGCGACCTGCCCGTCGCGCAGCAATACCACCCGCCTGGTCTCGGGGACGATCTCGTCGACATGATGGGTGATCAGAATCAGCGTGGTCCCTTCGCGCATGAGGCGGCGGACAGTCTCCATGAAGCGATGCCGTGCGACGAGATCGAGACCGGTCGTCGGCTCATCGAGCACGAGCGCATCGGGGCGAGTCACCAACGCACGCGCGATCAGCACGCGCCGCCGCTCGCCGGTAGACATCTCGTTTAATGGCTGTGACGCGAGCTGCGGCGCTTCGACACGTTGCAGCGCCTCGCGTGCCCGTTCGCGCATGGCGGTCGTCACGTCATGATGGGAGAACACGCCGTGGCTGCCGAAGAAGCCTGAGACCGCCGTATCGAGGCCTGAGACGCGGCCGCCCGAGGTACTCAGGCCAAACGTTGCATCGAGATCACCGGTCACGACGCCGAGGTGCGTGCGCAGTTCGCCAACGTCCCAATGCTCACGGCCGAACAGCCGCAACGCCGGCACACCGTTGTCCGAGGCGCGCGGCCGATCGTCGAGGGTAAGCATGCGAATCAGCGACGTCTTGCCGGCGCCGTTCGGACCGAGAATCGCCGTGTGTTCACCCTGATGAATCGTGAACGTCAACCCATCGAGCACGCGCGTCCGGCCGCGGATCAACGTCGCGTTCACCAGTTCCAGAATCGGCGGCATCGAACCATTTTCCCTCGAAGCCTTGCCGCCTATATCCTTTCTGCTATGCACACTCACCTGACGGAAGTGCTGTCCCGGCTGGACGAAGCCCGCAGCACGCTTCGCGGAGCCATCGACGCCATTCCGCCGGCCATGCATCGGCAACGGCCGGCGGCGGATCGCTGGTCGGCCGCGGAGATCCTTGAACATCTGACCCTCGTCGAACGCATTTTTGGCAGTCGCATCCTCAACGCGCTCGACGCCGCACGCTCGGGCCTGACAGCGGAGGCGCATCCGCGCGCGCCGCTGCCGGACGCCGTAGAGCAGCGCATGGGCGATCGCGTGAACAAGCGGCAGGCACCGGAGCCGGCGCAGCCGACGGGCACAGTGGATGTGGCAAACGGATGGGCGGCGCTCGAGCGCAACCATTCGACACTTCGCGCGGCCGTTGCTGGATGCGACGGCCTGGCGCTGAGCCAGGTCACGCTCGATCATCCGTTCTTCGGCACGATGAACGTGTATCAGTGGATCGAGCTGATGGCCGCCCACGAAGGGCGGCACACGGAGCAGATCAGAGAGGTCGCGGCGGCGTTGGCGTAAGGGCCGCTCCTTCTTTCGTAGGGCCGGTCCTTCTGGACCTTTCGTAGGGCCCGTCCTTCTGGACGGGCCTCGAGTTCAGCACGCCGTGGGTCACGATCATCGCTCCGACACTTCCGTCGCGGAGTTCTTGACGTCCTACATCGTCGTTGGAACGAGTGGGGTCAGACCCGGGGTCTGACCCCGGGTCTGACCCCAAACTGATGCGGTTTTTGGCGAGGAACGCGGCAAGAACTGCGTACCGAACCGTTCTGGCTCAGAGGTTGCTCTACGCCAACGCTATGAGCTTCGCTGCTCTCGTCGATCGCGTTCGTGGGGAATTCGTCGAAATGCCGGGTCTCGAGTTGACGCTCGCCCAGGCGGTGCGTTTATGGACGCTTGGCGTCGATGATTGCCGCCATGTTATTGATTCGCTGGTCGATGTAGGCTTTTTGAAATGGACACCGCGACGGACGATCGTGCGCACCGGGCTCGATCTGCCGCTCTGGCCGGCGCAGATCACAGCCGACCTTCCTGTCAGACGGCATCCGCGCGACAACAAATCCGTCTAGATCGCGCCGAACAGCAGCGGCCGGACCCGGCCGAATTGCGGCGACGACAAGCCGCGCAGCAGTCGCAGCAATAACCGGCCCGTCCCAAAGGACGGGCCTACGGACCGCCCCTACCGAAGCTTCTCGAGATCAGCCGCCGCGGCTTCAATCAACGTCCGCTCGCGCTCGAGCGCGCGTGCCACCCGCGCGATTTCGCCTTCCGCCTCCGCGTAGTTCTTCTCCTCGATCGCCTCACGCACGCCAGGCATCGTCTTCACCGCGTAGCCCGTGTAGTAGCCGGGCGCGTAGAGAAGGTGGCGATACCACGGCCGCCGCGGGAGGCCTGCGGCATCGGTCAGCACACGTTCGCTCTGAATGAGCCGCACGTTGACGGCGCGCGCCGCCTCTGGCGTCATCTTGGCCGGCGTCGCCTCAAACGCCTTGCGATAACGATCGGCCGCACGCGTCAGTGCTGCGGCTGCATTTTCGAGCGGCGCGAAATTCAGCGCCGGAGGCATCTCTTCGATGGCCGGCGCCTTGACGGGACGACGACGGTCGGCGACGGAGGCGAAGACCCCTTCCTCGATCTGCCGGTTGCGCTCGCGCACTTCGTCCTGGCGTTCCTTCAGCAATGTCTGCAGCTCGCGCACGTAGGTCTGCGCCGTGTCGGCGAGGTGCGTGAACTGGAACGGCATCACGTCGGCATCTGCCAGCCTGATCACTGCAGTACCAACAGTCTGAGCCAGCGCGCGGCCATAGGTGAAGTCCGTGTCGAGGAACTTAGTGAAATGGTAGTAATCGTCGTAGATGGAGTGATAGATCCCGTCGGACTCATCGAACCCGGCAAACGACAGGTTGAGCGATGGGATGCCGGCGTGCTGCAAGAACGGCGAGTAGTCGGACCCCGATCCGAGCGCACCGATCCGCAGATCGGTCCGTGACCGAACCTCGGCCCGCGGTCCCGGTGCGGCGCTGACGAGGGCGCGCGCCTGCATGCGCTTCCAGACCGACTCCTTCGTCTCCGGATCATCGATGTCGCGCGCCACGTTGTTGATGAAACCTTCGAGCGCGTGCGACCCGCCCGCATTCAGGAAGCCGCGGCCGTTGCCGTCGGTATTGATGTAGACAGCCGCTTTCTCCCGTAGCTCCTGCTCGTGATCTTCGACCCATTCCGTCGAGCCGAGAAGCCCCTGTTCCTCGCCATCCCATGCCGCGTACACGATCGTGCGCCTGGGCCGCCATCCGCGTTTGAACAGGTCGCCGAGCGCCCGCGCTTCCTCGAGTTCTGCCGACATGCCGCTGCCGGGATCCTGCGCGCCATTCACCCACGCGTCGTGATGATTGCCGCGGATGATCCACTCGTCGGGATATGTCGAGCCGGGCAGTCGCGCGATCACATTGTTGGCGCGTTTCAGACTCCAGTCGAAGACCAGCTTGAGGTGCGCGGGAGCCATGCTCGGCCCGAAGCGATACGTGATCGGCAGCGCGCCACGCCAGTCGCCGGGAACGACGGGACCGCCGAGGGCCATCAGCAGCGGCTCCGCGTCGCCATACGAGATCGGCAGCACCGGGATCTTCGTCACCGTGGTGACAGCTTTGATGTCGAGACGCTTGGCCGAGGACGTCGCGCCAACGTTCGGCGTCAGCGGATCACCCGGATAGGTCGGCATGTCCATCACGCTGCCGCGCTGAACGCCGTCGCGATTCCGCATCGGGCCGTTTGGAAACACCCCATCCACATAGAACCCGTCGTCGCGCGGATCGGAGTAGATCAGGCACCCGATCGCGCCGTGTTCGGCGGCAACCTTGGGTTTGATGCCGCGCCACGACTGCCCGTAACGCGCGATCACGATCGCGCCTTTGACGGAGATGCCGCGGCGCGCGAGCTCTTCGTAATCGGATGGCCGTCCATAATTGACGTAGACGAGCGGCCCGGTGACATCGCCATCCACCGAATAGGCGTTGAACGACGGCAACTGCTCGGTCTGCTGCGACGAGGTCGGATCGACGGTGACTGGCGGCTCCTGCAACGTCGCTTTGAACGGTGTCGAGCCGAGGAGCTCGACGACGCGCTCTTTCGGCGTCGGAAAGAGAACGTCATAGGATTCGATCTTCGCGTCCCAGCCCCATTCCTTGAAGCGCGCGAGTATCCAGTCGGCGTTCTGCTTCCCATACGGCGAACCGAGATGGTGCGGACGCGCGGCCATGACTCGCATGTACTCGCCGATGTTCCCGGCGTCGATCAATCCGCGGAACGTGACGTCTGCGGCGGGTGATTGTGCGGCCACCGTCGCGATGCCGATCAGCACCACGGCCAGCGCGCTTGCCTGCAAGAGCCGCTTCATTCCTGCTCCATCCATCTTTCAGCTACACTCCGCAGTCGAGTCTATCGTGAACGAGACGACGGAGCGTTGGGCGCTGTATCTATCCGGCGCCTGGAACATCATCGGCGGCGCGAGCGCGCTCGCCAATCCGGACGCGCACTTCGCACAGTTCTACACGACACGTTTGTCGCTCGACGATCCGTTGCAGGCGTTCTTTTTCCGCACGACATGGATCAACGCGATCGCCTGGGGCATGGGTTACACCATGGCGGGACGGTTCGCCACGACCAGAGTACCGGTGCTCGCGGCCGGCGGGGGCGGCAAGGTCGCATATTGTGGCGCGTGCATCGGTCTCTTCGCCACTGGTGTCGGCAACACCTGGCTGCTCGCGACCGGCATCGCCGACGTTCTCTTCGCGGCGTTGTTCGCCGTCATTCTCCTGCGCGGCGATCGCGTAATCCCCTAATCCCGATTTAAAGGAGGTCTGGCGTCAGCCTTTGACGTACGACAGCTTCTCGGACACTCTCCCGTCGCGGACGCGAAAGACATCCACACCGCGCACGCGGCCCGGCGTGCCGTCGCGGACCCAGGTATAGATCCAGCGGACCACGCAGCGGTCGCCTGATGTGATGAGTTCCTCGGTCTCGAAGTGAGCCTGAGGCGAGCGGCGAAAGAAATCCTCCCAAAACGCACGGACCGCGGTCTGCCCGGAAATGCTGGTCCCGTCGGGGGCGGGCCGTGTGTTCTCGAACACACAATCCTCCGTCATGCAGCTCATGATGGCGTCCACATCATGACGGTTGAACGCTTCATTGAAGCGGTCAATGGCAGCGCGAGTCGGGTCCGACATGGCCGGAGTCTATCGCGGGCACGTCGCGACATGCATGAAGTCTAGCCGCAGCGAGAATTTCTCGCCCACGGATCAGCTTCGGGGGCGAAAGCGTTGCGGTACAATGAGTTGAGCCCCAGCTAAACCTTATACCTCTCGGCCTAAAGGTTCGGTCCCCACCGGACGAAACAAGGTTGAGACGGCCCTGTCTATCTGCCGGCTCAAGGACACAGCATGCTCTTTCGTAGGATTGCGCAGTCTTTCCCTGTACTCGTGTTGCTCAGCGGCGGCCCGGCGGTCGCGCAGGAGCCAGTGGCGACGTTCAAGGCCGGCGTGGACCTCGTCTCCGTCAGCGCGGTCGTGCGCGATAAAAACGGCAAGGTGGTCCGTTCACTCGGCGCCAAAGACTTCATAGTGGCCGAGGACGGCAAAGACCGACGAATCATGAGCATCCAGTCGGACGCGAATGCGCCGGCCAGTATCGCGTTCCTCGTGGACAGCAGCGGCAGCATGGCACTCGGCACCGCCCGTAAGTCGTACCGGCACATCTGCGATTGGGTACTGGCGACCCTCAACCAGCAAAAAGACGATGCGGCGCTTTTGAGCTTTGACACGCGCCTGATCACGCTGCGCGAGTTCACCGGCAGCTTCGAGCACGTGCGCACGGGACTCGACGAGATCGGCGCGTGGGGGGCGACGTCGATCTACGACGCCATCGCCGGCACCTCCGCGCGGGTCGCCGATCGCGCCCGCAACCGCCGTGCGGTGATCGTGTTGACCGACGGCGCAGACAACTGGAGCAGCTACACGGCGCAGGAAGTGGCGTGGATCGCTAGCACGATCGATGTCCCCGTCTATGTGTTCGCGGTCGGCGACGGCGTGAACGCCGAAGCCGCGGCTGCGAATCCGAAGGCGCAGTACAGCCCGCTCGCCGATCTCGCGCGAGCGACGGGAGGTGATTTCTTCGTCGCCAACAGTCCAGCACTGGCCGTCACCGGCATCACGCGCTTGGTTGACGAACTGCGTCACCAGTACCTGATCGCCTTCGAGCCCTCGAGCGTATCGGGCATGCGACGCATCGAGATCCGCACGAAGAAACGTGATCTGAGGGTCAACTCCCGCAAATGGTACGCGGGTGGCGCCAGCAACCTGACGTCAGCGGCTCCTCAGAAGTTTAACGACACGCCGTAGAGTCCTCTTACGGCTGGTTCTCACCCGGAGGCGGCACGCGCCTCGAGGGTCTCACTACATCCGGATACAGAATCACGTCGCGCGGTGGCGCACACGGAGCGCTGCGAGCTCCCGGCTGCAGCACGGCAAGCTGCGCCGCACTGACGCCAGGGCGCTCGAACGCATCCGCCGGCACCCCGGCCCGAGGTAGTTGCGACGCACTGACTCCCGGAAACGACGATGACAAGGCCGAGCCAGCGGAAGACCTTGCATTGCCAGAGCACTGGGGTTGTCCGTTCGGCTGCGTTGGAACCGCAGCAGTTTCAGGCCCAGAGCGTCCGATCGGCGGAAGCTGTATCGGTGTTGGCTCAGTGCGCGGTGGCGTTGTCGTGGTCGGCGTTGTTGTGGTCGGTTCAGTGCGCGGTGGCGTAGTCGGGGTCCCCGATGGTCCGGGTAATGCGGTGGACGGTGTGTCCCTCTGGTTGCTTTGCGCCGCGACGGGCGCCGCGGCAACGGTGAGAACGACGAATGAGGCTGATATGTGGACTCTCATGACGCCTCGTCGCTCCAGCCTGCACGCTGGGCATTGATCAAACTGCAACGAACGGGCCACTCACACATATAATCTCGACCCTTGGGAGGGCTGCTCATGCGCCGCACTGTTTCCGTGCCGAGACCGATCTTCGTCGTTGCGCTCTTGCTTATCGCTGCTGCCGCGTACACCACGAGCCAGGCTCAGACCCAAAAGTCCAAGACACGTTGGAGCCACCAGGACTGGCCGACCGGACACTACAAGGTGGCCGAGAACTGGCCCAGGCCACTGCCAGATACACGGCATCCGCACGAAGGTTGGACGTGGGGGTCGTTCGGCGGTGTGTACGCCGAGAATCCCGATCGCATCTGGGTGGCCATGCGCGGCGAACTGCCGCTGCCGCAGGGTGCCAAGCCATGGACGCCGTACGCAGCGCTCAATCCCTCACGCGGCAACGCCACGGGCAATGGCGACGGCATCTCGGCCACCTGCGAGCCGGAACCGAAGCGCGGGTGGGAACGCCGCTTCGAGCACTCGATCTACATCCTGAACCAGAAAGGTGAGCTGGTCGGCGAGTGGCCGCATCTCGACAAAATGTTCGCGCAGCTGCCCTGCGGCCGTGGACCGCATCAGATCAAGATCAGCCCGTACGACAAGGAGAAGCATGTCTGGATCATCGACGACCAGCTGCACATGATCTATCGCTTCACCTACGACGGAAAACTCGTGCACAGCAAGGGCGAGCTCGGAAAGCGAGGTCGCGGACCGAACACCTTCGATCGCCCGACGGACATCGCCTGGCTGCCCGATGGCACGTACTTCATCACCGATGGCTACGGCGGCACGCGTGTGGCGAAGTACGACGCGAAGGACAACTTCCTCAAGGACTGGGGCGGCGCGCCCAAGGATCCGAAGAACCCGGGACCGAACGAGTTCAACACCGTGCACAGCATCGCGATCAGCCGCGACCGTCGGCTGTTCGTGATCGACCGCGGTCACTCACGCATGCAGGTCTTCGACGTGGACGGCAAGTTCCTCGACATGTGGCCGCTGAAGTCACCGCATTGGCCCGAGAGTCAGAACACGCTGATGGTGAATCACTTCATCGATCAGAGCGGGTTCATCTGGGTGGGCGACGCGCCGACGAGCCGGATCCTCAAGTTTGATCTAAACGGCAACTTCCTCTACAGCTGGGGCGCGCCCGGTGGACAGCCCGGACGGCTCAACTGCTCGCACGGTATGACGACGGATCAACTCGGCAACTTGTATCTGGCCGATTGTTTCGCTGGACGTCTGCAGAAGTTCGAGCCGATCCCGAACGCGGATCCCACCAAGATCGCCGGCCAGATCCTTCGCACCTGGGATACCTGGAAGAAGTAGGGTGTACATTTGCAGACGTAGGCCGGGTCTTGTTCTTGAGACCCGGCCCGCTCTGTCATGGACCTGATCACGCTCGGACGCACGCTGGGATTCTCATTCGCCGCCGGCGTGAATCTCTACGCCACGGTCGCCATTCTCGGACTGGCCGCGCGGTACGGGTGGGTTGACCTGCCGGCGCAGTTCCAGGCATTCAACAATCCGCTCATCATCGGCACGGCGATGGTGCTGTATCTCGTCGAGTTCTTCGCCGACAAGATTCCCTACTTCGACTCGCTGTGGGACATCGTGCACACGGCGATTCGTCCGCTTGGCGGCGCGCTGATCGCGGTCACCACGCTCGGCGACGCCTCGCCGGGCGTCGAAGGACTCGTGGCACTTCTCGGCGGCACGGTCGCGGCGGGCAGTCATCTCACGAAGACCAGCACGCGTGCGGTCGCCAACACCAGTCCGGAGCCGGTGTCGAATTGGGCGCTCAGCTTCGGCGAAGACGTATTCGTCGTTGGGCTTGGTTATCTCGCGCTCGCACACCCAATTGCCGCACTCGTGGTCGCCGGTGTACTACTCGTCGTGATTGTGATCTTCGCCGCCGTGATCGTGCGAACGGTGAGGCGCTGGTTCTCGCGGCGGCGAGTCGCCGCCGCAACGTGATGACGCACACGCGAAATTAGAAACGCACCCCTACGCCGAACCGCACTTCATTGGTGCCGAGACGGTCGCCGAGCCCCAGCGCCTGAATCCAACTGTCTGAGAACACCTGGTGATAACGGTAGCCGGCATCGGCAACGAAGTTGCCGGCGTGCAGCGTGAAGCCAGCACCGAGCGTACCGATAGGGGCGGTGTTATTCAGAAACGCGAGGCCACCGTTCGTGAACGCACCCGGGAGTCCATCGAGTCCCGTCACGTGTGGCGTCAGGCGCGCTATGCCGCCGGAGGCCTCTGCGTACGGCCGCAGTGATCCGGAGCTCAACGTCAGGCGAATGCCGCCTTGTGCATAGAACGCCGACGCGCGGAGTCCCACCGGACTGAGATTGAATAGCGTCTGCGTCATCGTTGGCAGGACGTTGCTGAGTCTGCCAGCTTCACCAATCAACTGAATGTTCGGCGTGAGGTCACCACTAATCGCTCCGCCGAAGTTGGTGTTGACCGTCGTAAAGCTGCCCATCACGACGCCGCCGAACCCTTGCACTGACGCACGCGGCTCCTGTGCGGACGCGGCCGAGCTCACGAGCAGGATGGCGATCAGGATCGCCGCACATGAAGTGATACGCATCGTCTATTCCTCGAACGCTGGCGCATCCGATCCGGGCAAGAGTCGTACCCGAGTGAACTGGCGTCTATCGTCAAAGAAAATCGCCGACCGACTCGCACATGTCCCCCTTCGACGACAATAGGCTGAGTCCTCAACGAGCTCAGGGCAAGGAGACTCCGATGACCTTCGACGTGCTGCACACGCTGCTGGACTATCACTACTGGGCCCGCGATCGCATGTTTCCCGTCCTCGAGGCGCTGAGCAACGAGCAGTTGCGACGACCGCTCGGCAACAGCTTCTCGTCGGTGTTCGACACGGTCGTTCATCTCTGCGGCGCCGATTGGATCTGGCGTTCACGATGGGAAGGCGTGTCGCCGATGGCGCTGCCGTCACCTGATTCGTACGACTCGCTCGCCAAGGTGCGCGCCGCGTGGGACGACGAGGAGCGCCGCATCCGCGCGATCGTGAATGCGCTCGGACCCGACGGCATTGCGCGGCCGATCGAATACACAGGGTGGGACGGCCGACGCCAGGCGCAGCCGTTCTGGCAGATGCTGCAGCACCTGGTCAATCATGGCTCGTATCATCGCGGTCAGATCACGACCATGCTGCGGCAGTTGAACGTGCAGCCGCCAAAGAGCATGGACTTGATCGCGTTCTACCGCGAACGCGCGAATGTGACGGTGTAGTGTCGGCTTCGTGTAGTGTCCGGCTTCCGCCTTCGCGCAAGGCTTCGGCGGACCACCGTAGCCTGGCGTAGGTGGTTAGCCGGACCCCGCTAGCTCCGTAGTAACATCGGCGCGTCCAACTGAGGGAGACTTCGATGAACCGACGTATGGCGCTTGCTGCGCTTGTCTCGATCGCCATGTTCGGCGCGTATGTGCACGCGCAGTTCGGGAATGCACCGGCCAAGCTCGACACCATCAAGATCAAGGACGACCTGTTCGTCATTCACAACGACTTTGTCCCTGGCAACACCACCGTGCTGGTGACGAACGAGGGCGTCGTGCTGGTGGACGACAAGTTCGAGATCGACCACGAGAACATCATGGCGCAGTTGAAGAAGGTCACGAATCAGCCGGTCAAGTACGTGATCAACACGCACTATCACGCCGATCACAGCGGCGGGAACCCGAAGTTGCAGGGACTGGGCGCGCAAGTGATCACGTCACAGCAGGCGCGCGACAAGATGGTGGAGATCAAGCAGCCGGGCATGGCGAACGTCACGCTCGACAACAGCCTTCGCATCTTCCTCGGTGGCAAGCGCGTCGAGGTCTATCGCTTCGGCCGCGCCCACACCGACGGCGACATCGTCGTCTTGTTCCCGGATCACCGGGTCCTGTCGGCGGGCGACATGTTCACGTTCGGCGACGCCACGCCGCAGTTGATTGACTACGCGGGCGGCGGCAGCGCGAGAGACTGGACCGGAACGCTCGACGGCGCGCTGAAGCTCGAGTTCGATCAGGTGGTACCTGGCCATGGACTGGTCACGACCAAGCAGGAGATGCGCAAGTTCCGCGATAGCACGATCACGCTGCGCACCAAGGTCCACGACATGATCGTCGGCAAAAAGACCAAGCCCGAAATCGAGAAAATGCTCCGTACCGACTTCAAGTTCGCGGATCTGCACATCGAGCGCAGTCTCGACGGCCTGATGCTGGAGCTTCAGTAACTTGTAGTGTCCGGCTTTAGCCGGAGTCTTTCAACGTATTCTTTACGGCACAAAGTTCTCTGTGTAGACTAGTAATATGCGTTTCCTCCGAGCCGCCCACCTCGGCATGTGTTTCGGCGTCCGGGATGCCATCGCGCTCGCCGTCGAGCACGCCGATGCCGGCCCCCTCACGATTCTCGGTGACCTCGTTCACAACCCCACGGTTCTCAGCGCGCTTACATCCAAGGGCATCGCCGTCGCGCATGACGTCGCACACGTCAAGACGCCGACCTTGATGGTGACCGCGCACGGCACGTCCGAGCGGACGCTCGCGCAGACTCGCGCTCTGGGTCTGACGGCCATCGAAGCCACGTGTCCGCTCGTGCGGGTCGCGCACCGTGCGGTCGTCGCCCTGGCGCGCGATGGCTACCACGTCGTCATCGTCGGGCAACGTCACCACGTGGAGGTGCGCGGCCTCACCGGCGATCTCGATCGCTTCGACGTCGTGCTCGATGAGGATGACGTCCTCGCGCTCGAAGACCATCCACGTTTCGGCGTGGCGGCCCAGACGACGCAGCCTGTGGAAAAGGTGCGGCACCTGGTGGGCGTGATCCGAGGACGATTCCCGCAATCGGAGGTGCGGTTCGTCGACACCGTGTGCAGGCCGACGAAGGAACGGCAGTCTGCGGCAGTCGAGATTGCACGCCAGGCCGACGTCGTCATCGTGGTCGGCGGCCGGTCGAGCAACAACACGCGCGAGCTTGTCCAGACCTGTGCGCGCTACTGTGACTGCGTGCATCACGTGGAGACCGACGCAGACGTCCAGTCGGAATGGTTCGGTGCCGCGCAGGTCGTGGGACTGACGGCCGGCACCTCGACGCCGGACGAGGTCATCGACCGCGTTGAGGCGCGCATTCGCCTTTGCGCCGAAGGGTCAGTTCGGAGACGGCCGCTCGACGCGATCGAAGACGAGGACGTCCACCGGTCCGGTGGTCGATCGCAGTCGCAGTCCGAGTTGTTCCTCAACCGCGGTGAAGATCGAAAGCCCAGACGGGCTGGGTCCGGCGTCCACAGTTGACTCGAACCCCAGACGAAAGTTGAACACGCGTTGAACGGCGGCCGCGCGTCGGTATTCAGCTTGATGGAGACCAACTCGAACGCCGAAAGCGGCATCGAGCGCGCAACGAGCCAGTGGCTACCAGTGGACGTGAGTATGACCACACTCGCAATGACTGCGTGGGTGTCCGGCGTGCATTCGAATGCCTCCGGCCTCTTACGCCAGGTTCATCATCTTCGCGAGCGCCGGCCAGCGCGGTGTCGAACGCAAGGCGGTCGCGTGCGCGTTCAGGAAGAACAGTACCGCGGTCTGACGCTGCTCGATCGCCTTCTCCGCCCAGTCTGCTGCAGCGTCCAACTCGCCGCTGAGCAGGTGAAACATGGCCACCCCAATCGGATCAGCGTACCGGTCGGCGGGCCGCAGGTGATCCGCATACAGCCGCTCTGACGCCTCCGCCTGCCCGGTGCGTCGCAACATCGCCGCTCGGAATCCGACGATGGGCGTGAACCAGGGTGCCAACTGGAACGCCCGCTCCGAGATGGCGACCGCCTCCTCGAGATGTCCATCCAGCGCCCGGTTCACGCCGAGTACGAAATGCGGAAACCAGAATGTCTCGTCGATCTGCATGATCGAGCGCAATTCCTGGTCGCACTCCGCCAGCCGTCCCGCCGCGCGCAGGCACACCGCCAGCTCCATCCGGAACTGAAGGTCCAGCGGGTCCTCGCTCAACCCGAGCCGAAACTGCTCGACGGCTTCCTGTGCCCGACCGGTCGGCAGCAAACAGTAGTGCGCGTAGTAGCGACGAACGCGGGGAGCGATGGCCCCGTGACTCATGGCGAGGCGGAATTGCCGCTCGGTCTCCGGCCAGTCGAAATCGAACATCGCGACCGTCCCGAGCATCGCGCGTCCCTCCGGGAGTGAGGAATCGATCTCGATCGCGCGCCGAGTATGCTCGCGTATCGACGGCAAGGCCTCGAGCGGCGCCATCACACCGTAGATCGCCAGCAGGTGGTATAGGTGAGCGAATTCAGCATGCGCGAGCGCGAACTGCGGATCGAGAGCGATCGCGCGGTCGAAATGCTCCCGAGCGCGCACCAGGGTCTGCGCCGTCGTGGCGTCGGAGAGATGCAGCGCCTTGAGATACTGGTCGTACGCCGGAAGGCTCGGCGCGTACCGCCGCGGCGCCGCAGACGCGGGCGACAGCGTCAACCGCATCGCGGCGGTGATCGCGGCGGCGATCTCGTCCTGCACAGCGAAGACGTCGGCCAGCTCGCGATCGTAGCGTTCCGACCACACGTGCGTCCCGTCAGCCGCCGCGATCAGCTGCGCCATCACTCGGATACGGTTGCCGGCCTTTCGGACGCTGCCTTCGAGTACCTTCGTTACACCCAGCGCCTCGGCGATCTTGCGGACGTCCTCGTGCTTGCCTTTGAACGCGAACGCGGACGTGCGGGCGATGACTTTCAGTCCTGGGATGCGGGTCAAGGCATTGATGATTTCCTCAGCCAGCCCGTCGCTGAAGTACTCGTTCTCTTTGTCGCCGCTCATGTTGTCGAACGGGAGCACGACGATCGACGCCTGTTCGACGGCCTTGCTCACCGTCAGCTCATCGAGCGCGGCGCGAACCTCGCGCATCGTCTGGAAGCGGTCGGGTGGCCGCTTCGCCAGGCACCGGCGCACGAGGCGATCGACGGCTGGCGGCGCGTCGAATGCGAGCGGATCGTCGCGCAGCAGCGCGCTCACGACTTGTGCGGTGGTGTCGCCCGAAAATGCCCGTCTGCCAGACAACAGCTCGTAGAGGACCGTACCAAAGCTGAAGATGTCCGACCGCGCATCGAGCGGCTTGCCCTCTGCCTGCTCGGGCGACATGTACGCCGCGGTACCGATGACCGCGCCCTCGATGGTCCGCGTCGGGTCATCGGCGTCGCCGCCAGACCGATCCATCAGCTTGGCGATACCGAAGTCCAGCAGCTTCGTCGTTCCATCAAGCGTGACCAGGATGTTTGCGGGCTTGAGATCGCGATGCAGGATGCCCCGCTGGTGGGCCGCATCGAGCGCGCCGGCAATCTGACGTGCGATCCGCATGGCATCGTCTGTCGCCATCGGGCCCCGCAGCTCGTGACCATGCACGTACTCGAGCACGAGATAGCCAGGACCAACGTCGTGAAGCTGGCAGATGTGTGGGTGATTCAGCGCGGCAATCGCGCGCGCCTCCTGCTCGAAGCGGCGCAGTCGATCGGGATCACTGGCAAACGCCTCGGGGAGAACCTTGATCGCGACCTCGCGTCCGAGACGGGTGTCGCGTGCTCGATACACCTCGCCCATTCCGCCGGCACCCAGTGGGGCGACGATTTCAAACGGTCCGAGGCGAGCGCCGGGGGGCAGGCTCACGGTTGGAGATTCATGCTTCGCATGAGCGCTGCCCAGCGCGGATTCGACCTCACCAAGTCAGTCGGAAGGTAGCCCGCGTAGACGACGGCCAATGGCTCCCGCTGTGCGACGGCCTTCTCGAACCATTCAATCGAGCCGTTTATATCCCCGATGTCCAGATGGTATTGAACCATCCCCATGGGAACGCCGTGTGCGCCAGGCGGGTTCCGCAGTTGCGCGATGACTTCCTCGGCACGGGTCTGTTGGCCAGTGTTAAAGAGCGCGGCCGCCAGCTCCCCGATGATGCGCGGGTGCCAGGGTGCGCCAGCGTAGGCTTGTTCCGCGGCCGCCAGACTCTCGGCAAACCGCTTCATCCGAAGATGGACTTGTGCGATCACGAAGTGGGCAGACGCGCGCGACCAGGCATCTTCGTTGACGCTCAACACATTGCGCATTTCATCGAGCGCCTCATCGTAACGCCCCTCCGGCAGCAACCAGGAGCCTCGGATGACTCGAAACAGCCCGTTGAGTGGGTCGTGGTGGAGTGCCCGCTGGAGCCAATCCAAGAGTTCCGAGATGCGTCGTCTGGGCGCCAGGTAGTACACGCCCAGGAAGACAGCGTTTGGCAGATTGGGCCGACGGCCCAATGTGCTCCACAGCCGCTCCACTTCGTTCCAGTCATAGTCGTACACCGCCGCGACGCAGCCGAGCAGGGCCTGCGCGTCCGCATCCGACGGATCGAGGGCCAGCGCGTGCTGGGCCTCTACCCGCGCCTGCGGCAGCACGTCCCGAGCGGGACGGACGCCCTCGACCGCGAGTCGGAGATAAGACTCGCCAAGCGCGACATGAGGCGCTGCGTAGCCAGGGTCGAGCGCGATCGCCTGTTCGAGGAACTCGCGGCTGCGCGTGAGCGCGTCCGCGGTGTGCTGCCTCACGAGATGGAGGCCCCGCAGGTAGGCCTCGTACGCGGTGAGGTTGGGCCTGTGCTGGCCGCCGGCGCGAGGCCTCGCGGATAACGCGACCTGCAACGCCTCCGCAATCGCCGCTGAAATCTCGTCCTGTACGGCGAAGACGTCCGTCAACTCGCCGTCGTAGCGGTGCGACCAGAGGTGATAGCCGTCCTCGGCGTTGATGAGCTGAGCGGTGACGCGAATCCTCGTGCCGGCGCGTCGCACGCTCCCCTGGAGAACGGTCCGGACACGGAGGGCCTCGGCGATGGTCGTGATGTCCTGCTCCTTCCCCCGAAACGCGAAGGCAGAGGTCCGCGCCGTGACCTTCAAACCTGGAATCCGCGTGAGTGCGTTGATGATCTCCTCGGCCAGGCCGTCGCTGAAGTACTCGTCGTCGGGATCGCGACTCATGTTCGCGAACGGCAGCACGGCGATCGATGGCTGCTGGTCCGTCGCCTTGGCTGACAGTCCTTCAAGTGCGGTTCGCACGTCGGCCATCGTCTGAAACCGTTGCGCCGATGCTTTCGCCAGACACTGTCTGATGATGCGATCGAGCGGGGCCGGCGCGTGAAGAGGGGGCGGATCATCTCGCAACACCGCGCTCACGACCTGCGCGGTCGTGGTCCCCGCAAAGGCACGCGTGCCGGAGAGCAGCTCATAGAGCACCGCGCCGAAGCTGAAGATGTCGGAGCGCGCATCGAGCGGCTTGCCATCTGCCTGTTCGGGCGACATGTACGCCGCGGTGCCGATGACCGCTCCCTCGATGGTCCGCGTTGCGTCATCGGCGTCGCCGGCAGACCGATCCATCAGCTTGGCGATACCGAAATCGAGCAGCTTCGTCGTTCCCTCAGGCGTGACCATGATGTTTGCAGGCTTGAGATCACGATGCAGGATGCCCCGCTGGTGGGCGATCTCCAGCGCGCTCGCCACCTGCAACGCCAGTTGCACGGCGCGATCGACGGCCATCGGACCGCGAAGCGCCTGGCCCTGCACATACTCGAGCACGAGATAGCCAGGGCCGACGTCGTGCAGCTGACAGATGTGTGGATGGTTCAGCGCGGCGATCGCGCGAGCCTCCTGCTCGAAGCGGCGCAGTCGATCGGGATCGGCGGCGAACGCCTCGGGAAGAACTTTGATCGCGACGTCGCGTCCGAGACGGGTGTCGCGTGCTCGATACACCTCGCCCATTCCGCCGGCGCCGAGCGGGGCGACGATTTCAAATGGTCCGAGCTTCGCGCCGGCGGACAGGGACATGGGGTCCTGATTCTAGTGCCCCGGGCCGGATTGGCGCCGCGATCAGCGTGATGGCGGCGCCTTTTCGTCGGCTCGCGATCCGGACAGCGTGTTGCGCATGGCGTAGTTGCCCTCGTGACACGCATATTCGAACATCTGGTAACTGTTGTCGCGACGCAGCGGGAACGAGACCTTCCAGGGCCTGATCCAGGTCTTCGGGTCGTTGATGGTCACTTCGTACTGCAGGATGCTGGCGCTGAGCGGCGTGAAGCGCTCGGTGATTTCGATGGCATCGCTGGGGATCAGCATCATCCCGTTGCCCTGCATGCCGGTCCTGCCATTCAGATTTCTTGTGACAACCACCAGCGTGTTGCCGTCGAAGTGCCCGCGCGACGCACCCATCCATGACTTTATGTGCGAAGGCGGCCACGGCCGGTCATCGAGCGGGATGATCCGTGTTTCATGGATCATCTCGTTGCGGAACGCGACGAGGCCTGGCGCCTGGATGATCTCGTTGCCGTTGTTATAGACGACGGGCATCATCGAGCCGACGACGCCACGCGAGATGCAGCGGTCGTATGGACCGAGCTCGTCGGCGCTCTTGAATCCCGTCTGCTTGACATACGTCCCACCGGCGTTGGTCTGACGTGCCTTGCCCTCGGGCGTCATCGGCGGCATCTTGCCGTCAGGCGGATCGACGATCAGCGACGACTGCCGTGACGGCAACCCTCGCTCGAGCCAGTGCGGCGGCGGTGATGTCACGCCGCCAACATCACCGAGGGCGACGATCTCATCTGGCGGTTTCGTAAGGTCGAAGTCGAGCACGTCGACTTCGGCCTGATGCTGGGCCTGCTTCTCGCGCGCCTGGAACTCGTCTTCGGTGAGGAACAGCCGGTTGCCGAACTGCGCCGGCCGCTCGAACGGCACGCTGACCATGTCGGTGCCAGGCCAGATGCCCTGCAGATCCGGATCGCCCCACGGCGTCTTTGGCGGCGTGTATGGCGTGCCGGAGGCGGGAGGCGCCTGCGCAGACAACGTCACAATCAGCGCGAGACACACCACCGCCAACGATCCACACATCAACCTCATCACACCCATTTCTGCCGTCCCCCAATCCCCAAATCAATAATCGACAATCACCAACGAATCTACAATCAAAGATCGCAAATCAACAATGCACCGTCGCGGATGAAGCCGACACTACGTCTTGATCACGCACCACGTCGTCATCGAGCGTTGTTGCTGGACGTTGGTGGTCTTGATGGGATCGCCGAGCCGCCCGCCGAGCCGCTCAGTCCAGCCGAGCAGCATCGCCTCGTCCACGACGAATCGTGTCGAGCCATCGGGCAACCGGACAACACGGCCCGCGGGACCGATGATCGATTCGAGCCCGATATTCGATGCCAGCCTCGCGAACAGTAATCCATTCGGTGCCAGCACGCGCCACATCTCCTGCGCCATCCGCGTCCAGTGCTCCTCGTCGCGGGCAAAGTGCAGCACCGCGCTCGCCAGCACGACATCCATGCTGCCGCTGCCGTACGGAAGGTGATCGATCGAGGCGACGACGAAGTTGCCGGCCGGAACCTCCGGAGCGACGCGCGCTGCCGTCCGTCGCATGACCTGAATGGCCATCGCATCTTCATCGACGCCGTAGCATTCAAAGCCGTGCTGCAGGAGATAGATCAGATTTCTGCCGTCACCGCATCCCGCATCGAGCACGCGCGAGCGCGCATCGAAGCGTCCGCGTAGCAGCTGATCGAAGAGGTAGATGTCGATGTCGCCGAACTGTGCGCGCAGCTCGCGGCCGACCGGTTGAGGCGTCGTCACACGGCGGCTGGAGCGGGAGACCAGTTCGGTGCGGGGCGTCCGAACCAGACCCATGCGATGTAGTCAACCAGCGGCGGGGTGCCACCCACCTCGCGCAGCCGGGCGTTCACCTGCCCGCGGTGATACGTCGAATGGCTGGTGACCTGAAAGATGGTCTCGCCCAGTGACGTGGGTCCGAACGTACGTCCGAGCTGCGCTTCCATGGCCTTCACGAACGGCATCACCACTTCGCCCGTCAGTGACGGCTCGTCGAGCGCATTGAGGAACCCGGTGGCCTCCCTGTAGTAGGTGTGCGCCCAGTTACGCAGGTCCAGTGCCGTCGCGAACTGCGGTTGCCGGCGCGATGAATCGAACCGCTGCTTCTGCCATACGACGAGAAACAGACGCTGCACGAGATGCAGATGCGTGAGCAGCTCACGGAGGCGTGGGTCGCCACCCGCGGGCTCGTGCGCCAGCACGGCACGCCACACTTCCGCGTCCGCCCATTCCATGTGGCGAATCAGTTGACGAAGCAGATCGAGGGATAAGGTGTCCATGACCGGGCTACTTCAGGTCATTGACGACCGCGAGCGTCAGCGTCGCCGCGTTGCGGCTCGCCGCGTCGAGATTCGTCCGGTAGTCGTCAATCGTGCCGCCGTCGGCACTGTCCGTGATACTGCGAATCACCATGAACGGCACCCCCAACTGTGAGGATACCTGCGCCACAGCGGCGCCTTCCATCTCAACCGCCGACGCCTTCAACGAACGCCGCATCTCATCACGCTGCGCAGGATTGGCCACGAATGCATCGCCGGTCACGATGACGCCTTCGCGAACCGCGGGCACCCGCGTCGTCCCCGGCACCGGCGTGAACATCAGCGCCGGTGCGAGGCGACGGGCCGCGCTCATCAGCCGTTCGTCGGGCGTGAAGAACGCCGGGTTCACTCCGCCCGACACGGGGTTGTTCGTCGCCCTTCGTATGAAACCGCCGGCCGTCGCGGCACCGAAGTCGTGATAGCCGATCGCGGTGCCGAGCACCACGTCACCCGGCTTGAGGTCCGGGTCGATGGCACCGGCGGTCCCTGTGAAGAACACCGCGGAGGGCGAATAGTGATTCACAGCCAGGGCGGTCATCATCGCGGCGTTGACCTTGCCCGCGTTGGTCTTGCCGAGAATCACGCGCGTCGAGCCGATAAGGCCGACTGTGAACGGCACGCCCTGTACGCGCTCGACGGCGGCACGTGTGAGCCGCGCCTCGACATCTTTGACTTCAGCCGGCACGCCGAGGATCACCACCGGCCGTGACGCCGGCGTTTGCGTCGGCGTCTGCGCCGCGGCCGGCCACGCAATCGACAGACTCGCCGCGAGCAGAACGATGAACGTACGGCGAGTGGTCCTTCGCTCGGTCACCGTTCGCTCAGTTCGATCGCGTCGTCGGTGCCGCTGTACCGGACGAGGCCGGCACCGGTGGCGGTGCCTGCGGCCGCGGCATGTCGTCTTTCGAGAACCGCGGCAGAAGATCATCACGCATCGCCAGGTGATACACCGCACCCGCAATCACGATCGCCGCCTTCTTCACATCGTCTTCGACGATGCGCTCGTAGGTGTCGAGATTGGTGTGCCAGGTGTGGGTCTGGTATTGGATCGGATCGAGCACGGTGTTGATACCGGGTAGACCGGCGGCGTTGAAGTTGGTCGAGTCGGTACCGCCGGCATTACGCGAACGCGTAATGGTGGCGCCGAGCATGCCGAGGTCCTTGAAGGAGGCGGTCGCTTCACGAAGGACGTCGGCCGTCGCCGACGGGCCGAATGCGGTCAAGCCGCGGATGCGGCCGGTGCCGGAGTCCATGTTGAAGTAGGCAGAAAGCTTTGCGTGATCGGGCCTTGGGTCTTCAAATGTGCCGAAGTGCTCTCTCACATATGCGCGCGATCCGAGCAGGCCCTGCTCTTCTCCGCTCCATAGCGCGACGCGGATCGTGCGGCGAGGCCTGGCGCCGATCGCCGTCAGAATCCGCACGGCCTCCATCATGACCGAGCACCCGATGGCATTGTCCGTGGCACCCGTGGCCGCATGCCATGAATCGAGGTGACCACCGAGCATGACCACTTCGTCAGCCTTGTCACCGCCGGCAATTTCGGCAACGGCGTTGTAGCTGGTGCGGCCCTCTGGATAGCTGCGGTTGACGATCTCAAACTCGAGCTCGACCTGACGTTTGTCGGCCAGCAAGCGCGAGATGCGGCCGTAGTCTTCATTGCGCATCACGACGGTCGGCGGAGCCTTCGTGACGTCGCGGGTATTGTTGTCGAAGGCGCGAATCTGCCCGTGGTCGCGTCCGGCGTCGTTGATACGCACCAGGGCGCCGTTGGCGAGCAGGAACTGATTGATCTGCTCCTGCACCTGCGCGTTGGACAGCGGACGTGGATTGGGGGCGGCGGCCGGGGTTCGACCCGCGGGTGTCTGCGCGGCCGGTGCCTGTGCCTGTGTCGCTGCGGCAGGCGGCGCCGCAGGAGCATTCAATAGTGCGGCGACGTCGGCATCCTCCCGGCGAAGCGGAACAGGATTGAAGGTGACCGGCACCGACTGGTGCGGGCCGACGAGCACCATCTTGCCCTTGATCGTGGACTTGATGCCATCGAGGAATGTGGCCAGGTCCGTCGCGGTCGGCCGCGTCGGAAGCGTAATCTGCACGGCCTGACCGCGCGCCATACCCGTCGTGCTCGGCGTCCACGCCAGCACTTCGACGACCAGCGCGTCCTTGACCGGCGCGATGAGATGCGCAGTGACGCGCTCGTTCGCCCATCCGTCGCGACCGAAGTCCCACGGCTCGAGACGACCGTTCTTCAATCCCCACGACGTCATCTGCTGCACGGCCCACTCACCAGCGGCCTTGAGGTTCGGCGAGCCGGTGAGGCGCGGTCCATAGACGTCGGTGAGGACGTGCAACGTCTGAAGAATCTGCGATCGGCCCGTTGCCTCCTGACGGATCTTCCAGAACATTGCCTCATCCGGCCGCTCTTGGGCCGCGAGCCCAGCGAGCCCGGCGAGCGTCAGCCCAAGACAGACGCCGACAAAGTGTCGAGCCTTCATTTCAAATTCCTGTAGACGCGTTCTTCGAATCCGTTGAGCACGCGCAACGCCGCCTCGTCGTAGAACGGCAGCATTTGCATGAGGATGACCGCGCCAATCTGCTTCTGCGGATCAATCCAGTAAAACGTGTTGTTGATTCCCGCCCAGCTCAGACTGCCGGGACTGCGCATCGACGGATTCGGCGTCTTGGGTGTGGCGATCTGAAAGCCAAGTCCCCAGACGTCCTCGCTGGCGCCCAACGGATACGGCTTCGAGCGCAGTGGATCGGCGGTGGGCTGGAGGCGAACCTTGACGCTGCCGGTCTGGTTCTTCGACATCTCGGCGACGGTGCTCTCTTTGAGAATGCGCACGCCACCGAGCTGCCCGCGATTGAGGATCATCTGAACGAAGCGGCTGTAGTCGGAGGCTGTCGAGAACAAGCCACCGTCGCCGCGGATCGTTGCCGGGATCGGCGTCGGATTCTGCGTCTCTGTGATGGCGTTGTTGGCTTTCTGGTGCACCGTTACCACACGCGAATACTTCGCCGGCGGGACGCTGTAGCTCGTGTCGCGCATACCGAGCGGGACGAAGAGGTGCGTTTCGACATAGGCGTCGATGCGCTGGCCGGTGATCTTCTCAATCACCTCGCCGAGCACCCGCGTGCTGGCGCCGTAGGTCCATTGCACGCCGGGCTCGTTCACGAGCGGCAGCTCGGAGTCATTGGTCGCGCCGGTCTTTTTCTGCGCAATCGCGAGTCCGTGATCCGACCACGAGTAGCCGACGCCGGAGGTATGTGTCAGCAGTTGACGAATCGTGATCGGCCGTTTCGCCGGCTGTGTGATGTAGGTGCCCGCCTGCTCGTCGACTTTGCTGAAGACCTGCGGACTCTTCAGCCTGGGCAAGTACTTCGAGACCTCGTCATCGAGTCCGAGCTTTCCCTGCTCGACGAGTTGCATCACGCCGACTGACGTGACCGCCTTGGTCATCGAGGCGATGCGGAAGATCGTGTCCTTCGCCATCGGCGCGTTCTTCGCGACGTTCATCTTGCCGAACGCGTCGTGATACAGGACCTTGTCGCGATCAACGACGATGGCGACGACGCCGGGCACGTCGCCACGGGCGACGGCTTCGCCGAGGAAGGTCGAGAGGGCGCTCGAGCCCTCGGTGGTCAAGGACGCCGGTGGCATAGCCTTAACGCCGATCATCAGCGCACATAGGGCGACCAACGTGAGTAGTCGTTTCATGGAAGCCTCCCGGGCCGCGCGCAGGGCGGGTCCTTTTGGACCCGCCGGGCGAGGCCGGTCCACAAGGACCGGCCCTACGGAGACGTGGTTACACGAGTTTCATCTTCGAAATCGGCAATTCCCTGACTCGTTTGCCGGTCGCCGCGAAGATCGCGTTGCCGAGCGCCGACAGCACGGGCGGCAAGCCCGGCTCGCCCACGCCGGTCGGCAGCGCCTCGCTGTCCACGAAGTGCACGTCCACCTGGTAAGGCGCATCGGACATGCGGGCCACCTGGAAGTCGTGGAAGTTGCTCTGGTTGATGCGGCCGCCCTTCGCGGTGATTTCACCAGTCCGCGCCAGGCCCACCGCCATGACCGCCGCGCCTTCCATCTGCGAACGCACGCGATCGGGATTCACGATCACGCCCGCATCGACGACCTGATGGATGCGCGGCACCTTGAACTGCCCGCTGGCATCCACTTCGACCTCGACGACCGAGGCCACGTAGGTGTTGAAGCTGCGATGCGCGGCAATGCCCATGCCTCGTCCACCGCCCGACTTGCTCTTACCCCAGCCTGACTTCTCGCCGGCGATCTCCAGCACGCGGCGGAGACGACGAGTGTCAATCGGGTACTTGTCGTACGGTGCGCCGTAGTTGGAGTAGTTCACGCCTTGCGCTTTGAGATCGAGGACCTTCCCCGGGCCCATCATGTCGAGCAGGAACTCGAGCGAGTCCCGTCCTGCGGCGCGTGCCATTTCGTCAGCGAAGCTGTGCGCAGCGAACGCGTGGAAATTGTTGCTGACGGCGCGGAACCATCCAATGCGCACGTGCGCGTCAGCGGGTCCGTTCTCGGCGCGGATGTTGGGGATGTCGAACGGCACATCGGTGAGACCGAGATCGAGTTCGAAGCTCAGTGGCTCACGCGCGCCCGGCGCAAACGTGGACGCGATGGGCGGGAACACCGATCGATGCAGCCAGGCCGTCGGCTTGCCGCGGCTATCCACCGCGGCCTTGTGATAGACCGCTGCTGTCGTGTGGTAGTAGTCGAAACGGATGTCGTCCTCGCGCGTCCAGATCACCTTCACGGGCTTTCCGAGCTTGCGCGCAAGCACCGCCGCCTCCGCCGCGTAGTCGGGCTTCGACTTGCGGCCGAAGCCGCCGCCGAGGAGCGTCACGTGGCAGATGACGTCTTCCTTCTTGATCCCGAGCGCCGCGGATACCGCCTCCTGGACCGCCTGTGGATTCTGCGTCGGCGCCCAGACCGTGGCCTTGCCGTTGCTGAACTCGGCGACCGCGGCCGGCGGCTCCATCGACGCGTGCGCAGCCATCGGCGTGGAATACATCGCCTCGATGACCTTGCCGCCTTTCGCGAATTCAGCGTCAACGTTGCCGAGGTTGCGATACACCTTGCCCGTCTGCTTCACGGTGGCCAGCATCTGCTGCTTGAAGGAGTCGGAGTCGAAGGTGCCGTGGGCGCCGTCATTCCATTCGACCTTCAACGCACGCCGCCCCTTGATCGCCGACCACGTGCTGTCGGCAATCACCGCCACGCCGCCGAGCGGCTGGAAGAGATGCGGCGGCTTGAACGTGTCGAGCGCCACGGTCTGCTGCACGCCCTTGACGGCGAGCGCCGCCTTGTCGTCCACGCTCTTCGCCGTGCCGCCGAGCACTGGCGGATGCTCGATTGACGCGAAGACCATTCCCTCGCGATACACGTCGAGGCCGAACTGCGCCTTGCCCGTGACGATGTCCTTCTGGTCGTAGGTCGAGGTCTGCTGGCCAACCAGCTTCCACGCCGTCTTCGGCTTGAAGCGCAGATCGTCAGCCTTCGGCACCGGGAGCTTGGCGGCCGCGGGCACGAGCGCGCCAAAGCCGGCGCGACGGTTGCTGGCCTCGTGGATCACTTCGTGGTTCCGGACCACGCACTGCGCCGCCGGCACATTCCACTGCGCTGCCGCTGCGCTCACCAGCATGGAGCGCGCGGACGCACCGGCGCGGCGGAACGCTTCGTAGAAGTCGCGCACCGAGCGTGAGCCGTCAGTGTTCTGATCGCCGTAGCGTGCGTCGCCGACGCCCTGCTCGATGCGGCAGCGGCCCCAATCGGCATCGAGCTCGTCGGCCGCCACCATCGGCAACGACGTGCGGATACCGGTGCCCATCTCGGAACGATGCGTGACGATGAACACCGTGCCGTCGGGTTCAATGCCGAGATAGACGCTGGGATTCAGGGACGCCAGATCGGCGTTGGTCTTGAAAAGCGGCGGGGGCGTCTGCGCCCATGCCGACTCCGGAAGCACGCGCGAGGCGAGGACGAGCGCGCCAGTCGAAAACATGCCGCCGAGGAACTGCCGGCGGCTGACGTTGATGACGGTCATGCGCGCCTCCCTGCCGCCGTCTTGATTGCGGCGCGAATGCGCTGATAGGTCCCGCAACGGCAGATGTTGCCCTGCATCGCGCGGTCGATGTCGGCATCGCTCGGGTTCGGCGTGCGCGTCAGGAGCGAGGCCGCCTGCATGATCTGACCGGTCTGACAGTAGCCGCACTGTGCGACGTTGTGTTTTTCCCAAGCGGCCTGAACCGGATGCGCGCCGTTCGGGCTGAGCCCCTCGATGGTGACGACCTTCTTGTTGTTCAGCGCCTTCAGGGGCGTCTGGCATGCGCGGACGGCCGTGCCATCCAGGTGCACCGTACAGGCACCGCATAACCCGGCGCCGCAACCAAACCGGGTGCCGGTGAGGCGCAGGTCGTCGCGGAGATACCAGAGCAGCGGCATGTCCTCATCGCCATCGAACATGCGGGCAGTGCCATTTACTGTCAAATTGACCATATCAGTGGGTTCCTCGTCGGGATGCGATTATATCGTTCGAGCC
>DAINQP010000025.1:7060-8399 GCA_036742665.1 Vicinamibacterales bacterium | reverse complement strand
ATTCGGGCCGTTGGGCGTTCGCTGAACGATTCGAACCAGCCGAACGTCCCGAACGATTCGAACGTTCTAAGCGTTGTAGATCTCTCCGCCCTGGCGTCGATAGAGCTCCAGAACAGCGGCCGCTTCCTGCCGCAGGACGCTGCGCGTAATCGCCACACCGCGCGCTTCCAGATACGCGTAGGACTGGGGGAACACCGGACCCTCCTCGAAGCTCAACGCCGTGGCATCGTCCCGGTCCGCGCCGGTCACCATTCGCCGCACGCCGCTCCAGAGCACCGCACCGAGACACATCGCGCACGGGTCGCACGAGCTCACCAGGTCATACGCCGCCGTCGCCGACCCGGCCAGCGTGTAGGACCCGAGGCGATGCTGCGCCATCATGATCGCCAGCATCTCGGCGTGCAGCGTGCTGTTGTTCAACCGCACAACGCTGTTGACGCCGACCGAGAGCAGCGCGCCGGTTGAATGCTCGAAGATCGCGGCGCCGAAGGGACCGCCGGTGCCGCGCATGACGTTCTGTCGCGCCAGCTCGATCGCGAGACGCATTCGATCGTCGTCGGTCTCGTAACACGTGCCGAACGCGACTGTCTCTTGAACCCACTCCGGCCACGTGACGAGCACGGTCATCTCGCGAAGATCTTCCGCCCCTGGAGAATCGCCTCGGTCACCAACAGCGGACCCGCCCAGCAGAACCAGCTCGCCGCCGTCAACTGCTCCTGCAGACTGCCGACGCCGGTTGCCTGCAGGAGGCCAGCGAAGATGCGGAAGAACACAAACCCGAACGTCACGACATAGCTGCGGATCATCCACTCCTGATGCTGCTGCAGCAGGCTGCGACGAACGGCGACAAATGCCAAACTGGTCGTGACGACCCACGCGATGGCGAGACCCATGAGCCCGGCACCGAACACCCAGCCGAGCGCGGTGTGCGTCGCCAGGTAGAACGCTCCGGTGACGCTGACCGCGATAGCTCCCATGTAGACGAGACCGAGCTTGCGGTGGACTTCAATCTTGCGATTCTTGTGTCCGAGCCACAACTGGCCCGGTCCGACCAGCAGGGCGATCATGCCGCCGCCGAGGTGCATGAAGATCCACGTTTCCTTGCCGCGATATTGGGCGACGGCTTCGCCTCCGGTGAAGTAGGGGAATGCGAACCCCGCCACGAAGCCAAGACCGACGAGCATCGCGAGTCCCAGCATGACTGCCGGTGCACGGCCGGCATGCGCGGATGTGATCGGCGGTTTAGCTACCGTTGCTGCCATGAATCTCCTCCGGGACGCATTGTCTCATTGCGGATGCTTTTGCGCCGCTCCCACTCAGCTTCGAGAGTGCGCTTCTC
>DAINQP010000025.1:0-6960 GCA_036742665.1 Vicinamibacterales bacterium | reverse complement strand
GGCCGATCGCATGGAACGCGTCGGCCGGCAGTACCGCGTCCCCGCTGTACTCGTCGGCGACCTTCAACCAGACATGCGCGCCATAGTGCTTGAGCGGATCACCGTGCGAAGTGCCCGGGAGATGATGTTGGTGGTGCCGCTGGAGTATCGCCAGACGGTGCCCGGCGCCGCGGCGAGGCTCTTGCGCGCGGCGTACAGCCCCGCGTCGGGACGGCCGAGCAGCATCACCGTCACGTCCGATACTGGATTCCACGCGCTCTCGTCGAACTCGAGGCCGCTGCTCATTCGCAATAACTGGTCGAGGGTAATCGACCCCCGCGGATCATCGGCTGACTGCCATTCGGGCACCGGTGCCGGACGATTCACGGCGAGACGTCCGTCCTTGACCAGGATGCCAACGAGCGCATTGATTACCGTCTTGGTCATCGACCAGCCGATGAGCGGCGTCTCAGGCGTGAAGCCGGGCGCGTAGCGTTCGGCGACGATGCGTCCGTTCTGGACAATGACGACCGCTCGTGTCCGACGCGGCCGCTTCGGATCCCGCTCGGCGAATGCGCGCTCGAGCACTGGATCGAGCGCGTGGTTCACGTCACTGAGCAGCGCGGACGGAGAGTGGCCGGCCACCGACGTGCGCTGCTTGGCTGCGATGATCCGAGCACACACCCGCGCCGGTCTCGATAAATTGCTTGATGACCGACCAGCCCGAGCACGGATGCTGTCGCACTACGGGCAGATGAATCGATCGATGCGCTGATGTATCTCAGCGGCGCCAGGTCGTCCACCTCGAGCTCGGTCAGCACTGCCTGCGGATCGCGATGCGCGAGAAGCACTTCCGAACAGAGCATCTTCGCCTTGTAGGCCGCAAGGATCGACGCGACGCGACCGACGTACACGCCGGCAGCGAGCAACAGCACCGCGACGGCGACCCACGCGACACGCCGTCTGGTGATTCGCGTCACCTCAGTTCAGCGACACGTGCCTTGATCAGTCGCTTGACGAGAGCAGTGGGCAGCGGCTTGTCGAGGAGAAACTGCACCGTGCCGGTGGACATCTTGTAGTCCTTCAGCGCCGCTGCATGTGCCTTCCGGATTGATGCGGTCATCGGATAGAGGCTGGTGTGGCGCGCGAACGCCGCGTACCACACCAGCGGCTTACCATCGAGCTTGAAGCCGGGGATGCCGTAGCTGTACACCTCGACGGCGTCGGGGGCAATGGCGCGTACCATGTCGCGAATGGCTTTCATGCGCGCGCGGACGGCTGGCGGGAGCGACGCGAGGTAGGCTTTCCGTTTCGCCTCCACCACTTTTCGATCGTCGATAGTCTTCTTCATCGCCCTTGTTTCCTCTGCAGGTCCAGTTGTGCGCGAAACATCGCTTCCTGGATCTCGGCTTCTCCCCAGCAGTTGGCCGGATCGACGAATGGATTGGCGCCGCCGGATGTCATCCGCGCGTGCTTCGCCGCCATGTTGTATTGCGCGGGATGATCGCCGAGCGGCACATCGCACGGCAAGGTACGCAGCATCGTGAAGGTGCGCGTGAATTCCGCTTCGACGTCCGGCGTCACAGTTCCTGGCGCGCGATAGCTGCACGCAAACACGATGTTGAACGTCTTCCCGCCATCCGTCGCCTTCATCGTCCATGTCGTGCAGCCGCGGGTGTGACCGGGCGTCAGATGCGCGACGAGAGTTGTGTTACCGAGGGACACTTCTTCACCGTCGCGGAGCACGCGATCGATTGGATGCACCTTTCCGTTCGGCTTCATCGCTTCGAGCGCCGGGACGTCCTCGCGCATCGCCATCACTTGCGCGCCGGTCAGCTCCTTCACGAGCGCGTCGCCTTCCTGGTGATCGCCATGGGCGTGTGTGCCAAGCAGGATGCGGACGTCCGAGAACTTGAATCCGAGCTGCTCCACGGACTTCGCGATCGTCCGCACGTTCCGTTCATATGTGCTGTTGATCAGGATGTGCCCGGCCGGCGTCGTAATCAGGAACGAGCTGAGCGTCCTGGTGCCGACGTAGTAGACGTTGCCGACGATCTTGTGCGGAGGAAAGGCCGTCGTCTGGTCCTCGTCCGAACCCATATTGCGCGTGAGGATCGACCGCGGCGTATACGTCTGGCCGCGGACGGTCACTGCGGGAGTATCGGGCGGCGCCTGAGCCCGCGCAGCACGTAGAGGAATGCCAGCAATCGCTGCCGCGGCGATGCTGGCCATGGCGAGGAGTATCGTTGATGTCGATCGTTTCACCATGAAGTCCCGCTTACGGTTCCGATAGCCAGACGACAGCCGCCGCAATATCGCTGTAGAACACTCGGTAGTCTCCCTCGCCGAACGCCAGCCGCGCGAGATAGGCCAGACGGGTGTTCGGCACGACGATGGCGCGGCGCAGGTGGATGTCGCGCAGACCTTCGTCCAGCTCGCGCTGCGCCAGCGGCACATCGACGGGTGGCGACTCCATCTCGAGCGCATCGTAAAGCACACGATGAATCGCCGCGTCTTTTCTATCACGCGCGATTTGCAGTACGCGGTCCTGACACTCGCGCAGGAGCTGCTCGGTGGGCTGGCCGCGTACGCGCGCCACGATCAAGGCACCGACAGGTTCGACCCAGAGCTGTCCATCCATTGGCATCCGAGGTCAACGGTCGCTCGATTGCAGGAATGCGGCACCCCGAGCCGAGAGGCGATAGCCGACCTCGAGGCTCTCGGTGAGTCCCAGCGTTTTCAGTTTCCTGACATTCAGCTTGAACGGCTGCAGCTCCATTCCAACGAGACGGCACAAGTCACCCGCGCGCACCGCCGGCCGCGAGCGAATCAGGTCGAGCGTCTGACGGGTCCACGGACCTTGCGCGGCACGCTCGTCGAGGCGTCGGAGCCGGCGAGCGATTTCGTCGGACTCCCTCTCCGACAACGATGCAGACTGCCGCAATGCGACGCGTGGATCGACGCGCAAGGCCCCCAGCTCGATGCGGTAGACCTTACCCTCATTCCGATTCTGCAACTCGGTCAGCAGCTCTTCACGGGAGGTGTATCCGGCACGGCGCGCATCGCCGTTCGAGATGCGGGTCATGGCCACTTCATCGACTGACGTGATGCTCAATTGACCTGCGGCCGTCAGGAGTGTCCCTCCCGATCGCACGGACGGGCGGCGCCAGCGCCGAAACGCGAGCGTGATCGTGCCGTCGCGAATGCCGTCGAGAAATCTTTGACGAAAGAGCATCCGCGGTTCAGTATCGCTGCAAATACGCCGTCCGCGATACGAGTCTGTCGACGGCCGTCACGTTGTGACTGATTCTTCGTTGCGGCTGTGTGAGGATGCAGCAGCGCGGGACCACGATGATCTCCCGCCCACGCGGGCGTCAGTACTGCCTGAACGTGAGGTTGAAGCGGCCGTCGAGTCCAAGCTTGCGAGGCGCACTGCCCGGAACGATGCGCGACACGCCGTGATAGCGAAGCCGGGCGGCACCGCCGAACACCAACACGTCGCCTGACTCGAGCAGCATCGCGTCAACGGGATCACGTCGTCGCGTACCACCAAACAGAAACCGCGCGGTGTCGCCAATCGACAGTGACACGACGGGATGGCCAGCCGCAATAGACGAAGGGCTCTCGTCCTTGTCCTGATGGAGCCCCATGCGGCCATCGGACCCGTAGAAGTTGATCAGGCAGATGTCGGGATGGCACTCGAGTCCGGCGTCGTGGGCCAGCGCGGCCGCCATGGTTACCCATTCTTCAGGGACTGGAGCGACCGGCGCGTTGTCGTGATCGGCGCGGGTCGAAACGTAGCTATACGTCAGCGGATTCCAATGACGGCCAAGGCACGTCATGCGGATATGCATCTTGCCGCCGCCGCGAACGGTTGGCACATAGCCGCCGGCGGGACCGTCGACGATGGCGCGGCAGCGCACAGCCAGCGTGATCTGCTCGTCGAGCGAGAGCCAGTTCTTCAGCCACACGGCGCCGGGGGCGATCGACACGGCCTCGCGCGTGCGCGGCAATCCGGACAGCAGGCTCGACACGAACTCATTATCCTGCCAAGATCCGGCCCGTGGCTCACGAGGAGAGGCAGTACTACTTCACGTGCTCATCGTGCCGATGGTTCGGCCCGCTGACAAACGACGAGCTCGCATCGATACGCGTCTACGAACTCGGATCGTCGCGGTGCCCGCGCTGCGGACAGGCTGGCTATCTGGATCCGGGCTGGTGCCACGAAGCCAGCCGCACGTCACGTGGATTGCCGTCGCTGCGATGGTCGCCATCGCGGCGCTCGTGACCGTCCTCTCGTAGGGCGCCCCCTTGGGCCTCTCTCGAAGGGCACGTCCCTGGGATGTGCCTTCTTCGTCTAAGCCGTCAATCCCCCGCCACGAACGCCGTCATTCGCCAGCGGCCGTCGATCAGATTGAACAGCGCACGATAGTCCACCGAACTGCGGACGTAAGCGTGCCACATATATCCCGCGCGTCCATCGCCAAGCCGGACCCGCGACCATAATCGGCCAGGTACCGGCTCCATCAGCCGCACGATTGGATAACTCACTGGCGCGACGATTGACGCATCGAGCCGCGGCGCCGACCGAAGACGAACGTTGGAACCGATGACTGCCGCGCACTCGAACGCGTCGAATTGGTCAGGCCAGCTTGCATAGACATAGGGCGCGGCGAACGACGAGGGCGATGAGAACCGCCCACCGCGCGCGAGCACCACGCGCAACTCGTCCCACAACTCCGGACGATCGGAGAACAGCTTGTGCAGCGTCGCGCCACCACTAGGTGCATCGAACCCGAGGCGGATCCCTGGATCGGCAGCCTCGATCACGGCGGCCACGTCGCGCTGCTCCACAGCCATCTGCAGCCGCACGCGATACCTGAAGAACTCCGGTCTCGAGTCGGCTTCATCGACGGGCAGGAGCCTCGGATTGCGGTTGCCGTTGCCCGCGCACGGGTTGTCCGTCGCAGGCGGTTGCTCGCCAGCCGCACGCAGACCCACGACTGCCGCCAGCGCGAGCGCGATAAACGTCCTCACTTGACCTAGGATACGTGCATGCAATCCGCAGAGCGCCTCACTCGCCAGATCGCGTTCCTGATCGAGTGCGACCGGCTCAAGGACATCGTCCGGCAGACTCTCAACGCACATAGCGGGAGACCGGAGAACGATGCCGAGCACTCCTGGGCACTGTGCCTGTTCGTCATGACCCTCGCCGAACACAGCAACACGCCGATCGATGTGCTCCGCGTCATGAAGATGCTGTTGATTCACGACATCGTCGAGATCGATGCCGGCGACACGTTTGCCTACGATGCCGCGCGTCTCGTCGATCAGCACGAACGCGAAGCGACGGCGGCGATCCGTCTGTTCGGTTTACTCCCCGACGACCAGGCCACCGAATTCCGCGCGCTCTGGGACGAGTTCGAAGACCGGCAGACACCGGACGCGAGGTTCGCACACGCGATCGATCGGTGTCAGGCGATGCTGCTGAATTGCTTGAGCAAGGGCGTCACGTGGAGCCGCCACAACGTCCGTCTCGATCAGATTCGCGCGCGCAACGCCCCGATCGGGGATGGCTCCGCCGCGTTGTGGACGCACATGAGCCACCTGCTCGACGAAGCAGTCCAGGCCGGACACATCACGGCGTAACGGACGATGGCTGCCAGGTTTGTCGGCGCGCTCGATCAGGGCACCACCAGCACGCGGTTCATGGTCTTCGACGCCGCCGGCCAGGAAGTGGCGCGTCGTCAGATCGAACACAGACAGATTCTTCCAGGTCCGGGCTGGGTCGAGCACGATCCCATCGAGATCGCGGCGCGCGTCGATGAAGTCATCGCCGGCGCACTGCGAACGGCTGGACTGACCGGACGCGACCTGGCCGCCATCGGTATCACCAACCAGCGGGAGACAACCGTGGTATGGGATCCGCGGACCGGACGGCCCTGGCACAACGCCATCGTCTGGCAGGACACGCGAACGGCGGATCTCGTCGCGACGCTGACGCCGCACCGTGAACGGCTCATCGCGCAGACCGGGCTTCCACCGGCCACTTACTTCTCGTCGCTGAAGCTGCGCTGGATGCTGGACAACGTGGCCGGCCTGCGCGAAGCCGCGCGCGACGGACGGGCCGTATTCGGCACCGTGGATACGTGGGTGATCTGGAACCTTACCGGCGGACCCGACGGAGGCTTGCACGTCACCGACACCACCAACGCCAGCCGCACGCAGCTGATGAACTTGCGAACGCTCGAGTGGGACGCGGAGTTGCTCGCGCTGTTCGACATTCCGCGTCAGATGCTGCCGGCGATCTGTCCCTCGTCCACGCGCAACGCGTACGGAGCGACGCGCGCCAACGGCCCCGTCGGCGCCGAGGTGCGGATCACCGGCAACCTCGGTGACCAGCACGCCGCGCTTGTCGGACAGGCCTGCTTCGCCGCCGGCGAGGCGAAGAACACCTACGGCACGGGCAACTTCATGCTGCTCAACACCGGTCATACGGTCGTGCCGTCACCGTCAGGTCTGCTGACGACGATGGCCTACGCGTTCGATGGGCAGCCGCCGCTCTATGCGCTGGAGGGCTCAGTGGCCGTCACGGGGTCGGCGGTTCAGTGGCTGCGCGATCAACTCGAGATCATTCGGACGGCTGCCGACGTTGAAGCGCTGGCCGCTTCGGTTCCCGACACCGGTGGCGTCTACTTCGTCCCGGCCTTCTCGGGACTCTTCGCACCGTACTGGCGCACCGATGCGCGGGGAGTCATCGCCGGTCTGTCGCGCTTTCACACCAAAGCCCATCTCGCGCGAGCGACGCTGGAAGCGATTTGCTTCCAGACACGGGCCGTGCTCGAGGCGATGGTGCAGGATTCCGGCGTGCGCCTCGACGTGTTGAAGGTGGACGGCGGCGCGACGGTCAACAACCTGCTGATGCAGTTGCAGGCCGACATCCTCGGCGTGCCGGTGGTGAGGCCGGTCGTGTCGGAAACC
>DAINQP010000024.1:0-38704 GCA_036742665.1 Vicinamibacterales bacterium | reverse complement strand
CGACCTCGCCCCAGCTGCTCTCGACCGGCATCAAGGTCATCGATCTGATCTGCCCGTTCCTGAAGGGCGGCAAGGTCGGGGCGTTCGGCGGCGCCGGCGTGGGCAAGACCGTGGTCATCCAGGAGCTGATCAACAACATCGCCAAACTCCACGGCGGCGTCTCGGTGTTTGTCGGCGTCGGCGAACGTACGCGTGAGGGCAACGACCTCTATCACGAGATGTCGGCGACCGGCGTCATCAACCAGAAGGATTTGACGCAGTCGAAGATCGCGCTCGTCTACGGGCAGATGAACGAGCCGCCCGGCGCACGTCTGCGCGTGGCACTCTCCGGTCTCGCCATCACCGAATACTTCCGCGACGAGAAAAACCTCGACGTGCTGCTGTTCATCGACAACATCTTCCGGTTCTCGCAGGCCGGCTCCGAGGTGTCGGCGCTGCTGGGCCGCACGGCGAGCGCCGTCGGATACCAGCCCACGCTGGCCGCCGAGATGGGCATGCTGCAGGAACGGATCACTTCGACCACGAAGGGATCGATTACGTCGTTCCAGGCCGTGTACGTCCCGGCCGACGACCTCACCGACCCCGCACCGGCGACGACGTTTGCGCATCTCGACGCCACGATCGTGCTGGAGCGCTCGATCGCAGAGCTCGGGATCTATCCGGCCGTCGATCCGCTCGCCTCGACTTCGCGTGCGCTCGCGCCTGACATCGTCGGCGAGGAACACTACGAGGTCGCTCGCGGCGTGCAGCGTGTGCTGCAACGCTTCAAGGATCTGCAGGACATCATCTCGATTCTCGGCATGGACGAACTGCCACCCGAGGACAAGACCACCGTGTACCGCGCGCGACGCATCCAACGCTTCCTGAGCCAGCCGTTCAGCGTGGCGCAGGTCTTCACCGGCCGCGAAGGCCGGCAGGTGCCCGTCGCCGAGACGGTCCGCGGGTTCAAGGAGATTCTGGACGGCAAGTACGACACCGTTCCGGAAGGCGAGTTCTATATGAAGGGCGGGATCGAGGACGTCAGGAAAGGCTGATGACTGGGACGATGGCCGATACGCTGCGACTCGAGATCGTCACACCCGAGGGGGTTGCCTTCACCGAGGACGTCGTGATGGTAACCCTGCCCTCCGTCGAAGGCCAGCTGGGCATCTATCCGCAACATGTGCCGCTCATCACCGAGCTCGTACCCGGTGAGCTCATCGTCCACGGGGCCGGGCCGGACCGGTTCCTCGCCGTCGGCTCGGGACTCGTCGACATTTCCGCTGATCGCGTCGGCATCGTGACCGACATGGCTGTGGCCGCCGAGCACATCGACGAGGCGAAGGTCGAAGACGCGCGTCGGCGCGCCGAGGCCCGCCTGGCGGAGCGGATCTCCGATGAAGAGATTGCCTCGGTCAATGCGTCGCTGGCGCGCTCGCTGGCGCAACTGCAGGTCAGACGCCGGCGTCGAACTTAGCCCCGTGGAGCACCTATGACCCAGCGAACCGCATCTTCTGCCAAAGACTTCACACGGCGATTACTTGACAACCTGCATCATCAACAGGCGAAGCTGCCGGCGCACGCGACGCGCAACGACTGGTACATGGCGCTCGCGCACACCGTCCGCGAGCGCGTTCTCGATCGGTACATTGCGACGCTCGACGCCATCGCCGGCGGCACCGTGAGCGCGAAGGTCGTCGCCTATCTCTCCGCTGAATTTCTCGTAGGTCCGCATCTCGGCAACAGTCTCGTCAATCTCGGACTGCAGGAGACGGCGGAACAGGCTGTGGCCAGCGTCGGCCAGGACCTCGCCACCCTGATCCAGCAGGAAGAAGAGCCCGGGCTCGGCAACGGCGGACTTGGCCGTCTGGCAGCGTGTTACATGGACTCGCTCGCCACGCTGAACGTGCCGGCGATTGGCTACGGCATCCGCTACGAGTTCGGCATCTTCGATCAAGACATTCGCGATGGCTGGCAGGTCGAACGCACCGACAAGTGGCTTCGCTTCGGCAACCCGTGGGAAGTCATTCGTACAGAAGTGACATACGACGTGAGCTTCGGCGGACGCACCGAGCCGTACCACGACGCACAGGGCAACTACCGTGTCCGCTGGATTCCCGAGCGGATGGTCAAAGGTGTGGCCTACGACACGCCGGTGCCCGGCTATAACGCCCCGACCGCCAATCTGCTGCGGCTGTGGAAAGCCGAAGCCACCGAGTCGTTCGATCTGGATGCCTTCAACATCGGCGACTACTACGGCGCGGTCCACGAAAAGGCCGCGTCGGAAACGATCTCGAAAGTGCTCTATCCGAACGACGAGCCGGAGGTCGGCAAGACGCTGCGTCTCACCCAGCAGTTCTTCTTCGTCTCGTGCTCACTGCAGGACATGATCCGCCTCCACCTGATGCGCGGCAAGCGTCTCGAGGAGTTCCACTCGTTCTGGGCTGCACAACTGAACGACACCCACCCCTCGATTGCGGTCGCCGAACTGATGCGGCTCCTCATCGACGAACACACGATGGACTGGGACACGGCGTGGGCGATCACGCAGCAGACGTGCGGGTATACCAACCATACGCTGCTCGCCGAGGCGCTCGAGAAGTGGCCGCTATCGTTGTTCGCGCGGCTTCTCCCTCGGCACCTCGAAATCATTTACGAGATCAATCACCGGTTCCTCAGCGACGTGCGTGACCAGCATCCTGGTGACGAACAGTTGCTGCAGCGGCTGTCGCTCATCGACGAGACCGGCAGCCGGTACGTGCGCATGGCGCACCTTGCCGCCGTCGGCAGTCATGCCATCAACGGCGTCGCGGCGCTTCACAGTGAGCTCCTCAAGCAGACCGTACTGCGCGATTTCTACGCGGTGATGCCTGACAAGTTTCTCAACGTCACCAACGGCGTGACGCCGCGCCGCTGGATGGTGCTGAGCAACCCGAAGCTGGCCGCACTGATCACGGGGCACATCGGTGACGGCTGGGTGTCCGACCTGGAGCACGAGCTGGCCCGCATCGAGCCGCTGGCCGATGACAACGGCTTCCAGCGCGAGTGGCAGGCAGTCAAAGCTGAAAACAAGGTCGACCTCGCCAATCTGATCAGGGATCGGACCGGGATCGGCGTTGATCCGCAGTCGCTGTTCGACATTCAGGTCAAGCGGTTCCATGAGTACAAGCGTCAGCACTTGAATCTCCTCTATGTCGTCACGCTGTACTCGAGACTCAAACGCAGCCGCGGTGACGCGACCATGCCCCGAACCGTTATCTTCGGCGGCAAGGCGGCGCCGAGCTACCGGATGGCCAAGCTGATCATCAAGCTGATCACCAGCGTCGCCGACGTGGTCAATCGCGATCGCCAGGTGTCGCAGCATCTCAGGGTGGTGTTCCTGCCGGACTTCAACGTCAAGAACAGTCAGCACGTCTACCCGGCGGCGGATCTGTCGGAACAGATCTCATTGGCCGGCAAGGAGGCCTCGGGCACCGGCAACATGAAATTCTCGATGAACGGGGCTCTGACCATCGGCACGCTGGACGGCGCCAACGTGGAGATTCGTGACGCGGTCGGCCACGACAACTTCTTCCTCTTCGGCCTGACCGCCAGTGATGTCGATCGGGTCAGAGCGAGCGGCTACAACCCGCGCAGCGTCTACGAATCGAACGCGGAGCTTCGCGAAACCATCGACCTCATTGCCGGCGGCGCATTCTCTTCAGGCGACCGTGATTTGTTCCGGCCGCTCGTCGACTCGCTGCTCTATCACGATCCCTACATGCTGCTGGCCGATTACCAGGCGTACGTGGACTGCCAGCAACGTGTGAGCGATGCGTATCGAGACCGCGCCGGATGGACGCGGATGTCGATCCTCAACTCTGCGCGGGTCGGACGTTTCTCGTCCGATCGCTCGATTCGAGAATACTGCCGCAACATCTGGCATGTAAGCCCGACCACTCTACCAACGGCGGAAGTATGAGCACTACTACGAGCACTGTCATTGCCGAAACCCGACGCACCGCACCGCTCGGGGCGACGCTTGCCAAAGGCGGCGTCAACTTCAGCATCTTCTCGAAGCACGCCACGCGGATCGAGCTGCTGCTCTTTGACGATGAGCGCGCCACGCGTCCGTCGAGCGTCATCCCGCTCGACCCGAGACAGCACAAGACGTATCACTACTGGCACATCTTCGTCCCGAATCTCGCGCCGGGTCAGATGTACGGCTACCGCGCCGATGGCCCGTTCGCTCCCGAACGAGGATTGCGGTTCGATCGGGAGAAGATCCTCCTCGACCCGTACGGTCTGGCGGTGTCGGTGCCGCCCACCTACGATCGCAAAGCCGCGATGCGGCCGGGCGACACCACTCGCACGGCGATGAAGAGCGTGGTCGCCGATCCGGGACTGTACGACTGGGACGGCGATGCGCCGCTCAGACGTCCGTATGCGGAGACGGTCATCTACGAGCTCCACGTGCGGGGATTCACTCGTCATCCAAGCTCGGGCGTCATGGCGCACAAGAGGGGGACGTATGCGGGGCTGATCGAGAAGATTCCGTATCTCAAGGATCTTGGCGTCACCGCGGTCGAGCTCCTGCCGGTCTTCCAGTTCGATCCGTACGACGCACCGACCGGTGTGAACTACTGGGGCTACCAGCCGATCTCATTCTTCGCGCCTCATCATGCGTACAGCTCGCGGCCGGGACCGCTGGCCGTCCTCGACGAATTCCGCGACATGGTCAAGGCGCTGCATCGAGCTGGAATCGAAGTGATCCTCGACGTCGTGTACAACCACACCACGGAAGGTGGCGTTGATGGTCCTACCCTCTGCTACCGGGGACTGGCCAACGACTTCTACTACACCCTCCAGCCAGACAAGTCGCGCTATGCCGACTACACCGGCTGCGGGAACACGCTGAACGCCAACCACCCGATCGTGCGTCGACTGATTCAGGACAGCCTCCGCCATTGGGTCACGCAGATGCACGTGGACGGCTTCCGATTCGATCTCGCGTCGATCCTCTCGCGCGACGAGAGCGGGCATCCCTTGCCCAACCCACCGGTGCTGTGGGACATCGAGTCGGACCCGCTGCTCGCCGGCACCAAGTTGATTGCCGAAGCCTGGGATGCGGCCGGCCTCTATCAGGTCGGCAGCTTTGTCGGCGACGCCTGGCAGGAGTGGAACGGCCGCGCACGCGACGACATCCGCCGCTTCGTCAAGGGCGAAGACCATACGGTTTCCGGTCTCGCCACACGACTACTCGGCAGCCCGGATATCTATGGCCACAAGGAGCGCGAGGCGGAGCACAGCATCAATTTCGTCACCTGCCACGACGGCTTCACGCTCAACGACCTCGTCTCGTACAACGACAAACACAACGAGGCGAACCGCGACAACAACACCGACGGGGCCAACGATAACGCGAGCTGGAACTGTGGGGCCGAGGGCCCAACCGACGATCCGCAGATCGAAGCGCTGCGAAACCGGCAGGTCAAGAACTTCCTCACGCTGAATCTGCTCGCGGCCGGTACGCCGATGCTGCTGATGGGTGATGAGGTCCGGCGAACGCAGCGCGGCAACAACAACGCCTATTGTCAGGACAACGAGGTCAGCTGGTTCGACTGGACCCTTCTGGATCGGCATCCTGATATCCACCGCTTCGTGAAGCTGCTCACGGCCTTCCGGCAGCGTCGCGATGTCGTCACCGCTGATCGCCCGCTGACACTCAACCAACTGCTTGATCGCGCCCACATCGAATGGCATGGGGTCCGGTTGAACCAGCCGGACTGGAGCGAACACTCCCATGCACTCGCCTTCACATTCGCCAGCCTGCACGCGCGTTACCAGATCCACGGGATGCTGAACGCCTACTGGGGACCGCTGACCTTTGAGGTGCCGTCGCCCCAATCGAGCGATCGGAGCTGGCGACGGGTCATCGACACGGCCGCCACAGCGCCAAATGACTTCACCCCGTGGGACGCGGCGCCGCGCATGACATCGGCCACCTACGAGGTGCAACCCCGCTCGATCGTGTTGCTCATGCGTTCGCTCGAGCAGCGCAATCCGGCACTTCGTGCGAGGCCGTGATTCACATGGCGATCGATCCGCGCGCCGGCCAATCCGCTCCTGACAGTCTGCTCGTGGACGCCAGCCTGCTGCTGGACGCCTACTACACGCGTAGACCGGATGTCGAAGACGTCACGCAGCGCGTGCGCTTCGGCACGAGCGGCCATCGCGGATCATCGCTGCGCGGCACGTTCAGCGAATCACACGTCGTCGCCATCACCCAGGCGATCTGCAACTATCGCAGCGCGCACGAGATCGGCGGCCCGTTGTACCTCGGCAAGGACACCCATGCGCTCTCGGATCCGGCCTACCGGACGGCGCTGGAGGTGCTGGCCGCCAATGGCGTCGACGTGATGATCGACAGCGATGACGGCTACACCCCGACGCCGGCGATCTCCCACGCGATCCTCGCCCATAACCGGCGGCGTCCGACACGTCGCGCGGACGGGATCATCATCACGCCGTCGCACAATCCGCCAGAAGACGGCGGCATCAAATACAACCCGCCGACCGGAGGCCCGGCCGATACCGGCATCACGCGCTGGATCGAAGCACGGTCGAATGAGCTGCTGGCCGAGGAATCTAACGGCGTCAGGCGCATGGCCTACGAGAAGGCCCGTCAGGCGACAGGAACCCATTGCTACGACATGGTCGGCTCGTACGTCAGCGATCTGGGCTCCGTCGTCGATATGGAGGTCATCAAGAAGGTGGGGATCAAGAGCGGGGTCGATCCGCTCGGCGGCGCGAGCGTCACGTACTGGGGTCGGATCGCCGAACGCTACGGGATCGACATCGAAGTCGTCAACGACGCCGTGGACCCGACGTTCCGCTTCATGCCGCTCGATTGGGACGGCAAGATCCGCATGGACTGCTCATCGCCATATGCGATGGCGAACCTGATCGCGCTCAAGGATCGTTTCGACATCGCCTTCGGCAACGACCCCGATGCCGACCGTCACGGCATCGTCACGCCGAGCGGCGGCCTGATGAACCCGAATCATTACCTCGCGGCGGCGATCTTCTATTTGTTCACCAATCGCCCGTCGTGGCCCGGAGACGCCGCGATTGGCAAGACGTTGGTCAGCAGCAGCGCGATCGATCGCGTCGCGAAGAAGGTCGGCCGCGCGGTGGTGGAAGTGCCAGTCGGATTCAAGTGGTTCGTGCATGGTCTGCTTGATGGCTCGCTCGGGTTTGGCGGCGAGGAGAGTGCCGGCGCCTCGTTCCTGCGACGCGACGGCTCAGTGTGGACCACCGACAAAGACGGCATCGTCATGAATCTGCTGGCGCTGGAGCTCACCGCGCGCACAGGACACACTCCGTCCGACCTCTACGGCCAGTTGACGAACGAGCTCGGCGCACCCGTTTACGAGCGTGTGGATGCGCCGGCGTCGCCGGAAGAGAAGGCGATGCTCGAAAACTTGTCGCCGGCTGATCTCGCGGCGTCGATGCTGGCCGGCGATCCGATTACCACGCTGAGCACGACCGCCCCTGGCAACGGTGCCAGTCTTGGCGGACTGAAGGTCGCCACCGCCCATGGGTGGTTCGCCGCGCGTCCGTCTGGAACCGAGGATGTCTACAAGCTCTACGCGGAGAGTTTTCGCGGTCAGGTGCATCTCAGACGGATTCAGGATGAAGCGCGCGCGATCGTCAGCAAGGCGCTCGCCGCGGTGACACGATGACGACGGACGCACTGGCCTGGAGCTGAGAAATCATCATGCGGCACCAGCGCGTGTTTCTCATTCGCCACGGGGAGACCGAATGGAGCGTGAACGGGCGCCACACGGGCATCACCGATATTTCGCTCACTGAGAACGGCCGCGCCACCGCCCGTCGTCTTGGCGCGATCGTTGCCAAGCTCTCGCTCGCGCAGGTGCTCACCAGCCCGCTGTCTCGGGCGCGCCAGACCTGCGAACTCGCCGGCCTCAGCGATCGCGCCGAGATCGATCCCGGCCTGATGGAATGGGATTACGGCGCGTACGAAGGATTGACCCAGCAGCAAATCCGCACGATGGCGCCGGGATGGGTGCTGTTTACGCACGGCTGTCCGGGCGGCGAAAGCCCTGACGAGATTGGCGAGCGGGTTGACCGCGAAATTGCGCGAGTCCGCTCGGTTACCGGCCATGTCGCGGTGTTTGCCCATGGTCACGTGCTGCGGGTGTTCGCGGCGCGGTGGATTGGACTGTCCCCTGCCGGCGGACGTCACTTTCTCCTCGACCCTGCCGCGGTGAGCGTGCTGAGCGATTACCACGGCATCCCCGTGGTGAAGCGTTGGAATGCGCCCGTCTCGTTACCGAAGTGAGTGATCGGCCGTGACGCACGGCCCCCGAAAGCAACGACCGAATGTGAATGGAGTATGTCGTGGCCAAGCCAGCAGCAATCAAGGAACGAGCATCGGCACCAGTCGAACAGACCGTGCTGCCCCACGATGAGATCGAGGCCATGCACGCCTACTGGCGTGCGTGCAATTACCTGTCGGTCGGCATGATCTACCTGCAGGACAACCCGCTCCTCGCGCAGCCCTTGAAGTCCGAACACGTGAAGCATCGTCTGCTCGGACATTGGGGAGCGAGCCCGGCGCTCTCGTTCGTGTGGGTGCATCTCAATCGGATGATCGTCGAACACGATCTCGACGTGATCTTCGTGGCCGGTCCCGGGCACGGCGCGCCTGGTGTACTCGGGCCCGCCTATCTCGAAGGCACCTACTCGGAGATCTATCCCGACATCACCCAGGACGCCGAGGGGCTGCAAAAGTTCTGCAAGCAGTTCTCGTTCCCGGGTCACATCGGCAGTCACGTGACACCCGAGACCCCGGGGTCGATTCATGAAGGTGGCGAGCTGGGATACAGCCTCTCGCATGCCTACGGAATGGCGTTCGACAACCCCGATCTCATCGTCGCCTGCGTCATCGGTGATGGCGAGGCAGAAACCGGACCACTCGCAACCGCGTGGCATTCCAACAAGTTTCTCAACCCGGTGCGAGATGGCGCCGTCCTGCCGATCCTGAATCTCAATGGCTACAAGATCGCCAACCCGACCATCCTTTCGCGCATCAGCCACGAGGAACTGCAGGCGCTGTTTGTCGGCTACGGCTATACCCCGTATTTCGTCGAGGGCAGCGATCCCGCGCAGATGCATCAGAAGATGGCGGCCACGCTCGAGCAGGCCATTGGCGAGATTCGCGCGGCACAGCAGACGGCGCGGGCCTCGGGCCACGCGACGCGGCCACGCTGGCCGATGATCGTGCTTCGGTCGCCGAAAGGCTGGACCGGACCCGTCGAAATGAACGGCCACAAGCTAGAAGGATCCTGGCGATCGCACCAGGTCCCGTTCGCCGATGTGCGAAACACCCCGGGCAATCTGAAGATGCTCGAAGACTGGCTGCGCAGCTACAAGCCAGAGGAGTTGTTCGACGCGGAGGGCCGGTTCAAGGCGGAACTACGCGCTATAGCCCCGATGGGCGATCGGCGCATGAGCGCGAATCCGCATGCCAACGGCGGCGTGCTTCGACGCGAACTCAAGCTTCCCGACGTCCGGCAGTACGCAGTGCAGGTTGGGTCGCGTGGAACCACGCAGCACGAAAACACCAAGCCTCTCGGCGAGTTTCTTCGCGATGTGATGAAGAACAACGGGACGAACTTCCGCGTCTTCGGACCAGACGAAACTGCCTCGAACCGGCTGCAGGCCCTCTACGCCGCCAGCAAGAAGACGTGGATGGCGGACATGCTGCCCGAAGATGCCGACGGTGGCGAACTATCGCCGGACGGGCGCGTGATGGAGATGCTGTCCGAGCACACGCTGTTGGGCTGGCTGGAGGGGTATCTGCTCACCGGACGGCACGGTCTGTTTCACACCTATGAAGCGTTTGCGCACGTGATCGATTCGATGTTCAACCAGCACGCCAAGTGGCTGGACATCAGCAAGAACCATGTCTCGTGGCGCGCGCCGGTGTCGTCCGAGAACATCCTGCTCTCCTCCACCGTCTGGCGCCAGGACCACAACGGGTTCTCGCATCAGGATCCCGGGTTCATCGACCTCGTCACCAACAAAAGTGCCTCGGTGACGCGCGTCTATCTTCCGCCCGACGCCAACACGCTCCTCTCGGTGATGGATCACTGCCTGCGCAGCACCGACTACGTCAACGTGATCGTCGCGGACAAGCAGAAGCATCTGCAATTCACGACCATTGACGAGGCGGTTGTGCACTGCACGAAAGGCATCGGCATCTGGAAGCGGGCGAGCACGGATGAAGGCGAGGAGCCGGACGTCGTGCTGGCCTCCTGCGGCGACGTGGCGACGATGGAGGCGCTGGCCGCCGCGGCGATCCTGCGGGAGAAAGCTCCGGGCCTCAAGCTGCGCTTCGTCAACGTAGTGGACCTGTTCAAGCTCCAGCCGGCGTCCGAACACCCGCATGGATCCACCGAACGGGAATTCGACAGCCTGTTCACTGCAGACAAGCCGATCATCTTCAACTTCCACGGTTACCCGTGGCTGATTCACAAGCTCGCCTACCGTTTCAAGGGCCACGAGAACATGCACGTGCGCGGCTACAAGGAGAAGGGCAACATCAACACGCCGCTCGAGCTGGCGATTTTGAACGAGACGTCGCGTTTCCATCTCGTCATCGATGTCATCGATCGCGTGCCCTCACTGCGCGTCAAAGGCGCACACATCAAGGAAGAAATGAAGAACGCGATCATCGACCACTTGCACTACGCCCACGAGCACGGCACGGATCGAGCCGAGATCGTGAACTGGACCTGGCCGCACTGATGGTGGCCGGCGCTCATCACCCGATGGAGCACAACCGATGAGCCTCATCACTGACACAAAGCGGCGTCCCGCTGACGTTGACACCGAAGCCCTGGACACGTTGGACCAGTTGGCCGTGAACACTATCCGGACGCTGGCGATGGACGCCGTCCAGCAGGCCAAATCCGGACACCCCGGTACTCCGATGGCGCTCGCGCCGGTGGTGTACTGCCTGTGGCAGCGCGTGCTGCGCTTCGATCCGGACCATCCAATCTGGCCGAACCGCGATCGCTTCGTACTGTCGGTCGGCCACGCCTCGATGCTGCTGTACTCGTTGCTGCATCTGACGGGCGTCAAAGCCGTCAATCCGAAGTACGAGACGCTCGGGCAGTCATCGGTCACGCTCGACGACATCAAGCGGTTCCGGCAACTGGACAGCAAGTGTGCCGGCCATCCGGAATACCGCTGGACGTCGGGCGTCGAGACGACAACCGGGCCACTCGGACAAGGGTTGGCGACCAGCGTCGGCATGGCCATCGCCGAGCGCTGGATTGCGAGCTATTTCAACCGTCCGGGTTTCGAGCTGTTCGACTACGACGTCTACGCCTTGTGCGGCGACGGTTGCATGATGGAAGGGATCTCCAGTGAGGCCGCGTCGCTGGCCGGACATCTCAAGCTGGGAAACCTATGTTGGATCTACGACAACAACCACATCACCATCGAAGGCAATACCGAGCTGGCCTACAGCGATGATGTCGCCACTCGCTTCGTCGGGTACGGATGGAACGTCACGCGTGTCGGCGACGCCAACGATCTCACGATGCTCGATCGTGCGTTCACCACCTTCAAACGAACGCCCGATCGACCCACGCTGATCGTCGTGGACAGCCACATCGCCTACGGCGCACCGAATAAACAGGATACGAGTGCCGCTCACGGCGAACCTCTCGGCGAGGACGAGGTCCGTTTCGCGAAGCGTCATTATGGATGGCCGGAAGACGCGCGGTTTCTGGTCCCGGACAGCGTCCGCGAGCACTTCCGGGCTGGGATCGGTGCGCGCGGCGCGGCGCAGCACCAGGCGTGGTGGGCGATGTTCGAGGAATACCGGCGCACGTATCCCGAGCTCGCCGACCAGGGCTATCGCATGCTGAAGCGCGAGCTGCCCGACAACTGGAGTGAGGGGCTGCCGGTGTTCCCACCAGACGCGACCGGACTCGCTACACGCGATGCATCCGGCAAGGCGCTCAATGCCGTCGCCGCCAATGTGCCCTGGTTGATCGGCGGCTCGGCAGATCTCGGTCCTTCGTGTAAGACCCGGGTGACCACGGACGGCGCCGGCGACTTCAGTGCCGAGAATCCTGCCGGACGCAATCTCCACTTCGGGATCCGTGAACACGCCATGGCCGCCGTGCTCAATGGCCTGTCGTTGTCCAAGATTCGCCCGTTCGGATCGGGCTTCCTGATCTTCAGTGACTATTCCCGCGCGGCGATCCGGCTGAGTGCGTTGATGGAGATTCCGGTCATCCACATCTTCACGCACGATTCGATCGGCGTCGGCGAAGACGGCCCGACGCACCAGCCGGTCGAACAGATCATATCGCTGCGCGCGATCCCGGGACTGATCACGCTGCGGCCTGCCGACGGCAACGAGACCGTCGAAGCCTGGCGCGTGATCACGCAGCTGCGGCACCAACCGGTTGCGTTGATTCTCACCCGCCAGGCAGTGCCGACGATCGATCGCACGAAGTACGCCTCTGCCGATGGCGTGCAGCGCGGCGCGTACGTGCTCGCCGACTCGGTCGATGGCCGGCCCGACGTGCTCCTGCTGGCGACTGGCAGCGAAGTGTCGCTCTGCCTGGCTGCATACGAGCAACTGAACGCCGAAGGCATCAAGGCGCGCGTCGTCAGTATGCCGTCATGGGAACTGTTCGAACAGCATTGCCGCGTATCGCCCGCCTACCGCAACGACGTGCTGCCTGAAGCGGTATCGGCGCGAGTCTCCGTGGAAAAGGCCTCCACGCTCGGGTGGGCGCGCTATGTCGGGATAGACGGGCACAGCATCGGGATGGAGACCTTCGGGGCGTCGGCGCCGCTGCAGGAGCTCCAGAAAAAATTCGGCTTCACAGTTGATAACGTCATCGCGGCCGCCAAACAACAGGTCGCTCGATCGAGGTGAAACATGCGCGTCGCGATTGGCTGCGATCATGCGGGCTTCGAACTGAAGGAGGCCGTCAAGGGCTTCCTCCAGGCGGAGAACAGCGAAGTGCTCGATGTCGGTACTCACACTACGGATCCGGTGGACTACTCGGATTTCGCCGCGGCGGTTGGCGAAGCGCTCCGTGGACGCCGTGCCGAGCGCGGCATCATCCTCTGCGGCAGCGGCGTCGGCGTGTCGATGGCGGCGAACCGGATGCCGGGCATCCGCGCCGGCCTCTGTCATGACACATACTCGGCGCACCAGGGCGTCGAGCACGACGACATGAACGTGCTCGTGCTCGGCGGCCGTGTGGTCGGCGTCGAGCTCGCGCGCGAGTTGATTCACACGTTCCTCAACGCCAGGTTCACTGGTGAGGAGCGGCATGTGCGGCGGCTTGCGAAGATGACGGCACTGGAAAATCCATTGCGCGCACTCCAGGTGTTCGGCCAGGCGGTCTGGCTCGACTACATCCGTCGCACGCTGATCACGAGCGGCGACCTTGGCCGTCTCATCGACGACGACGGCCTCAGGGGTGTGACGTCGAATCCGGCCATCTTCGAGAAGGCGGTCACGGGCAGCTCCGATTACCGCGACGTGCTCGAATCGCCCACGTCTCGGACGCTCGACGCCAAGACACTGTACGAGCGGCTCGCGGTGCGCGACATTCGCGACGCAGCCGATGCGCTGCGGTCTGTATATGAAGAGACCGCGGCAGGCGACGGCTATGTGAGTCTCGAAGTGTCGCCGCTGCTGGCGTTCGACACAGCCGGCACGCTGGACGAAGCGCGCCGGCTCTGGCAGGCGGTGGACCGCGAGAATCTCATGATCAAGGTGCCGGCGACGACGCAAGGCATTGCCGCAATTCAACAACTGATCGCCGAAGGCATCAACGTCAACGTCACGCTGCTCTTCTCACAGGACGCCTACGAACAGGTTGCGCAAGCCTACGTTGCGGGGCTGGAGCAGTTTGCGGCGACCGGCGGCGATCTGTCCCGTGTCGCCAGCGTGGCCAGCTTCTTCGTCAGCCGTATCGACACCGCCATCGACGCAATCGTTGCCGAACGCCTCCAGTCCACCGCGAACGCTCGCGAGCAGGGCCTGCTGCGGTCGCTGGGCGGTCGCGTCGCGATTGCAAACGCAAAGCTGACCTATCAGCGCTATCAGGAAATTTTTGCCGGGCCGCGCTGGCAGGCGCTCGCCCGGCGTGGCGCGCGGACGCAACGGCTGCTATGGGCCAGCACCGGCACCAAGAACGCTGCGTATCGCGATGTGGTCTACGTCGAAGAGCTCATCGGGCCGGACACCGTCAACACGATGCCTCCCGCCACGGTCGACGCGTTTCGCGATCATGGACGGCCGCGAGCCAGTCTCGTGGAGGATGTCGATGCCGCGCGGGATACCCTGGCCACGCTCCGCGAGCTCGGCATCTCGTTCAAGCAGATTACCGACACCCTGCTCGCCGACGGCTTGCGTCTGTTCTCCGATGCGTTCGAACAGTTGTTGCGGTCGGTCCATCAGCAGAGCCACGAGGCGGGCGCGGGACGGATCAACCGCATGACGTTCACGCTGCCCTCGTCGCTGGCGAGTGCGGTCACGCAGACACTGGACGAGTGGCAGGCGCAGGGAAAGATTCGCCGGCTGTGGCAGCGCGACGCGTCGATCTGGACCGGCAAGGATGAAGCCGCGTGGCTCGGCTGGCTCGGGATCACCAACGATCAACTGGCGCACGTGCAGCGCTTCACGCAGATCGCCGAGGCCGCCCGCGGCGCGGGCATCACGGATGTGCTGCTGATGGGTATGGGCGGCTCGAGCCTCTGTCCAGAGGTCATGAAGAGGACGTTCGGCCGGCAACGCGGCTTTCCTGACCTGCATGTCCTCGACTCGACCGACCCGGCACAGGTGAGCGCATGCGAGAAGCGGCTGAATCTGGAGCGCACGTTATTCATCGTGTCGAGCAAATCCGGATCGACGCTCGAGCCCAATATCTTCAAGCAGTACTTCTACGACCGCGTCGTGAAGGCCGTGGGCCAGAAAGAAGCGGGCCGCCGCTTCATCGCCATCACCGATCCCGGATCGAAGATGCAACAGGTGGCCGAATCCGACGGCTTCCGTCAGGTGTTCTTCGGGTGGCCGAGCATCGGTGGACGCTACTCTGCCCTGTCAGACTTCGGTCTGGTGCCGGCGGCGATCATGGGCGTCGATGTCGCCAAATTCCTGGACCGCACCGAGGAGATGGTCTGCGCGTGCATGCCGTCGGTGCCCGTTCACGAAAACCCGGGCGCGGTGCTCGGCGCCATTCTCGGCGTGGCGGCGAAACAGTTCGCGCGCGACAAGCTGACGATTGTCTCGTCGCCAGGCATCGCCAGCCTCGGCGCCTGGCTCGAACAGCTGGTCGCTGAGTCCACAGGCAAGCACGGCATGGGAATCATCCCGATCGATCGCGAACAGTTACTCGCACCGGATGCGTACGGCACGGACCGCATCTTCGTGTATCTCAAATTGCGATCGGCGCCGGATGCCTCGCAGGATGCCACCCTCGAGGCACTCGAACGGGCCGGCCAACCGGTCGTGCGCATTGTGCTGGACGATCCCGACGATCTTGGCGAGGAGTTCTTCCGTTGGGAGTTCGCCACCGCGGTGGCCGGATCGATCCTCCACATCCATCCGTTCGATCAGCCTGATGTCGAGGCGAGCAAGACGGCAACCCGGAAACTGACCTCAGCGTACGAACGGGACGGGACGTTGCCCCAGGAAACGCCGTTCTTCACCGGCGAAGGCCTCACGTTATTCACGGATGAGAGGAATCTGTCGGCGCTGACGAAGGCGGCGGGACGACGTCCAGCGTTACCCGACATCCTCAGAGCTCACGTCAATCGACTTGGCCGCGGCGACTACTTCGCACTGCTCGCCTACATCGAGATGAACGACGCCAACGATCGCGATCTGCAGTCCATTCGCCATCACGTCCTCGGCGCGAAGCGCGTCGCGACATGCCTGGAGTTCGGTCCTCGCTTCCTGCATTCGACCGGGCAGGCCTACAAGGGCGGACCGAATACCGGCGTGTTCCTGCAGATCACGTGTGATGATGCCGTTGATATCCCGGTCCCTGGACAGCAGTACACGTTCGGTGTCGTCAAGTCCGCCCAGGCGCGTGGGGACTTCGAGGTGCTGCTGGCGCGCGAGCGCCGCGCGCTGCGGCTGCATCTCGGTGCAGACGTGAGTGCCGGTTTGGGCACCCTTCAGCATGCAATGCGTGCCGCGCTGCGGTCATGAGGCGAGGGCGGCGACGATCGTGACGAGCAGGATCTTCACGATCGTCATCCCCGGGAAGATCATCGCGAAGCCAACGTCGGTCGTGTCGGTTGGGGCCAGCCTGCTTGCGAACGAGAGGATCGCCGGGTTGCCGCACGCGCCTGCCACGATGCCGGCCACTTCGTCGTAGGGCATCTTGAACACCAGCAGGCCGAGCACGAGCGGTGGCAGCACGAGCGCCAACAGGACGACAGCGCCCAACCCCAGCATCAGCAGCCCGGCATCGGCGACGGTCGCCGCGAACAGGGGACCGGACGCCATGCCGACTTGCGCGAGGAACACCGTGAGACCCAGGTTGCGCAACACCAGATTGGCCGACATCGGCATCGTCCAGTTGAGGCCAGCGGTGCGCCGGACACTGCCGAGGACCAGCGCCACGATCAACACACCGGATAGGCCGAGCGCGATGGTGCCGATACCCGGCACGGGAATGGCAATCGCGCCGATCAGCAGGCCGAGTGCCATGCCGAGACCGATCGAAATGTAGCTGAACTCGGCGGTGCCTTTGATCGAGTCACCGAAGTACCGGCGCAGCACGGGAAAATCGGCGCGGTGCGCCAGGATGCCAACGCGATCGCCGTATTCGAGCACGACCTCCGGCCGCGCCTGGAGATCGCCGTCGCCGCGCAGCACGTGCGCCACGATCGACGGCTTCTCGGACGGAAGGGTCAGCGCGCCGAGCGTCTGGCCCACCACCGCCGGGCGCGATGCGAAGACTCGCAGGTAATCGAGATCGCGCCGATCGGCGGTGACGTGGCCGTGGGCGGCCTCGCCGAGGATCGTCTGCACCTGATCGAGCATGGCGCGAGTCGGTCCGACGGCGAGGAGGACGTCGTTCTCGCCGATCACCGAGTTGAGCGAGGCCGGCTGGTTGTAGTCGCCGCGCCGCACCGCGACGATTTGCACCTGTGGCGGCAGCGCCGGCAACAGATCGCCGACGCACTTGCCGAAGAACTCCGGATGCGTCAACCCGATTTCGATCAGTTCCATCCGCGAGCTTGCGGGAACATCGATCCGCGGCTTGAGCACCGCGAACGACAGGTAGAGCAACAGAATTGGCCCGGCCACTCCGAAGGGATACGCGACCGAGTAGCCGACCGCCGGTTCGTCGCTGGCCAGCGTGGCCATTGCCGCCTGGAGCGATGGTGTGCTGGTGGTCGAGCCCGCGAAGAGTCCGAGTGCGTGGCCGAGTTCGAGGCCCATCACCTGCTTCAACAGCAGGCTGACCGCACAGGCGAACAGCACGCCGGTGAGTGCCAGGAAGTTGGCCCGCAGCCCTCTGGCGCTCCTCAGCCCGGCAAAGAACTGCCTGCCGTACTGCACACCAACGACGTACAAGAACAAAGCGAGACCGAAGTTCCCGAGGATCGGCGATGGCGCCGATCCGGGTGCGAACCATCCCATCGCCAGCGCGACGAACAGGACGGCGCCGACGCCGAGCGACAAGCCCTTGATGTTGATCTCGCCGGCCAGATAGCCGATGGCGATCGTGAGAAACAGCGCCATCAGCGGCTGGTGCTCGAGCACTGTCCGCAGCGACTCCATACGGGACCCTTTGCGTAGGGCGGGTCCTTGGACCCGCCTGGACACTCAGTACACGGTGATCCCGCGGCTGCGGAACTGACCCCTCACGCGCTCGGTCAGCTCGGCGTCGGGCAGTTCGACGTTCTCCAGTTTGTATTCGAGACCCAGCTTGTGCCACTTGTCGCGGCCCATCTGGTGGAACCGCAGAATCTCGACGCGCTCGAGCGACGGCAGTTCCGCGCAGATGTCAGCCACCTTCTCCACGTTGTCGAACTGATCGCTGAGACCAGGGACCAGGACGTAGCGGACCCACATCGGACGCCGCAGCGCCGCCAGGCGCCGCGCGTACTCGACGGTCGGCGCCAGCGGCTGACCGGTGATCGTCTTGTAGATGTCCGGGTCGCCCGACTTGATGTCGAGGAGATTGAGATCGATCTGCATCAGGTCGTCATCGCTGAGGCGATCGCCGAGCCGGCCCGACGTGTCCACGCAGGTATGCAGTCCGAGCTGCTTCGCGCGCCGGAAAATCTGCATCATGAACTCGCGCTGCACCATCGGCTCGCCGCCGGACAGTGTGATGCCGCCGCGGCTCATCTTGAGTACCTGGGCGTACTTGCTGACCTCGCGCATCGCGCGCGCGACCGTCACTGCGCGGCCGTTGTGTTTGTGCCAGGTGTCGGGGTTGTGGCAATACTGGCAGCGGAGAAAGCAGCCGGTGAGAAACGCGACGAGGCGAATGCCCGGCCCATCGACGGTGGTGCCCACCTCCCACGAGTGGAGGTAGCCGGTAATGTCGCCGCCATCCGCGCCGTTGCCGACCTGCTCCATATCGCCCTCGTGTATCGCGTAGTAGTCCTGTTCGGGCACGCCCGGGGGCTTGGAACGAACGAGGTGCAGGTCATAACGGCTTCCCACCAGCGACTGGCTCATGACATACCCCTTACACGGCGCCGTGGAACGTGCGGTTGATCACGTCCATCTGCTGTTCTCGTGTCAGCTTGATGAAGTTGACCGCGTAGCCCGAGACGCGCACGGTGAGCTGCGGATACTTCTCGGGATTCGCCATCGCGTCCTGCAGCGTGTCGCGATTCAGGACGTTGACGTTGACGTGGAAACCACCAACTGAGAAATACGCATCCAGGATGTCGGTGCCGCGGGTGATGCGGTCCTCTTCCCTGCCCAGCGACGTCGGCACGATTGATAGCGTCAACGAGATGCCGTCCTCGGCATCGTCGTAGGGAATTTTCGCGACCGACATCATCGCCGCGAGCGCACCGTGCGTGTCACGCCCGTTCGACGGATTCGCGCCCGGTGCGAAGGGCTCGCCCTTCTTGCGGCCATCCGGCGTGGTGCCAGTGGACTTGCCGTAGACCACGTTCGACGTGATGGTCAGCACGGATTGCGTGTGCGTCGCGTCGCGATAGCTTGGATACCGTCTGATCTTGTTCATCATGGTCGAGACCAGCATCTTGGCGAGGTCGTCGGCGCGATCGTCGTTGTTGCCGTAGCAGGGGAACTCGCCCTGTATCTCGAAGTCGACGATGAGGCCGCGCTCGTCGCGAATCGGCTTCACCTGTGCGTAGCGGATCGCCGACAGGCTATCGGCGGCATGCGACAGACCGGCAATCCCGCAGGCGAGCGTACGCAGGATGTCGCGATCGTGCAGCGCCATCTCGATCGCCTCGTAGCAGTACTTGTCGTGCATGTAATGGATCACGTTGAGGGCGTTGACGTAGGTGCGCGCCAGCCAGTCCATCATCGGATGCAGACGGGCCATCACCTCATCGTAGTTGAGCACCTCCGAGGTAATCGGCGCGAGTCGCGGGCCGATCTGCTCGCCCGACAGCTCGTCGCGCCCGCCGTTCAACGCATAGAGGAGCGTCTTCGCCAGGTTGACACGCGCGCCGAAGAACTGCATCTGCTTGCCGATGCGCATCGCCGAGACGCAGCACGCGATGCCGCAGTCGTCGCCCCACTTGGGCCGCATCAGGTCGTCGGACTCGTACTGAATCGCGCTGGTGTCGATCGACGTCTTCACCGCAAACCGCTTGAAGCCGTCGGGCAGCCGCGTTGACCAGAACACGGTCAGGTTCGGCTCTGGCGCGGGGCCGAGGTTATTGAGCGTGTGCAGCATGCGGAACGACGTCTTGGTCACGAGCGTCCGGCCGTCCTCGCCCATGCCGCCGAGCGACTCGGTCACCCACACCGGGTCGCCTGAGAACAGCTGGTTGTATTCGGGCGCGCGCAGGAAGCGTACGAGCCGCCACTTGATCACCAGGTCGTCGATGATTTCCTGGGCCTGCGATTCCGTCAGCGTGCCCTCGCGCAGATCGCGCTCGAAATAGATGTCCCAGAACGTCGAGAGGCGGCCGGCGGACATCGCGGCCCCGTTCTGCTGTTTGATGGCGGCGAGATACCCGAAGTAGGTCCACTGCACGGCCTCGCGCGCGGTGCCGGCCGGAAACGAGATGTCGCTGCCGTAGCGAGTGGCCATCTGTTTCAATTCTTTCAACGACCGAATCTGTTCCGCCAGCTCTTCGCGGAGGCGGATGATCTCCTCGGTGGAGTGCCGGTCGTCGAGCTCGTGTTGCTCGCGCTGCTTGTCGGTAATCAGGAAGTCCACGCCGTACAACGCAATGCGGCGATAGTCGCCGATGATGCGGCCGCGCCCGTAGGCATCCGGCAGGCCGGTGACCACGTGCGACGAGCGCGCCTTGCGGATGTCGGGCGTGTAGGCATCGAAGACGCCGGCGTTGTGCGTCTTGCGGTACTTCGTGAAGATCTCGACGAGTGCCGGGTCTGGCTTGTAGCCATACGCCTTGAGGCTGGACTCGACCACACGCCACCCGCCAAGCGGCATAATCGCGCGCTTGAGCGGCGCCTCGGTCTGCAGACCGACGATGATCTCGCGATCCTTGTCGATGTATCCCGGACCGTGCGCGAGGATCGCGGAGGGGACCTGCGACACGTCGATGACGCCTTTCTCGCGCTCTTTCGCCAGCAGCGGGAGCAATTGCTGCCAGAGATCACGCGTACGCGCGGTCGGCCCCTTCAGGAACTGGCTGTCCCCTTCGTACGGGGTGTAGTTACGCTGGATGAAGTCGCGGACGTTGACGCGCTCCTGCCACGTACCCGGCGTGAACCCGCGCCAGGCGATGTCGTTCTGCGTCGTCGTGGCTACCTGCACGACAGTACTCATGGTCGCCCTCTTGTAGTCTCCGGCGTCAGCCGGACGTATGTCGTGTCCGGCTGTAGCCGGACCTCCGTAGTGTCCGGCTGTAGCCGGACGATCAACGCTGCGCGTACACCGGCGTCGCGACGAGCCGCTGCGTGTGACGCGCGATCATCAGCTCTTCGTTTGTCGGGAGCACCCACGCTGAGACACGACTCGCTCTCGTGGTGATGCGTGGCCCGCCGGCGCGATTCGCTGCGGCGTCGAGTTCCACGCCAAGCCACGCGGCGTCGCGGCACACCCGTTCCCGAACCACCGCGCTGTTCTCCCCGATGCCGGCGGTGAAGATCAGCGCGTCAAGACCGCCGAGCGCAGCGGCGAGCGAGCCGAGTTCGCGGCGGATGCGATAGACAAACAGATCGACGGCGAGCTGCGCACGGGGATCGTTCGAGTCGAGGAGCTTGCGCATGTCGCTCGAGATGCCCGAGACTCCCAGCAGGCCGGACTGCTGATAGAGCAGCTTCTCGATCGACCGGGCGTCCATCTTGCGCTCGTCCATCAGATACAGCAGCACGCCCGGATCGATCGAGCCCGAACGCGTGCCCATGGCCAGACCGTCGAGCGCGGTGAATCCCATCGTGCTCGCGATGCTCGCGCCGTTTTCGATCGCACACATGCTCGAGCCGTTGCCGAGATGACACACGACCGTCTTGCCGGAGGCGGCGCGCGTATCGTGGGCGGACAGCACCGATGCCACGTATTCGTACGACAGTCCATGAAATCCGTAACGGCGGACGCCGGCGTCGTGGAGATCCGCCGGGATCGCAAACCGCTGCGCCACCGGCGGATTGGTCGAGTGAAACGCGGTGTCGAAGCACGCGACTTGTGGCAGCTCGGGCCGGCGCGCGACCAGCATCCGAATCGGCGCCAGGTTGTGGGGCTGGTGAAGCGGCGCCAGCGGTATGAATCGTTCCAGGCCGGCTATTACGTCGCGATCGATCCGTACCGGCCGCGCGTAGTCGGGCCCACCGTGCACGACACGATGTCCGACCGCTTCGAGCTCCATACCGCCTGCCTCACGGCGGAGGAACTCCGCAAGATAGTCAACCGCGCCGTCGTGACCGAGCGTTACGCCGTCGCCCCAGCTCTTTTCGGCGGCGACGATGCCCTTCACCGTTCGCGCGACGAAATGCGGCGCCGTGTGGATCCCCTCGATCTGCCCACGCAACTTCGGCTCGAGGGTGCCATCGCGGTGCTCGTAGAGCAGGAACTTGATGCTCGAGGAGCCGGCGTTGAGAACCAGAATGCCCTTGCCGTTCACGAGACGGCCTTCTCGAACTGGACGCGCCGCGAGTGGGCGATCAGCACGGCCACCGCGCAGGATGCCTGGCGTGCGATCAACGAATCGGCGCGGCTGGTCAGGATGATCGGCACCCGCGCGCCGAGCACGATACCGGCGGCATCTGCACCGGCCATGAACGTGAGGCTCTTGGCGAGCATGTTGCCCGCCTCGAGATCCGGCACCACCAGGATGTCGGCGTGCCCCGCGACAGGTGACTCGATGCGTTTGATGCGCGCGGCGGTCAGGTTGATCGCGTTGTCCACCGCCAGCGGACCATCAACGATGCCGCCGGTGATCTGCCCGCGGTCGGCCATCTTGCACAGCGCACCGGCTTCGATCGTGGATGGCACGTTCGGATTGACGGTCTCCATCGCCGAGAGAATCGCCACGCGCGGCATCGTCCGACCGAAGACGTGCGCGAGATCGATCGCGTTCTGGATGATGTGGACCTTGTCCTGCAGCGTCGGGGCGATGTTGATCGCGCAATCGGTGATGATCAGCGCCTGCTCCAGAGACGGCACGTCCATCACGAAGCAGTGGCTGATGCGGCGGTTGGTGCGCATGCCGTTTTCGCGCTTGACCACCGCGGCCATCAACTCGTCGGTGTGCAGGCTCCCCTTCATGAGCGCTTCGACCTTGCCCTCGCGGGCGAGACGAACGGCGGCCTCAGCGGCCGCCTCGCTGTGAGGCGCGTCCACGATAGACAGGCCCGCGAGATCGAGCTTGGCGTCGGCCGCGACGCGTTTGATCTTGGTCTCGGGTCCGACCAGGACAGGGCGGATGAGCCCTGCCTGAGCCGCCTCCACTGCGGCGCGGAGGGAGCTCTCGTCGCAGGGGTGGACCACGGCGCAGGCCACCGGTTCGAGCGACGCGCACCGCGCGATCAGACGCTCATACTTCTCGTGCTTAGGTTCCATGTGGCTGTGATCAACAGAGCGTGACCGATACCGCCAGTCCCGCTTCGCCGTCTCCTTAGTAGTTGCTGTTCCAGTTGCGATCGAACGATCACGGCTGCATACGGTCTGCCATCGCCTTGCAACAGTTCGCTCGCTCCTGCCTGACGCGATCGAAAGGTCACCACAATGGTGTGGGGCATCGCGCCGAAATGTCGTGGGCAACCCTCCAGCATTTCGCGGGTGGTGCATCCCTCCGGAAACACGTGGGATGCGATTGTGGCGTCCGTTGTGCGAACGGACGCGCCGCGAATCAACGCCAGCCGCGGCACGGCATGTGCGTGAGTCCTGCGAATCGTGCCGAATACACCGGCACATTGAGCTCTACCCGTCGAGCTCGAATGCGAGGAGGAACGTCATGGCGCGGACGCTCACAGTGAGTGCATTGGCTCTCGCCTCTACGATGGTGCTTGTCATGCAGATCTCGGCTCAGTCCCGCGCCGAGACGTACACCGCGACTGCCTCCGTGAAAACCGCAGGTGGGGCGTCGTTGACGGCGCCCGTCGCGATCGATGTGGCCGACTGGACCACTGACGCTGAACGGAAGCGGCTCGCCGATGTGCTGAAATCCGGCGGCGACGCGGCTCTGCTGAAGCAGCTCGCCTCGATGAAGACGCTCGGCAAGGTCACCCTCGGCAAGACGGAGTTCGACGCGAAGTACGCCTACGCAATGGCCAGCTCGGAAGGCCGCATCATCACGCTCGTGACGACGACGCCCATGTTCTTTGTCGGCGCGGGCGCGCCATCTGCGAAGCCCACGACGGGCCACCGTTTCGGTGTCGTGACGATCGAGGTCAACAACACGGGCAGCGGGCGGGGCACGCTGGCGCCCGCGGCGACGGTGAAGATCTCCGATTCGGATGCCATCGTTGTCGAGGATTACAGCGTGGAGCTCGTCACGCTACCGGACGTTCGCAAGAAGTAACCACAGGTGACAGTCATGCCACTGCTCAATAGCGAGACCCTGAGTTCGTTCAGCGCGGAATCAGTCATCCACCTCGGCGACCACCGCCGACAGTATGGGGAGCGCCGGCTCAACGATCCGTTGGCCTTCGAACGGATGGTGTGCGAGCTGCTGGCCGAGTTCATCAGCTTGCGCGCCGACGATGTGGACGGCGCGATCACGCGTGCGCAGCGCCGCATTCTCGAGGCGACCAACGTGGACGGTCTCGCGCTGTTCGAGCTCATCGAGGACGGGAACGACATCGCGCTCACCCATTGGTCCACCCGAAGTGGTGGCGATGTACTCACGCTACTCCGTTCGGCCAGGCAGCTGTTTCCGTGGTCGTACACACACGCCCGAGCCGGCACACTTGGCTGTTTCTCGTCGCTCGACGAGATCTCCGACGCCACCGAGCGCGACACACTCGCCCACCGCGGAACGCGGTCCGGCGTCGTGGTGCCGTTCTCCATCGATGGTCATCCGGCCGGCGCGGTCAGCTTCATGACGACCCGCGAACCGCGTCCGTGGCTGGCCGCGACGCTCGAACGCCTGCATCTGATGGCTCAGGTCCTCAGTGCCGCGGTCGCGCGCAAGCAGTCCCACGCGGTGCTGCGGGCCAGCCAGGAACGCTTCGCGGCAGTTGCTGACAGCGCGCCGGTGATGATGTGGACCTGCGGCCCAGACAAACAGTGCACCTGGTTCAACCGCCGCTGGCTCGAAGCGACTGGCCGCACGATGGACGATGCGCAGCGCCGTGGCTGGCTCGATGCGGTTCACCCTGACGACGTGGAATCCTGTGTGGAGATCTACCGAGCCGCATTCGATGCGCGCCGTTCGTTCACGCTGGAGTGCCGGCTGCGCCGCAACGACGATCAATGGCGATGGATCGCCGGCACGGCGTCTCCCTGCTTCGCCGGCGACGGCTCATTCGCCGGCTACATCGGATCCTGCGTCGATATCACCGAGCAGAAAGACGCGCAGTTCGGGATCGACAAGGCGCGGCTCGAAGTACGTCGCTTGCGTGAACAGCTGCGTGGCGAGAACAGCAGCTCCCGGCGCGAAGTCATGGAGCGGCCGGACGAGAACATCGTCATGGGCCAGAGTGCGGCGGCGCGCCGCGTCATGGAACAGATCGACCAGGTCGCGACCACGGACTCGACGGCGCTGCTCCTGGGCGAGACCGGCACAGGCAAAGAGCTGTGCGCGACACAGATTCACGAGCGAAGCCCGCGGCACGCGCGCGCGATGGTGCGCGTCAACTGTGCAGCGATCCCTTCGACGCTGATTGAGAGCGAACTGTTCGGCCGGGAGAAAGGCGCGTTCACCGGCGCGCTCGCCCGCCAGATGGGACGATTCGAGTTCGCCGACCATTCGACAATCTTTCTCGACGAGATCGGTGACCTGCCGCCCGAGGTCCAGGTCAAGCTGCTGCGCGTGCTGGAAGAGCGGCAGTTCGAACGGCTTGGCAGTCCGAAGGTGATTCCTGTCGATACCCGCATCATTGCCGCGACTCACCGCAATCTCGAGCAACTGATCGCCGATGGCATCTTCCGCGAGGACCTGTATTACCGGCTCAACGTGTTTCCGATCCGTGTGCCGGCGTTGCGCGAACGCATCGAAGACATCCCGCTGCTCGTGTGGCACTTCGTGGAAGAGTTCTCGAAGGCCTTCGGCAAGCGCATCGAGACGGTCGCCAAGAGCAACATGGAAGCGCTCCAGCGTTATTCATGGCCCGGCAACATCCGCGAGCTCCGTAACGTCGTGGAGCGCGCGATGATCACGGCGGCCGGGCCGCGGCTGACGATTTCGGTGCCTGAGACCTCCTCAGGCGCGACTGGGCGCAGCATCAGACTGATCGATATCGAGCGCACCCACATACGTCGTGTCCTCGAAAGCACGAGATGGCGAATTCGCGGCATCGGCGGCGCGGCCGAACAACTTGGCCTCAAGCCCACGACGCTCGAAACGCGTCTCGCCAAACTCGGACTCAAGCGGCCCACGGCGACTATATGACGCCGTGGAACACGGACTCCGGTATATCGGGGTGCCTCTGCAATGCCGGGGCTCAGCCGAAGCGCTTCCGATCGCGCAACTGGCCTAGTGCCACGTACTGCTCGAAAGATTAAGCCTCCCTTTACCTGCCGTCCAGACCGTGGATGGAACAAGTGGTGCTTTATCGCGTGCAATGGTGCGGCTGACAGTGTCTCTCGTCGCGTCAGCCCGCAGCGCACCTCGCCTGATGCATGCGCTGCGGTCGCTGACACCGCCGCTCCGCCTGCGGCCGGGGCATCTTGGGTGCAGCACGTGGATGGACTCCGACCACACGGTGCACTATCAGGAAGATTGGGCGACCGAACCCGATATACGCGATCGCGTCGTCTCCGACGGCTTCACCCGGCTCCTCTCAGTGATCGAGGCGTCAGAAGGACTCCCCGAAGTCCAGTTCAACTTCGTGACGAAGACCCGCGGTCTGGACTATGTCGCCGAGGTGCGCGGCGCGGCAGGACCGGCAGAAGCCAACGACGAACGTCGTTAGCGTGGTCAGACGACCTTACAGCTGCAACTGAAGACGGGTCTGAAAGAAGTGCGTCTTGCCCTCGAGATTGAATCGATCGAGCGCACCATAACCGTAGGTCATTTCGAGGCGGACGTGGTCTGAGAGGTACCAGTTGACCATCGGTGTGAGCCGCCAGAAGCGGCCGCCCCGCAGTGCGCCGCTGTCGAGATCGATATACGACACACGTCCGACAAGCTCCCAGCCTCCCGGCCCGCCCTGGAACACCGGGCGCGCTGGCGACACTTGATTGAAGAATCCACCGCGCGTGTTGTACGCACGGGTTTCGCCGGTGAGCAGCCACGTCGCCGCGATTTCGCCACCGTGAAAGAGCGGATCACCTGATTCCGGCGCGTCCACCTTCTGAAAGAAGTACTCGGAACCAATCAGCACTGAGCCGCGCCGTGAGTAAGCCTCGATAGACGTCATTCGTGTGCTGTTCGCAGCGAAGTCGCCGGTGTCCACGAAGTACGGGCTGGGAAAGGATTCGGGGCGCGACCGCAGCTTCAGCGTGCCTTCGTTGGGATGGCCGTATCGCAGGTTGGCTCCGAGGTGAAACAGCCGTCCGCCGTCGGTCGAAAGGAACGGCAGCCATGCGACACGGCCCACGAACTGGTTGTCGTACGTCGAGAAGCCTTGTCCTTCCGAAAACCAGTCGCCGTACGCACCGAGGTTCCAGAGCAGATGAATCTTCGGTGCGTAGCCGAGCCACTTGATGCCGTCAGCCAGGATCGGAATCGTCGCGTCGTTGATCGTCGAGCGTTCCTGCGTCCACCCGGCGTAGCCGACCATGATCTTGTTGAGCGAGAACCCCTCTTTCGATCGGCCGACAAACAGATGTCCGGAGATCTCGGGAACCGCGATCATGACGCCCGTTTCGCGGACCAGCCATTCGTCCGTCGGCCCGTCGTACATGAAGCCGGCGCTCCACGTAACGGACCGCTTGAACTTGAGACGGCCCTTCAACAGGACGCGGGTATCGCGGACCTTGGCTTCGGGGGCGAGATCGAGTTGCGCCTTGCTGTTGTCGTCCTGCGCGTAGTCGGCGTACTCGTACAGCAGCCCGCCTCCCAGCCGGATGGTGAAGAGGCGGCCGTCGTACTCGTTCCAGCTGACCAGGCGGCGAACCGGATCCTTCGCCTCGGCCTCGCCGGCTTCGATGGTGTCGTCGATCGGCGCCGGCTGCGATCCGTTGACACTCGTCCCGCCCTGCTGGGCGGCTACACCACCTGACACGATCAGTGTCAGGACCACGCCGGCGGTGAGTGGTCGCACCGCGGCCTCAGTACGTCGTGAACAGCCCCTGCAGGTCTTTTGCGTTGCGCTGCTTCATCAGCGCCAGCATCAACAGGATGCGTGCCTTCTGCGGATTCAGCTCGTCCGACGCAATGAACCCCAGCTCGTCATCGTTGACTTCAACGTTGCGTCCGACGACGCCGGTGGCGACTCGCGAGCTACGCACGACGACCACGCCTTTCTGCACCGCATTGGCCGCAGCAGTCACCGACGCCTTGTTCATGTTGCCATTGCCGACGCCGGCAATGACGATGCCCTTGGCACCGTTGGCCGCAGCGGCGTCGATCAGGTCCGGCGACATGTCGGCGCTGCCAAAGATGATGTCGACGCGCGGTAGCTTCGACACCTTCGTAACGTCGAATTCAGTCTGCGTCGTGTGCTTCCACGACGGTGACGAGTAGAAATCGTTCTTGCCGTAATTCGCGACGCCGACCAGGCCGCGCACTGGCGACATGAACGTCTGGATCGCGGTGGTGCTGGTCTTGGTCAACGAGTGTGCGGCATGGATCCAGTCGTTCATCACGACCAGCACGCCGCGTCCACGCGCGTTGGGATCCGCGGCCACACCCACCGCGTTGTATAGATTCAGAGGCCCGTCGGCACTGACCGCCGTCGACGGGCGCATCGAACCGACCATCACCACTGGCTTGTCGGTCTTGACGGTGAGGTTCAGGAAGAACGCGGTTTCCTCCATGGTGTCGGTCCCATGCGTGACCACGATCCCGTCCACGTCACTCGATCGCGCGAGCTCGTTGATGCGATTGGCGAGCTTCAGCATGATGTCCATGCTCATGTCCTGGGATCCAACGTTCGAGATCTGTTCTCCTTTGATCGTCGCCAGATCGCCGATGCCAGGTACTGCGGCGATCATCGCGTCGATCGTCACCGCGCCTGACTTGTACGCGGCCTGTGTGCCCGAAGCCGCGGCGCCCGCGATCGTGCCTCCGGTCGCCAGGATCACGACGTTCGCCTTCTTCGCTTGCGCGTATGAGACCTGAACGCTGGCCGTCAGAGCGACCAGGACGACCACCACATGAATTTTCTGAAGCCGGATCATCACTGCCTCCCATTGGTGTTCCACAGACCGTCACTTCTTTGCGGAGCGATACTGGTTCTTGTCGAGTTGCGTCAGCTTCACCGGGTCGAGCAACTCGGCGATCTGCGGCTCAGTAAGAATCTTTCGCTCGCGAATGATTTCGAGGATCCCTTTACCGCTCTTGTACGCCTCGTTCGCCAGCTCGGTCGCCTTGTCGTAACCCAGCACCGGATTGAGTGCCGTCGCGATGCCGACTGTCGTCTCCATGTAGTGCGCCAGCACTTTCTCGTTCACCGTGATCCCGTCCACGCAGAGGGTTCGCAAGGTCATGGACGTGTTGTGCAGCAGGTGCTGCGACTCCATGATGGCGACGCCTTCGAGCGGCTCGTAGGCATTCAGCTGGAGCTGACCGGAGTGCGCGGCCAACGTGACCGCGTAGTCGTTTCCCATCACTCGGAAGGCCACGATGTTGACTAGCTCCGGGATGACGGGGTTGACCTTGCCGGGCATGATCGACGAACCCGGCTGCAAGGCCGGCAGATTGATCTCGGCGAGGCCGGCGCGCGGTCCTGAGGTGAGCAGAATCAGATCGTTGGCGATCTTCGACAACTTGATGGCGACGCTTTTCAGTGCCGAGGAGTAGACGACGAATCCCTGCTGGTCCCACGTCGCGGCCACCATGTCCTGGGCGACCACGATCGGTTTGCCGGTGAGCTTCGCCAGATGCTGGGCGGTCTTCTGCGCGTAACCCTTCGGCGCGTTGATGCCCGTGCCGATCGCCGTGGCGCCCATGTTGACCGCGTAGAGGTACTTCTCGGCGTCACGCAGCAGGCTGATTTCACTCTCGAGCGATGCGGCGAATGCGTGGAACTCCTGCCCGATCGTCATTGGCACCGCGTCCTGCAGCTCGGTGCGTCCCATCTTCACGATGTCGATGTACTGGTTCCCCTTGGCGCGGAACGACGCGACCAGGTTCTGCAGTTCGCTGACCAGCTTGTCGTTGCGCAGGATGAACGCGACCTTGAGCGCCGTCGGATACGAATCGTTCGTAGACTGCGACATGTTCAGGTCGTCGTGCGGCTCGACGACGCTGTAGTCACCCTTGGGCCGCCCAGTCAGTTCGAGCGCAACGTTGGCGAGCACTTCGTTGGCGTTCATGTTGGTTGAGGTGCCGGCGCCGCCCTGAAACCAGTCCACGACGAACTGGTCGTGATACTTCCCGTTCATCACCGCCGCTGTGGCTTTCTCGATGGCCGCGAGTGTCTCCGGCTTCATGGCGCCGACGTCCGTGTTGGCGCGCGCCGCCGCGAGCTTTACGATCGCCCAGGCCTCGACGAACCCTGGATAGTGGTTGATGGCGACGCCTGAGATGCGAAAGTTCTCGAGCGCTCTGGCCGTCTGCACGCCGTAGTACGCGTCAATCGGAACCTGTTTCTCACCGAGCAGATCGCGTTCCGTGCGCGTGGGACCGACGATCGCTGCCCGCTGCACCGTGGCCGCACGTTGTTCGGCGCGCGCCGATCCAATCGCCTCTTCTCTGGCCTGCTGCGGCGTGCACGACGAGCTCAAGGCCAGAACGACTACAAGCGCCGCGGTCCGCGTTACTGCTGTATCGATCGTCACGCGCATGGCGTGCCTCCTGTGTACCGGGGTCGCGGCGCTCATGCCGCGAGCGTCTATCGAGCACGCGACGTGCCAAGGCTGTGTTGCTCCTCAGTCGATTCACGTCGGGACGGACCGGAGAGCGTCGGAGCGGAGCCATCTCCGATATGCCGGAGTCTCGAGCCCACGCTTCGTCGCGGCCACATCGACGGACGGACTTCTCTTTCAGAAAATCTATGGCGATCGCCGAGCTGACAACGCGCGGTGATGTGGCACCGGTCCTGCTGAAGACATTTGCTCGATTGGTGTAATGCGGTCTGCCCGATTTGCTGGAGAGCGGCGCCGCGGCATTCTCATGGAGTGACACCTCACGCACGGCTCGTGACAGAGCGTGGGGAGCCTCACTCGTTGGAGGTTTGACAATGTGGAAGCAAGCAACAGGCCTGTTGCTGGTAGGCGTTCTCTGGTCTGCGACACCGGCCTTCGCGCAGAAGGTCGAGATCATGGGCCTCTTCGGGTGGACGCTGTCTGATGGCGTCGAAACAGATACCGCGATCCTGGCGGGTGACGGCAACATCTATGACGCAATCGATACAAAGGACTCGTCATCGTGGGGCTTCGGCGCTGGGTTCCACGTCAACGAACGATTCGAAGTGGGCTTTCTGTTCAATCAACAGATGAGCACGCTCTCCGCCGAGGGGACGAACACGTTAGATATCGGCGACCTCAACGTCTACTCGTACCATCCGTACGTCGCCTTCAACTTCGGCGAGATGGGCGCGCGCATTCGACCCTACCTGATGATTGGGATCGGCGCGACACATTTCAGCAGCGTGGACTTCTTTGCGCTGGGCGCACAGCGGACGATCCCTGGCGAGACGCAGTTCTCCACTACCTGGGGCGCCGGCGTGAAGGTATATCCGTCCCCGCATTTCGGTGTGCGCTTCGGGGCGCAGTGGACGCCCACCTACATCAAGACCGACGCCGAAGGCTGGTGGTGCGATCCGTACTGGGGCTGCTACCTGACCGGAGATCCGCAGTACTCGAATCAGTTTCAGATCTCCGGCGGCGTGACCACGAGGTTCTGAAGTGACCTGGGGCGTGATGCGCACGATGCCGCGTCGTTCACCGTGGCTCATTGGGATGCTCGCAGCGGCCCTGGCGCTGCCCCAGGGACTGCCCATGGCCGCGCAGACAAAACCTGCGACGGCCACGGCGCAGCCCAAACCCGTGGCGGCCACAACTCCTCCTGCAGGGACGAATGCTGACACCGGGTGGCCGCGCACCGTCGCGCTGAAGAGCGGGACGGTCGTGTGGTACCAGCCGCAGGTCGAGAGCTGGACCGATCAGAAGAACATCATCGCGTCGTCGGCGGTGTCGTATCAGCGGACCGGGGTGAAGGATGCCGCGCTCGGGACGATCAAGATCGAGGGCCCGACCAGCGTCGCCGTTGACGATCGCGTGGTGACGCTCGATCTTAAGATCACCCAGTACAACTTTCCATCGCTCACACCCGATCAGGTGAAGGCATTCGTCGCCGAAGTACAGGCGCTTCCGGTCAACCAGCGCGTGCTCGACCTCGATCGGCTGCTCGCCTACGTCGCGGCGAGCCCGCTGCAGGTCAAGAATGTGGAGAACATCAAGGCCGAGCCGCCGAAGGTGTTCTCCAGCACGACCCCGGCGATTCTGCTCAACCTGGACGGAGAAACGGTCTGGAGTCCCATCAAGGACGTGGACCTCAGATATGTCGTAAACACCAACTGGGATGTGCTCGAGCACACACCCACGAAGACGCTGTATCTCCGCTACAACCGCTCATGGCTCCAGGCCAAGACGATCGAGGGCCCATGGACGCAGGCCGGAAAGCTGCCGGAGAGCTTCTCGAAATTGCCGCCCGACGAGAACTGGAAGGATGTCAAGGCCGCACTACCCGGTGACAAGCTCTCGAAGAAATCAGTACCTCGCGTCTTCGTCAGCACCGAGCCGGCCGAGTTGATCGCCCTCCAGGGGCCACCCAGCTATCTCAAGGTTGAGGGCGCGACGACGCTGTTGTGGGTGAACAACACCGAAAGCGATCTGTTCCGCATGGGACAGACTGGCGACTTCTACTTCCTCGTCGCGGGACGATGGTTCAACAGCGCCAGTCTCGATGGACCGTGGACATTCGCGACACCGTCGCTGCCGGAGGACTTCACGCGCATTCCCGTCGAGCATCCGCGCTCGCGTGTGCTCGCGTCCATTCCCGGCACGCGGCAGGCGACCGAAGCCGTGCTGCTGGCGATGGTGCCGCGCACCGCGCGCGTCAACAAGAAAGAGCTGAAGGCACCTGACGTCGCGTATCAGGGCACCCCGCAGTTCCAACCTGTTCAAGGATCGCAAGGCGTCGAGCGCGCCGTGAACACCGACAAGGACATCGTCAAATACGGCGATCTGTACTATCTGTGCTTCCAGGGCGTGTGGTTCATGTCGCAGTCGCCAAACGGTCCGTGGGACGTGGCATCGACCATCCCGGCGCAGATCTACACGATCCCGGCGAGCTCCCCGTCGCATCACATCACCTACGTCACCATCCAAGAGGACAACGACGACGAGTGGGCGACGTTTGCGTACACCGCTGCGTACACCGGAATGATGATCGGGTGGGGATGCGCGGTGTGGGGCAGCGGTTGGTACTATCCGCCCTACGTCGGCTACGGTGGGTTCTACCCTGCCTATTATCCGTACGCGCACACATACGGGATGGGCGCCTGGTACAACCCGTACACCGGCGGGTACGGCCGCGGCTACGCGGCCTATGGACCCTACGGCGGCGTTGGCATGGGCGCGTCGTACAACCCGCGCACTGGAACCTACTCGCGCGGCGCAGCGGCGTACGGTCCGTACGGCTCACGCGCCGCCGGCCAGGCCTACAACCCGCGCACCGGCGCCTACGGACAAACACGCCAGGGCTCCAACGTCTATGGCAATTGGGGCACGAGCTCCGTGCAACGCGGCGACAACTGGGCGCAGACCGCGCACGCCCAGAACTACGGCCGCGGCACATCGACATCCGGCATCCGCACCGACAGCGGTGCCGGCGCGGTCTCGCGCGTCGGCCCGGGCGGCGAGCGCAGCACAGTCGGCCGCACTCAGGGCGGCGACATCTACGCCGGCCGTGACGGCAACGTCTACCGTCAAGGAGAAGGTGGAGGCTGGCAACAAAGCAATGGCACTGGCGGCTGGAGCACGTCGACGCCGTCGGAACGATCCGGTCAACTGGACAGCGATCGCGCGGCACGGGCCCAAGGCAATCAACGTGCGACCGATCGCGGTAGCTGGCAAAGCAGCGGAGGCACCCGTTCCGGTGCTGGCAGCTACGGCGGTAGCCGCTCCGGTGGCGGTGGTGGACGCCGCCGCTGACGCACACGCATGCAACCAACGCGCATCACATCATCGAACTCTGCACGACGTCATCGAAAGGAACACGAGCCATGAGAAAATCATCAGTGCCTGTGCTGGCATTCGCTGTGCTGCTGGCGAGCGCCATCAGCGCGTTCGCCCAGGACGTGCGCTATAACTTCGACAAGCAGGCGGACTTCTCGCAATTCAAGACCTACAAGTGGGTCAACCTCAAAGGCGCGCAAGTGCCCAGCGATCTCGTCGACATGCAGATCAAGTCCGCCGTCGATGCCGAGCTGGCCACGAAGGGTCTGAAACGGACCGACGCCGAAACGGCCGATCTGTACGTGGGCTATCAGAGCGCGATCAGCACCGAAAAGCAGTACACCTCGTTCGATAGCGGGTGGGGTACCGGTCCTGGCTGGTACGGCGGCGGATGGTACGGCGGCGGCGGCGTGAGCACCACGACCGGACAGACGTCGACGATCTACGTCGGGCAGGTCGCTGTTGACATGTATCAGGCCGGCCAGAAGCAACTCGTGTGGCGAGGCGTGGCGAGCAAGACACTTGATACGAAGGCGAAGCCCGAGAAGCAGCAGAAGAACCTGGCGAAGGCGATGACCAAGCTGTTCAAGAACTATCCGCCGCCGGTGAAGAAGTCGTAGGCGGCGCGCTCAATACGTCCAGCCAATCGACCAGAGGACGCCGACATCGTAGGTGTCGGCGTCCGGATTCGGCGGTCGGGTGTCGATCGTGTAGAACACGCTGAGCGACACAAAAAGATCCTTCAAGAACTCACGCTTGCTCGCAGCGTCGAGCTGCAGGCGTTGACGGCCAGGGTCGCTCAGGCTCGGGTAGTACTGCATTGTCACATCGAGATTGGTGCGTGGCCGATCGTAGGCGTAGTACGACGTCTGGAACATCAGCAGCGCCTCGAGGTTCTGCGTGGGCGCGACGTCCACCCCGCGCTCGTCGTTGAACGCCAGGCCAGCGCCGAGCGTCAACTGGGCGCGATTGCTGTTGACTAGACGAGGCCCGATCGCACCACCGATCTGCGACCGCAGCTCGAGTCCGAGGCTTTCGTTCGTCTCGAACCGCCCCGCGGCCGCGACGAACCATCGCGGCCATGGATAACGCAGGTAGGACGCGTCGATCGCTCCGCGGTCGTCGCGTCCCTCGTCGTCGCTCTGCTCGGTCTGCGTGAACGACGTGGTCAGACGCGACTGCGATCCCGGCTTCCGATACATCGTGTCGGTATTCAGGTTCAGCTGCGCAATGCCGCTCGATCGCGTGTAGCTGAACCCGACGTCGAACGAGCCATCGAGCTTTCGCCAGAAGTTTCGTCCGATCGTCGTGATCTCGGTCACGTCAGGCATCGCGAGCTGCGCCGTCGCATCAGCGCTGGCCACGGCGATCGATCGATCGGCACTTCGCGAAAGACTGCCGAGAAACATGCGTCCGTCCGTCGTCGTCACCTCTACGAGCTGCGTGGTGACGAGGCTCACCAGCTTGTCCCATTCGAGATAGAGCGTGCCAACATCGTCGGTCTTGAACTCGAGCTGGCCGCGATCGAGACGGACGATCTCACCCGTAATGCGATCGCCGTTGGCGAGCGTCACGACGTCGCTCCTCCCCTGTGCCACTGCGGCGGCATCCATGCTGTACGCAAGCGCGATGACGGCCGCGCTCTTCGCCACCCACCGCCATCGCGCCTGCATCAGGAACCCGTCAGGACGAGCAGGGTCCCGCCGAGAGCCGTAAGCACGTTCCCGACCGCGTAGCCCATGCCGTATCCAATCGTCGGGACCTGGCTGTCGGCCTCACGTTCGATCGCCGCGAGCGCGGGGCCGGAGGTGCCCGCGCCGGCGCATACGCCGAGCAAGACTCCGGGATGCATGCCGATCACATAGCGGCCAACCAGAATCGCTGCGAGATGCGACAGCACCGTAATGGTGGCGGACGCGACGACCAGCGTCGCGCCGGACGTACGGAACGCGGTGATCGCTTCAGGGCCGGCCTGTAGCGCGACGAGCGCGAGAAACGACGAGAGTCCCATGGACTCGAACAACTTGACCGATGCCTCGGGGATCCGTCCGAAGCGCGGATGCCTGGAACGCAGATGGCCGAGCGTCAGTCCGCCCAGGAGCGCGCCCACCGGACTACTCAATTTGAGCGTGACTGTCCCGACGGTGAACCCTATAGAACCGATCAGCCCACCGAGCGCGATCGTGGCTCCGACGAGAAACAGGTCGGTGGCCGACGTCGGGTACTCTGCGTAGCCGATCTCGGTGGCGACGCGCATCACCTCTGCTCGAGCGCCGGATACGTTCAGCACGTCGCCGCGTTCGATGATCGTCGCCGGCGTCACCGGCAGATCGCGCCCCGCACGCCGGAGGCCGAGGAGGAAGATGCCGCGGGCGCCGATCCGCTCCGCGATCAGTCGCAGCGACTGTCCCGCAAGCGCGCGATTAGTCAGCACGAGATCGGCGGAGATCATCGGAATCTCGAGCAGTGCGCGGTCGTGCAGCTCGTACTCCTCGAGTGGATTCGCGTCGCCGATGAGCGCCGCCGACCAGCCGGCGACTGCGAGGATGTCGCCGTCTCGCACCGGCATGTCGGGGCTGGCGTCCATGAGCGCCTCTCCCCTTCTCACGCGAGTGACGATGGCACGCTGTTCGGCCGGCCATCGCCGCTCGACGTCGGCAACCGTGAGTCCGTCCAGCGCGGCCGGCAGCCGATAGACGCGCACGACGATGGGGCGGTAGGCCGAGTTCATTGACTGTGCATTTGCGGTCATGCCGAGCGATTGTTCGAGCTCCCGGCTGCTGGTTTTGAGATTGACGCGCATCAACCGCGGCGCCACGTAGGACAGAAATCCCACCACGGCGATCAGGCCGACGAGATAGGTGAGCGCGTAGGTCGTGGTCGCGTTGTGCGCGAGTCGATCGCGGGCGGCCGCGTCGAGAGCGAGTCCGGCGGTGGCGTCGGTTGCGGTGCCGAGTGACGTGGAGTTCGTCAACGCACCTGACAGGAGGCCCGCTGCGGTACCTGCGTCGAGATGCCAGATGCGCGCAATGCTCCAGGTCAGCGCGACCGCTGTGATGATCAGCGTGGCGATCACCGCCAGTTGCGGCAGCGCACTGGACCGCAATCCGCGAAAGAACTCGGCGCCAGTCCGCAGGCCGATCGCGAACACGAATAGCAGGAAGAAGACGTCCTTCAACCCGCCCGGGATCGGAATCCCGAGTTGGCCGATGACGAGACCGGCAATCAGGCTGCCGAGTACCGGCCCCGGTTGGAACGCTCCGAGGCGCACCTGTCCCAGCGCGAATCCGACCGCCAAAACCACGAACAGCGCCAGCGCCGGATTCTGGCGCAGCGCGTCGCCCAGCCACGCCATGGCCGGCTACTTCGTCGCCTTCACCGTCGGCGCGAGCGGATTGCCGCCAAGCTGATTCGAGATCAGCGTAATGGCTCGCTGCGCGCGAACGCTGTTCCCCGCCTCGTCCAGTGGAGGTGACACGACGGCGATCCCGAACTTGCCGGGTGAGACGGCGATGAGACCGCCGCCGACACCGCTCTTTGCTGGCAGTCCGGTGTGATAGAGCCACTTGCCGGAGTCGTCATAGAGTCCCGCGGTGGCCATGACGGCAAGCACTCCTGGGATTTTGTCGGCATCCATGACCTGCTTGCCGGTGACCGGATTCCTGCCACCTGCCGCAAGCGTCGCCGCCATCGTGGCCAGGTCGCGGGCATTCACGCCGATCGAGCACTGGCGCGTGTAGAGATCGACGGCCTGCTGCCAGTTGTCCTTGATGTAACCGTAGGCGAGCATCAGCGCACCGATCGCCTGGTTGCGCTGATTGGTGTCCGCCTCGGACTTGTAGACATCCTGCAGCACCGAGAGTGAGCGGCCGGCGAAATCGTTGTGGATGCCGATGATCTTGTTCCACACCTCGTCGGCGGACGAACCCCGCACCATGCTGGTCGCTGAAATCGCGCCTGGGTTGACGAGTGGATTCATTTCCGGCGCTCCGGTGCCAGCCACGGTGCGCACGCCTTCGACAGCGATGATCGAATTGAATCGCGCGCCGGTCGCATCGACGCCGATGCGCTTCTCGATCGCCTCGAGGCCCTGCTCCTGAACCACCTGGGCCATCGTGAATACTTTTGAGATCGACTGGATCGAGACCTCGGTCTTCACGTCGCCCGCGGTGACGACCTTGCCGTCAACCGTCACTAACACGATGCCGAACAGGTTCGGATCGACTTTCGCCAGTGCGGGAATGTAGTCGGCGTTCTTGCCCTCTTTCAGGTTCCTGAACTGCTGATACGCCGTCTCCACCGCTTTCTGCGGATCGCCCGACTGCGCGAGAGTGCCGCCCGAAACGCCGACGAACAACGCGACGACGGCACCGAGCCATACACGTGGGATCTTCCTCATGACTATTGACCTCCGATGGTTGCCGAGAAGTTGTATTTGAACGAGAACTGGAGCTTGAGGCCGTCACCGACGAAGGGATCGCGGAACATCTCGCGCCGCCCCCACTGCACTTCGCCGCCCATCATCACGTTCTTCACCGGCGTGTAGAGGACATTGGCCAGGGCGTACTGTCCCGTCT
>DAINQP010000023.1:0-38976 GCA_036742665.1 Vicinamibacterales bacterium | reverse complement strand
CTCGTCCTCCTCGATCAGATCGCAGACAGCTACGCGCGCTTGTCGTCCCCCGAGCAGATCATGCAGGTGGTCGGGTCTTTACTCGGTACGTATCTGCAGGTGTCATCGGTGTGCCTGCTCGGGGTGGACGAGCCGCACGATCTGATCCGGGTATTGCACATCTGGAACCGCGAGGGTTCACCGAGCAGGCCGGATGCCATCCGCATCTCGGAGTTCGTGACGCCAGAGTATCGCGAGGCCGCCCGAACCGGCGCTCCGCTCATTGTGTACGACACCGACCGCGACCCGCGAACCTACACCGACGCACATTCGATGCTCCAGGTGCGGTCGTTCATGAGCGTGCCCTTCATCCGCGACGGCGCGTGGAGGTTCATCTTTTCGGTGTGCGACGCGCATCCGCATCGCTGGCGCGACGAGGAAATCGACCTGTTCCGCCAGCTGGCGGATCGTCTCTTCGCGCGTCTCGAACAGGCCTTGGCCGAGCAGGCCGTGGGCAACGACCTCCGCGATACGCAGCTGTTGCGCGATCTCAGCGTGCGCCTGGTGGCCGAGTCCGATACCCAGGCCTGGTTCGACGCTATCGTCGCTGCGGCAAAATCCATTACCAGCGCACAAGCGGGCTGCCTGCAGCTGCTCGACGCCGGTGCCTACGAGCTGGTGCTGCTGGCCAACGATGGATTCGAATTCGCCGCGGCCGAACGCCTCAGTCGAGTGAACGCGAACTCTCAGATATCATGTGGCCGGGCGCTCGCGATGAATCGGTCGGCTGTCGTCCATTACGACGATCCGGGCGTCGCAGATCCGGACGGGACGATTCAGCTGCTGGTGGAGGGCGGGATCCGGTCGGGGCAGTCAACACCGCTGATCACGCGCACCGGGCGAACAGTCGGCATGCTGTGCACGAAGTGGACCGAGTCGCAACGGAGACCGTCCGCGCGCGAGACTCGCTTTCTCGATCTGCTGGCGCGACAGGCTGCGGAGTTCATCGAACGACGGCTCAGCGACAACGCCTTGCGGGAGAGCGAACGTCGGTTGAGCATTGAGCTGGCGGACACCAAGCTCCTCCAGCAGCTGAGCGCACAGCTGATCGAAGAGCAGGGAACCGCGTCGCTGTACGAAACCCTTGTCGACGCGGCGCTCTGGATCATGCGTTCGCAGTGCGCGAGCATGCAGGTGTTTCACCCTGAGCGTGGACCGCGCGGCGAGCTGCATCTCATTGCCTCGCGGGGTTTCGATGACGTCGCCAAGCGGCGGTGGGAGTGGGTATCCGCTGACGCTCACACGACGTGTGCCCATGCATTGCAAACCGGCGCTCGAGTCATCACTCCGGACGTGGCCCGATGCGATTTCATGGCTGGCACCGCGGATCAGGCAGCGCTGCTCGAGGGGGGCATTCAGGCCGCCCAGACCACACCGCTCATCTCTCGCGGCGGCAAGACGCTGGGGATGATCACCACGCACTGGACACAACCGCATCAACCGTCCGAACGCGATTTCCGCCTGCTCGACATCCTGGCCCGGCAGGCCGCCGATCTCATCGAGCGTACGCAGGCCGAGGACGCCTTGCGCAACAGTGAGCGGCAGCTGAAAGACGCCGATCGACGAAAGGACGAGTTCCTCGCGACGCTGGCCCACGAGCTGCGCAATCCGCTGGCGCCGCTTCGTACGAGCCTGGAGCTGATTCGCATCGCTGGCAACACACCGGAGGTGGTCGAAGAAGTCCGCGAGGAGATGGAGGAGCAGCTCATGTTGCTCGTGCGGCTGGTGGACGATCTCCTGGACGTGTCACGCATCACGTCCGGAAAGATTCGGCTGCAGCGCCAGGCCACGGAACTTGCGACGCTCGTCACCAGGGCCGTGCAGGGCAATCGTACGGCCATCGCCGAAAGGCAGATCGATCTCCGCATCGACATGCCCAATACACGACTGCTCGTCGAGTCCGATCCCGTACGGTTCGTTCAGGTGATCTCGAACGTGCTACACAATGCCGTCAAATTCACTGATCCGGGCGGACACATCAGCATTTCAGCTGAGCTGACATCATCGACCACTCACCAGCGCGAGGTCATCCTTCGCATCGCCGACTCGGGGATCGGCATCTCCAGCGAGATGCTGCCCCGCGTCTTCGATCTGTTCACGCAGGACGATACCACCGCACAGCGTTCGCAAACAGGTCTCGGCATCGGGTTGGCGCTGGCGCGACGTCTGATCGAAATGCACGGCGGATCGATCGACGCCCACAGCGACGGCCCCGGCCGGGGCAGCACCTTCACGTTGCGAGTGCCCGTGGCTCACGTCGCAACGACGACTCATGTCGCGACCATGCCTCCGGTGGCGCCGTGTGCCGGCCGCCGCGTGCTCGTCATCGATGACAATCCCGCCGGGGCACGAGCGATGCAGCGGCTCGTCACGGCGCTCGGCGGCGAATGCCGCGTTGCGCACAACGGCGAGGCCGGACTCAACGACCTGCGCGAGTACCGTCCCGACATTGTGATTCTGGATATCGGCATGCCGGGGCTCGATGGCTATGAAACGTGCCGCCGCATTCGCCAGGAGTTCGGATCGAGTCTCATGGTGGTGGCGCTGACTGGCTGGGGCCAGGAACGCGACAAGGACCACGCGATGCAAGCCGGCTTCGACGTGCATCTCACCAAGCCCGCAGACCCAACGCTGTTGGAATCATTGCTCGCCACCGCCGGTCGCCGATAACACGCACCGTGGGCATGAGTGTCGGGCTTTTCGCCGGAGCGTTCTATTGCAGCGGCGGCGCGGGTGTAGGAGCAGGCGTCGTGTCGGCCTCAGGTGCCGCGACGTCCGGCGCGCTCGATTCCTCGCTTTCCCCATCGGCAGGCGCCTCGCCAGCGGGCGGCGGAGGTTCAGGCGCTGGAACCTTGCGTGTGGCGCGACCGCGGAAGATGCGATCGATCAAAGTGGGTGCCGTCGCACGTGGATCCCACCCGAGTCGTAGCACCGTCACCTGCACGTCCTTCCGGCCGAACTTCAGTGCTTCGTGACAGCTCCACATGTACAGATCGAGCAATCGGCCCTGTACTTCCGGACCTGTATCCATCACGGTGTACACACCGTTGTAGCGATTGTCGCCGACGGCGATGTTGAGCACGGTGCCGACCGGAAGGATCGACGGATCGGCAGCGGCGATACCGCTGCGGACGCCGACGCCAGACGCCGTCGTCGTGCCTTTGCAATACGCGGTGGCGCTAAAGGGGAGCCGCGCGCCGGGCAATGGCGACCCATCGGGATTGGTCATCGTCTCCCAGGCGGCGTTGCGCGAATCGCGCATCTGACTCTCGTACAACAACACGAACCCCACGACGGCCGCGAGGAGCACCGTGACCTTGAGCCAGGTATAGCGCGCGAGGATCAGTCGCATCTATGTTGACGTGAAGTGCTCGTATCCTGCCGGCAGTGGGCGCGTCGTACCGCTGTCGTCGCGCACTAGCAACTCCCGACCCTTTGTCACCACTCCAATGCGAGTTATCGGCAGATCGCCCACGTGCTGACAAACCATGCGCAGGCGTCCCCGATGAGCTGGTCGTACTGTAAAGAACAGCTCGTAATCGTCGCCTCCGCTGAGCGCCGGCTCGAGCGGATCCCGCTCTCGTCGCGTTTGCGCCTCGCGAACCTCAGCCGAGATCGGAATCGATGCAGCTTCGAGCGTGATACCGACGCCAGACGCCTCGGCCACCTGACGCACGCAGTCCGCGAGTCCGTCGCTGACGTCCATGCAGCTCGAGGCCGCGCGATTGCGGCCGAGCAACATACCCGCTCGGACCCGCGGTTCGGGTCTCAGATACCGTACGACGCACGGGTCAACCCCGGCTTGCGCACCAGCCTGCAACCTCTGCAAACCAATGGCCGCTCCGCCCAATGAGCCGGTGACATAGACCCAGTCGCCCGGCCTCGCACCGGAACGCGTCAGCACCCTGCGCGGGCGGACCGTGCCGATCGCGGTGATATCCACGGTCAGTGGTCCTGGCGTCCGCGTGATGTTGCCGCCAATGAGCGTCACGCCGTGCGAAGCTGCGACAGCCAGCACGCCATCGACCAGATGCTCGAAATCGGCGACGTCGAGTGACGAGGGCAGCGAGAGCGAGAGCAGCGCGGCGCGCGGCAACGCCCCCATCGCGGCCAGATCGCTGAGATTGACAGCCAGCGCACGATGTCCGATTGCGTCGGCGGGCACGAAGCGCCGATCGAAATGGACACCCTCGACCAGCGCGTCCGTCGTCACCACGTCGTACGTGCCTCGCTCCGGCTGGATCACGGCGGCATCGTCGCCGGGACCGATCACCACCCACGACGGCATCGAGACGCGTGCTTTGATGCGGGCAATCAGCGCACGTTCACCGATGTCAGCGACAGTGAGTGTGGGCACAGGTGATCCGCAGGGAGCGTCGCGGAGTGTAGTGTCCGGCCTCAGCCGGACCATGAATGGGAAGAACTGAAAAAGCCCCGCTTTGCCGTGTGGGGAGGTCGAATGAACCTGCGAAAGCAGGTGGAGCCGCTGTTATCGGTCGCGCTTCAGGCTTCCTCGAAACAGAGGCATGCACAACGCGCAACCTCGCGGCTCACTTTGGATTAACGTTGGCTCAGACGAGCCTCCGAAAACCATCACGAGCAAAGCAGGAGCTCAAGGAATCTTATCGTGCGATCCGAGGCGGGTCAACAGATCGGCAGCGCCTCTTCCTAGACGGCTTTTTTGACGGAGACTTGCGCGAGCGCTTCGTCGACAATACGCTCGAGCCGTGCGGCCCGTTCGTGGAGTTCGCCAGTTGGCGGATGGACCTCACGGTCGCGTTCACGGAAGAACTCGTCGGCGATATTCAACGCGACAAGCACAGCCAGGCCGAGCATGTCACTCGCTGGCGCCGCATCTGAAGCAGCGCGCATTTTCTGATCGACGTACGCCGCGAGCTCGGTGACATAGCGCTCGTCGAGCGCACTACGAATCGGATATCGCTGTCCCGCGATTTCGACTGTGACCACGCTGCTCATTCCTTACGGCGATGCACGTCAGATTGCCTCGAGCTGTTCGAGCATCTCCGACACGCGGACGCGAATGAGGTCGCGCTCTTCGCGTAGCGCCGTCAATTCGCTGCCGGTGACTTCGTTCTCAGCCAGACGCGCGCGCATGTTGTCGAGCTCGTGCATCAGCCGCGAGTTGTCGTCGAGGACCTTCGCATGCTCGCGTCGCAGCTGCGCGACGACGCTGACGAGCAGTTTGACTTTTTCCTCGAGCCGATCGATTGGGTCGAGATCAGTGCGCGACGCTACCGCCTGTTTAGCCATCCGGATAGATTCCTTTACTCGGGGAAGTGGTGGAGGAGATGGTGCCACGACCTCACAGAGATCGCAACTCCCAACTTCCAACTACCAACGCCCAACCACTCCCACCAACCACCAACCGACCTAGCGCTGCACCGCGCCATGCTGTTGCTTCAGCGCGGCGACGACCGCATCCACAGCTTTCTGTACCTCGCTGTCGGTGAGTGTGCGATCAGATGCCCGGAACGTGAGCCTCAGAGACAGGCTGACTTGTCCGTCGGGAATGCCCTTGCCCTGGTATCGGTCGAACTCGCTGACGCGGACGAGAGTGTCGGGGGCGTTCTCCCGTGCCGTCTGCCGCACCGTTCCCGCCGCGAGCGTATCGGCGACGAGAATCGAGATGTCGCGCGTCATCGAGGGGTGTCTTGGCAGCGCTTCGACCTGCGGATCCTCGTCGGCTGGCGGCACGCTATCGAGATCGATCTCTGCCACGTAGATGGCGTCGCTTGCCGCCAATTGGTACTGCTCGACGATCGACGGTGCGAGGAGACCCATCGTGCCAATGCGCACGTCACCCGCGGCGATCGCGGCACCGCGCCCGGGTACGAGCCACGATTCGGCGACGCCTTGCATCTGCGCGTCCACGCGCAGGGCCTGGCACACACGTTCGACAATACCCTGGACGTCGAAGTAGTCAATCGGCCGTGTGCCGCCGCTCCAGTGATCGGCACCGACGACGCCTGTCCACGCAAAGGCCAGCGATCGGCGCTCGCCGCGCGACCGTGAGAACCGGGCGCCGACTTCGAACAACTGGACGTCCCGCTGTTCGCGCCGGCGATTGTGCGCGACGGCAGCGACCAGGCCGGGCAGCACGGATGGCCTGAGCACCGCGAAGCTCTCGGACAAAGGATTCGCGATCGGGACGAGATCGCTTTCCGGTGCGAACGGTGCCGCCGCAGGCTGGGACACGAAGCCGAACGTCACGGCCTCTGAGAACCCTGCGCCAGTCATGATCGCCCGCAACGCGCGGGTCTGGGCGACGCGTGGATCCATCGGCGGCGGCGGAGTCGTGAGCGCCGGGAACGTCACCGGAATGCGGTCGAAACCGTAGTGACGCGCCACTTCCTCGATGAGGTCCACCTCGCGAAGCACGTCAACTCGACGGGTCGGGACGGTGATGTCCCAGCCGGCTGCCCCGAGCGACGTCGAGGCAGCCTCGCGCAGGGCGAACCCGAGACTTTCCAGAATCCTCCTGACGTCCGCATCGGGCACGGTCGTCCCGAGCAGTCCGCTGATACGATCGCGGCGTAACCGCACGACCGCTGGCTCGAGCCGCAGCGGGTAACGATCGACGAGCGTCCCGCGCGCGGTTCCGGCGCGAATGAGCTCGAGCAGCGCGCACGCACGCTCCATCGCTGTGACCGGCAGCCGAGGATCGGTCCCGCGCTCGAATCGCGTGCTCGCCTCCGTCCTCACTCCAAGCGCCTTGCTCGTGCGACGCACCTGCTGTGGCGTGAAGTATGCGCTCTCGAAGACGATGGTCTGAGTCTCGGCGCTTACTTCGCTGTCAGCGCCGCCGATGACGCCCGCGATGGCGATGGCACGCTCCGCGTCGGCAATCACCAGCATCTCGGGCGTGAGCGTCCGCATTTGGCCATCGAGCGTGCGCAGCGTCTCTCCCGCCCGCGCGGTCCTGACGCGAATGGCGCCGCCACCCAGTTTGGCGTAATCGAACGCATGCATCGGTTGCCCGAGCTCGAGCAGCACGTAGTTGGTGATATCGACGATGTTGCTGATCGGCCGGACACCCGCGGCACGCAGGCGCGCCTGCATCCATTCCGGCGACGGTCCGACCTTGACGTCCGCAACCGCTCCGACGTACCGCGGACACAGCTCTTTGCTGTCGATCGCGATCTCGACGTCGCCTTGATCGACCGACTTCAGCGACGTCAACGCCAGCGATGACCCGCCGGCCACTGGACGGCGGACCTGGAGTCCGTAGGCGGTGGCGATTTCGCGCGCCATGCCGGCCACCGACAGACAATCCGGACGATTGGCGGTGACTTCGAAGTCGATGACCGCATCGGCGGTCGCCCCCGGCGTTCGCGCGATGGTGCCGTCTCCGGATACCGCTTCGGTGTACTCGGGCAGTGACTCGATCGCTTCCACCGCAAAGCCGCGCACCGACATCGTCGTGGCGATGTGCTCGGCGGTGCCGGGCACATCGACGAATTCACGGAGCCAGGAGAGCAGGATCTTCATGGGACCGGAAACTGCTCGAGGAAGCGCACATCGTTCTCGTAGAACAGCCGGATGTTGTCCACGCCGTACTTCAGCATCGCCACGCGCTCGAGGCCCATGCCGAACGCGAATCCGGTGACCTGCTCAGGGTCATAGCCGACGGCTTCGAACACGGCGGGATGAACCATCCCGCTGCCGAGGATCTCCAGCCAGCCGGTCTGTTTGCACACGCTGCACCCCGACCCGCCGCAACTCTGACAGGAGATGTCCACCTCTGCGCTGGGTTCGGTGTAGGGGAAGAAGCTCGGACGCAACCGCACCTTCACGTGACCGAACAGCGCGGTCAGCATCGCTTCGAATGTGCCCTTCAGATCCGCCATCGACACGCCACGTCCGACCACGAGGCCTTCGAACTGCTGGAACATCGGCGTGTGGGTCAGATCGAGGTTGTCGCGACGATAGACCCTGCCGGGAACGATGATGCGGACCGGCGGCGGGAAGGTCTTCATGTACCGGATCTGCATCGCGGACGTGTGGGTGCGAAGCAGCGTCGCCGCGCGGACTTGCGCTTCCGGCACGTGACCGGGCACAGGCGAACGGTGCGCGCCCCACGTGCCGCCGGCGATGGGCTGCGCGAGGTAGAGCGTGTCCTGCATGTCGCGTGCGGGATGCTCGGGCGGCATGTTGAGCGCTTCGAAGTTGTGGAAGTCGTCCTCGACTTCGGGCCCTTCGAGGATCTCGTAGCCCATTCGCGTGAAGATGTCCTCGACCTGCTGACGCACGCGCATCAGCGGATGCACGTGGCCGATGGGCGTCGGACGGCCGGGCAGTGTGATGTCGACAGCGCCGGCCGGGGGCCGCGACGATTCCAGCGTCCGCCGCTTCTCCTCGATGGCGTTCTCGATCTCGGTCTTGAGCGTGTTGACGAGACTGCCGAATTCGCGCCGCGCCTCCTGCGGCAGCGAGCCGAGCGTCTTCATCAAGCCGGTGATCGTTCCGGATTTGCGGCTGAGAAACTGGTCCTGCAGCGCCTTGAGGGCGGCGACGGTCTCGGACGACTCGAGGCGGGCGCGAAAGCGGTTGCGCAGGTCGTCGATGGTTGAGCGATCGGGCGGCGTCTCAGACATGGTCAATGCTCAATGCGCAATGCGGAATGCCCAATGCCCAAGGTTAATTGAGCATTGAGCATTGAGCCTTAGGCATTGTGCATTGACTAGGCCGCGGCGCCGGCAGGTAGCGCGGCCTTCGCCTGCGCGGCCACCGTGGCAAAGGCGGCCGGCTGCGTGGCAGCAAGGTCGGCCAGCATCTTGCGGTCGATGGTGCTGCCGGCGGCCTTCAGCCCGCGCATCATCTGCGAGTAGGTCAGTCCGTTCTCGCGCGCGGCAGCGTTGATGCGGACAACCCACAGACGGCGGTATTCGCGCTTTTTGTTCTTGCGGCCGACGTAGGCATACTTCAATGCCGTGTCGACCGACTCTTTCGCGGCACGATACAGCTTGCTCTTGGTCTGATAGAAGCCTTTGGCGCGGGCTAGAAGCTTCTTCCGCTTGGCGCGGCGAACTGTTCCTCTTTTGACTCTCGGCATTTCGTCCTCTGGCCAGGCGGATCTGAAGACCCGCCTCTACGTACTCACTACCAAACCACTAACCACTAACTACGAACTACCGACTACCAACTACCGACTATTTGTACGGCAGCATCCGCTCCAGCTTGGCGGCATCCTGATCGGCGACCTGCCGTGTGCCGCGCTTGTGGCGCTTGGTCTTTGTCGTCTTGCTCGTCAGGATGTGGCGCTTGAACGCACTGGCCCGGACGATCTTGCCCGTTCCGGTCTTCTTGAAGCGCTTGGCGGCGCCGCGATGTGTCTTCAGTTTCGGCATGTGTCTACTCGTCTGCTGTCTCTGGCCCGCCGGCCGCGTCCGGCTTGGCTTTCGGCGCGCTCTTACGTCCGGTTCGCTGGGTCAGGATGACGTGCATCTGATTGCCCTCCTGACGCGGCATCGTCTCGGCCAGCGCGATGTCGGCCAATTCGGCCATCAGGCGCTCGAGAATGCGCCGTCCGATCTCCGGGTGCGCCATTTCGCGACCGCGGAAGAAGATCGTCGCCTTGACCTTGTCACCTTCAGCCAGGAATCGCTCGATGTGCTTCTTCTTGAACTCGTAGTCGTGCACATCGACTTTCGGTCGGAACTTGATCTCCTTGACCTCGATCACGCGCTGGTGCTTCTTCGCTTCACGGGCGCGCTTCTGCTCCTGGTACTGATACTGGCCAAAGTCCATGATCCGGCACACCGGCGGCACTGCGGTCGGAGAGATCTCGACCAGGTCGAGCCCCTTCTGACGCGCAATGACCAGCGCCTGTGGCGGCGGCATGATCCCCAGCTGTTGTCCGGTCTCGTCGATGACGCGGACTTCGCGAACACGAATGCGTTCGTTGGTACGAACGCGATCATCACGTCTGGGCGAGCGATCGAAAGCTATAACGTCCTCCTACGCCGGTTTCTGTTCGGCTATGGGCGCCGGTCCGGACTGATCTTTCCGGCGAATCTCCTCGAGCGCGTCCGAAATGAACGTGTCGAGCGCACGGGACCCCAAGTCGCCAGCCGAACGACTGCGTACCGAAACCGCCCGTTCGGCGGCCTCGCGATCGCCAGTCACCAGCATGTAAGGGATCTTCTGCAGCTGGGCCTCTCGGATCTTATAACCAATCTTCTCCTGGCGGTCGTCCAGTTCGACCCGCAACCCGGCCGCAGCCAGACGGTCGCGAACCCCGCCGGCATAGTCCTGATGCCGGTCTGAAATCGGCAGCACCACCGCCTGGACCGGGGCAAGCCACAGCGGCCACGCACCGGCGAAGTGCTCGATCAGCAGCGCAATGAAGCGCTCGAAGCTGCCGAAGATTGCACGATGGATTACGACCGGCCGGTGCTCCGCGTTGTCCGCGCCGACGTATTTCAGGTCGAATCGCTGCGGCATCATGTAGTCGAGCTGAATCGTGGCGCACTGCCACTTCCGCCCGATTGCATCGACCACGTCGAAGTCGATCTTCGGCCCGTAAAAGGCGCCATCCCCTTCATTGACTGTGTACGGTTCGCCCACGGCATCAAGCGCCTTGCGCAGCTCTGACTCGGCGTGATTCCACTGCTCGATGCTGCCGAGGAACTCGGCCGGCCGCGTCGAGAGCTTCATTTCGGGCTTCATCCCGAAATCGCTGTACACCCGTTGGACGAGTCGCAGCACGTGCTCGACCTCGCTGCCGATCTGCGACTCCATGACGAAACAGTGGCCATCATCTTGGCTGAACTGGCGCACGCGGGTGAGTCCTGAGAGCACACCGGATGCCTCGTTGCGATGGAGCGGCGTCTGTTCGTGGAGACGGATCGGCAGATCGCGGTAGCTGTGCACCTCGCTGGCATAGATCAGGAAGTGACCGGGGCAGTTCATCGCCTTCAGTCCCATCTGCTCGCCTTCGGATTCGACCAGGAACATGTTCTCGCGATAGTGATCCCAGTGTCCTGACGTTTCCCACAGCGCCTTGTTGAATACGATCGGCGCCTTCACTTCTTCATAGCCGGCCGGCAGGATCACGCTGCGCATGTAATTGGCGAGCGTGTTGTAGAGCACCGTGCCTTTCGGCAGCCAGAAGGTCGCGCCTGGCGCCCAGCCGTGGAACATGAATAGCCGCTGATCGCGGCCAATCTTGCGATGGTCGCGCTTCTTCGCTTCCTCGAGCCGGCGCACATGCTCCTGCAACTCCTTGTCGGAGAGGAACGCCGTGCCGTAGACGCGCTGCATCGGCTGGTTCCGCGCGTCGCCCTTCCAGTAGGCGTTCGAGGTGCTGAGCAGCTTGAACGCCTTCAACTTACCGGTCGAGGGCACGTGCGGACCCACGCAGAAGTCGACGAACGTTTCCTTGTCCTTGATCGTGTAGCAGGAGACGTGCGTCTGGCCTTCGGTCTTCTCCTCGATCAGTTGGACCTTGAGTGGCTCGCCGCGGGCGCTAAAGAAGCGCTTCGCCTCCTCGCGCGGCCACGTCTGGCGCTCGAAGACGAGATCTTGATCGGCCATCTCGCGCATTCTTTGCTCGATGGCCTCAAGATCCTCAGGCACAAAGGGCCGCGGCACGACGAAGTCGTAGAAGAAGCCTTCGTCGGTCGGTGGACCGATGCCGCACTGGACGCCGGGAAACATGTTGGTCACTGCCGCCGCGAGCAGATGCGCGGTGCTGTGACGATACAGCGCAAGCGCCTCGGCGCCATTCTTCGAGGTGATGATCTGCACTGACGCGTCCGTGTTCAGCGGGTACGACAGATCGACGAGGCGAGTGTCCACTTTGCCGGCGAGCGCCGCCTTGGCCAGCCCCGGCGAGATCGACGTCGCGAGGTCGGCGACCGTCGTGCCCGCAGGCACACTCCGACTGGATCCATCGGGGAGTGTGATCGTCACCTGGCTCATCGAAAGGTCAAAGTTCAAAGTGCAAAGTACAAATTGCTTGGCCGGACGCTGCGACACTTTTCACTTTTGCACTTCACACTTTGCACGTGAATGGTAGGCGCGGGTGGACTCGAACCACTGACCTCCTCCGTGTCAGGGAGGCGCTCTAACCAACTGAGCTACGCGCCTATGCTTGCGAAATCAGGCCAAAAACGAACGTTCAGTATAACAGAAGGTCAAAAGGCAAAGGGCAAAGGTCAAAGGCGAGGGCAAAGGTGTAGGGCAAGGTGCAGGCGGAAGGTGAAGGTCGAGGGCAAAGGTAAAGGGGCTGGCGTTGCCCTGACCTTTGACGTTTGCCCTTTGACCCTTGACTTTGAAGGAACACGCTCTCTATCTAACGTGTTCCTTCAAGGATTTGCCCACGCTGAAACGAACGACGCGGCGCTTGGGGATCTTGATGGCGGCGCCGGTCTGCGGGTTGCGAGCGGTGCGCGCCTTGCGCAGCGCCGTCTTGAACGTGCCGAACCCGACGAACGTGATCGAGTCACCCTTCTTGAGCGACTTGGTGATGCCATCGATCAGCGAATCGACAGCGGCCGCCGCGCCCGCCTTGGACGAACCGGTGTCCTTGGCGATCTTGGCGATCAAATCCTGTTTGTTCATTGAGATCTCCTCCCCCGACCGCAGGCGCGTGACGTGTTCACGCGCCGCGTCATGGCTCGCGGTTATACGCGACGGTCAGAGGAGAGTCAATACAGAAACGGACTACGCCGCCTTCTTCTCAGCGAGTCGCTCGAGCGCTTTGTCGAGCGTGTCGTCCTTCGCCGGCGGCGTCGCGCCGAAGTCGACGTCGGGTTGATCGACTTCGACGTCGGGTGTGAGACCGCGCTCGTGGATGCCTTCGTTCTTGGGTGTGAGGTAACGCGTGGACGACAGCAGCAGTCCGCTGCCATCAGGCAGCTTCACGAGTTGCTGACGCGCGGCGCGTCCGAGCGTGCGTTCTCCGACGAGCTCGGCGCGATCGTTGCCGGCCAGTGCCGAGGCAAACACTTCGGCGGCAGCGGCCGTGCCCTGATCGACGAGCAGTTCCACCGGCGCATTGATCACCGCGTCCGCCACCTGTGCCGACACGACATCGCGGCCCGCCTTTGTCTGTTTCACCGTCAGAATGCCGGCGCGCACGAACAGCCGCGCCGCGGCAACGCCTTCGTCGAGATCGCCACGCGCGGCGCCGCGGAGATCGACGATGTAACGTGTAGCGCCCGTTTTCGCCAGTGCGTCGAACGCCTGCTTGATCCGAGCCGGCGACTCTTTCGTGAAATCGATGATGTGGATGTAGCCCGTCGTCGGGTTGGCCATTCGCGACGTCAGCTCCGGTCCGACGATGCGCTCGCGCAGTAGCGAGACCTCGTGAGGATCAGCGGCATTGCTGCGGAAGACGAGCAGCGTAACTTTCGAGCCGGCCGCTCCGCGCAGAAGGCGCGCGCCTTCGTACGCCGACATATCGCGCGTCGGCTTGTTGTCGATCGCGCGGATGAAGTCACCAGTACGCAGACCAGCCTTGGCGGCCGGAGACCCGTCTCGCGCGGATACGACTCTCAGGTAGTACTGTCGGACCAGTTCAATACCGACGTCCGCCGGTCCAGCGCTAGAGTTGCTCTCGACGGTGCGAACCAGGTCGGGCGTGAGGAACGCGCTGTCGGCGTCCAGCGCCTCGGCCATCCCACGCATGGCGCCGCGCATCGCCTGCTTCAGGTCCACTTCCTCGACATAGTTGTTGACGACGTGCGACACGACATCATCGAACACCCGAAGGTTCTGATAGGTGTCGTCTTTCGCAAACGCCTGGCCCAGGTATCCGCCTACCAGGACGAACACGATGATCGGCGTCGATATGGCGAGAACCCAAAGGCGGGTGCGAGCAGTCATCAAGAACTCCGATATGGGGGGATTACCGAGGCTTCAGCCATTGTACGGGATCCGTCGGTTTACCGTCGATTCGCAGCTCGAAATAGAGCGCCGGCGGTCCCGCTGGTGACGCGCCGACTCGGCCGATTTCAGCGCCGGTTTCCACGGTCGCTCCCGTTTGCGCCGCTACCGACCCAAGATAGCCATAGAGCGAGTAGTTATTGCTGCCGTGGTCGAGGATCACCAGTGTGCCGAGGCCAGTAAAGTCGTCGGCATACGCCACCCTTCCACCATGTATCGCCCTGACCGGCAGGTCTTCGGTCGACGCGATCTCGACGCCGTTTTTGACGGCGCTTCCACCGAGCCGGCCTTCGGCCTGACCAAAACGGCTGCCGAGCCGGCCGGTTGTCGGCCATTCGAGGGCGCCGCGGAAGGGAAGCAAGGGGACAGTGACCGCCTCACCGCGCCCCTCGCTGGCAGCGAGCTGCTGCTGGATCTTGTCGTAGGCGACTTGCAGTTCGCCCACGTACTGCGCGGTGAGGTCGCGGCGCGAGTCGATCTCGGCCATCCGGGCAGTGCGTGCCGCGACTGCGCGTTCCGCCTCGACGCGGGCCTGCCGCGCGGCAGCGTCGCTCGACTGCAGCTCGCGCGCCCGCTGCGCGAAAGCGGTTCGCTCTTTTCGAAGCGCATCGAGTGTGCGCCGATGATCGTCCATCCGCTTCTGGGTGATCGTCGCCAGCGACCCGATTGCACGTGCCGCGCGTGCGAACTCTCGCACGTCTCGCGCGTCGAACAGCATCCGCGCGTATCCGCTGCGACCGCGTTTGTAGACGTCAACCAGCTGCTGCTTCATGTCTGGCAACTGGGCTAATCGCTGGAGCTCGAGACCCGCCAGCCGATCGGTGGTCTCTCGCAGCGACGCCTGTGCAGCAGCGGCCCCGGTGGCCGCCTGTTTCGCCTGCTCGGCCTTGAGGTCACGCTCGATTTCGAGCTTACGGAGATCGCCGACGAGCGTCCGCGCTTCACCCGCCAGTCGATCCGCTTCACGTTGCAGCGCGCGGATGCGATCGGAGATGCGCGAGCCCTGATTCTCGGCGGGCGGCGGAGCCTGCGCCGCCACCGTAGGTGGCGCCGCCAGCGCAGCCGTCAGCACGGTGGCGCCAACCACCACCGCCATGCGACAAAGAAGAGAAGATGAGCGAGGAATGCGAGAATTATACGACGTGGGACGCGTGGCAGGACTGGATGTCGGCGAGCGGCGGATCGGTGTGGCGGTGAGCGACGTCACGGGCACCTTGGCCCGGCCGGTAGGCGTGCTCCAGACCTCCGGGCTCGAGGGCGACGCGGTCGATCGCGCGGCGACCGAATTGGCCCGTCTCGCGGCAGAAGAGGACGGCCTGGTGTCGCTGGTCGTCGGGCTTCCGCGGCGGCTTGACGGATCTCCGAATAACATGACCCCGCGGGTTCAGGCGTTTGCTGCCGCGCTGCGCATCCGGCTCTCGGTGCCAATCATCCTGCAGGATGAACGACTGACGAGCCGGGAAGCCGAAAGCCGTCTCGCGCTGCGCGAGAAAGACTGGCGGGCGCGGAAGAAACAGATCGATGCTGTGGCCGCGGCCATCATTCTTCAGGATTATCTCGACGAACAGTGATGCGCAAACTGTTGCTCGTCCTCATTGCCATTGTCGTCATCGTTGCCCTCGCCGGAGGCCTGCTGGTCTACCAATTGCGAGCGCGTATGCAGGAGCCGTACAAGGGGTTCGCCGGCAATGAAGTCTTCGTAGACATCCCGCAAGGCGCAGGCTCACCAGAGATCCGTGGTCGTCTGGTCCATGCGGGCGTCGTCGCTGATGATTTCGTCCTTCGTGCCGCCATGTGGTGGTCTGGCCGCTCCCGCGCGCTCCAGGCGGGAGAGTACCGGTTCGATCAGCCGATCAGTCCGCTCGCCGTCGTTGACAAGATCGCCAGTGGCGACGTCTATACGCAGCGAATCACGTTCCCTGAAGGTCTGACCATCGCCGAAATGGCGAAGGTGTTCGAATCGCGAGGCTTCGGACCGGCACGAGCTTTCATTAAAGCGGCCAGCGACGGCGCGCTGGTGAAGGACCTCGATGCCAAGGCGAGGGATCTCGAAGGCTATCTGTTTCCCGAAACCTACTCGCTGCCGCGCCGCGCAGATGCGTCGCGCGTGGTGGCCATCATGGTCGATCGATTCCGCGCGTCATATGACGACACGCTGCGCGCTCGCGCCGAGGCGCAGCAATTGACGACGCGACAAGTGGTGACGCTGGCGTCGCTCATCGAGAAAGAAACCGCCAGAGCCGAGGAACGTCCCCTCGTCGCGGCGGTTTACCGCAATCGCATCAAGCAGGGGATGGGCATGCAGGCCGATCCGACCGTCGTCTACGCGCTGATGAAGGCGGGGAAGTATGACGGCAATATCAGGCGCGAGGATCTGAACTTCGACTCGCCGTACAACACCTACCGCTATCCGGGATTGCCGCCGGGCCCGATTGCCGCACCCGGCCATGCTTCTCTCGAAGCGGCGCTCTCGCCAGCCGACGTGCCGTACCTCTATTTCGTCAGCCGCAATGATGGCTCACACGTGTTCGCGACGACGCTGCAAGAGCACAACGCGAACGTGTATCAGTTCCAGGTCCTTTACTTCCGCGCCCAGCGCGCTGCACGCGCGTCAGGTGCGGGAGGTCGGACCGGCGGCGGTTCCAACGGGTCGCCGGAAACGCCGAGGCGACGCTAGAGGCGTCGGTTCCGGGGAGTCCGCCCCGCGCCGCGACCTCTATTCGACGAATGCTGGCGCCTCGGGCAGCTTCGCGTGCGTGGCGATGTCGTGTTCGATCCACAGCTGCGCGCCGGTCTGCTTGATGAACGCTTCGATCTTCGCGCGCGATGCCTTCGACTGCTCGGCATTGAATTCGAAGGTGGGGATGCGCCCGGTCGTCCGCTCTTCGGGATAGTGATAAAGGTCACCGGCAAGCAGTACGGGTCCCCTCTTCGGCAGCTTTACAAACAGCACCTGATGGCCTGGCGTGTGCCCGGGCGCTGATTTGACCACCACCGTGCCGTCGCCGAAAACGTCGAAGTCTTCGTCGTTCAGCAGTTTGGTTTTGGCATTCTTCAAGGCGCTGTACTGTGCTGGTTGAATGATGCCTTGCGGCGTGTCGGAGAACATGAAGTCGCGTTCAGCCTTCTGGACGATCCATGTCGCCTTCGCAAATGCGTTCGCATTCGCGGTGTGATCGGAGTGGAAATGCGACAACGCGAAGTAAGTGATGTCCAACGGCGTATAGCTTGCCGAAGCGAGCTGCGGAAGCAGCGGCTTCGACGCCGTCATGATGCCTTCGGTCACCGGCGCTCCACCGCTCGTGAAGTGGCTGTCCTCAACGGCGCCGGAGTCGAACATGAGCGTGCCTTTCGGGTGGACGATGAGATACGACCTGTTCGTGAAGTCCACTTCCTTGAGCTCTTCACGAGTGAAGTTGAACAGCTTCGGGTCGAGACCGCGAATGGATCCGTTCTCGAACACGTACAGGCGGACGCTCTTGACTGGTGCCGGGCGCTGCTGCGCAGTCGTCAGTGTCAGCACGGTGACAGCGAGCGCCGCGACCGTAAAAACAGTTCGTCGAAACATCACGACTCCTTCCTGGGCCGCCTGACGCGCCACCACAATTACTCGCGGCCGCCGCGTTCGCCCCACTTGAGTTTTTCGCGCAGCAATTCGAAGTAGCTGCGCGGGGCTTTCACCAGCTTCAGCGTCCGCTCCGAGCGACGCACGCGAACGATGTCGCCTTCCTGCAGGGGGTATCCAGATTGCCCGTCGTAGGTGACGAAGATCTCGTCCATCTTTCCCTGCACCTGCGGATGGATTTCGATGATTTCGTTCCCCGGGACGACGATCGGGCGGTTCGTCAATGTGTGCGGCGCGATGGGCGTGAGCACCATCGCGTCGGCGCGGGGATGGATGATTGGGCCGCCCGCCGCCAGGTTGTACGCCGTCGATCCGGTCGCGCTCGCGATGATCAAGCCGTCGGCCTTGACCTTCATCACGAGACCGCTGCCCACCGAGACGGACAGTTCGATGATCCGTGACAGCGCCGCCTTGGTGAACACAACATCGTTGAGGACGATACGCGAGTCGAAGTGCTCGCGTGTGCGATACGCATCGGCGGCGAGCATGGCGCGCTCGTCGAACGTCGCTGTCCCGTTGAAAACTGATTCGAGCACGGTATAGAGCTCGTCGATACGCGCCTCGGTGAGGAAACCAAGACTGCCGAAGTTCACGCCGAGGATGGGGATATCGCGGCCCGACTGCGCCGTCCGCGTGGCCATGCTCAGGAGCGTGCCGTCGCCGCCGAGGACGATGATCAGATCGACTTCGGCGGGAAGCGTCTCGCGCGAGAAGGTCGGCGGCCCTGCGGCGTCACCGGCGAGCGCGGCGGTGTCAGTCTCGAACAGCGTCTGGAGTTGCCGGTCGCGCAGCCATTTCGCGAGGCGATGCAGATGATCGGCGGCGGCAAGCAGGCCGGTCTTGGCCACGATGCCGACGCGAGTGATGGGTACCTGGTTCATGACGCACGGAAATGAGCGAGGAACTCGACGTTGCCTTTCTGGCCCGTGATTGGTGACGGAGTCGACGCCAGTCGCGTCAATCCTACCTCAGCGGCTGCGGTCGAGACCTCGTCGAGCACACGCGCGTGGATTGCGGTGTCGCGAATGATGCCCTTGCGCACTTCCTCACGGCCGGCTTCGAATTGCGGCTTGACCAACGCGACGATATCCGCGCCGGGCCGCAGCACTGGAGGGATGACCGGCAGGATGCGCGACAAGGAGATAAAGGACACGTCGATGGTGACGAGATCGACCCTGCCAGGCAGCATGTCGACCGTGAGGTTGCGCGCGTTCACATGCTCGAGGACAACCACTCGCGGGTCTTGCCGTAGTCGCCAATCCAGCTGGCCGTGACCGACGTCGAGCGCGACCACGCGCGCGGCGCCACGCTGCAGCATCACATCGGTGAAGCCGCCCGTCGACGCGCCGATATCGAGCCCTTCGCGGCCGGCAACCGGGATGTGAAAGGCGTCGAGGGCATGCGCGAGCTTCAGTCCACCGCGGCCGACGTAGGGATGATCCGGCACAACGAGGGCGACCTCGGCGGAGTCGTCCACGGCGGTGCCCGCTTTGCTCACGGTCTTGCCGTCCACGGTCACCTGACCGGCGATGACCAGCGCTCGCGCCCGTTCACGCGAAGGCGCCAGCTTTCGATCGAGCAATAACTGATCAAGTCGTACGCGAGACATGCAATCGGGGTCAGACCCGGGGTCAGACCCCAAGGTCGACAGAGTGTCAGTTTCGCCGTTTCACGTTACGTTTATTTCGATCTCTCTATGATCCAGCGGCCGATACCGAGCAGACGCGCGTCGGCCAGATTCGCGTTCGCCAGGACGCCCTCCGCACGCGACAGGCATTCACGCGCCATATGGCGCGACGCGTCGAGGCCGTACAGCTGCGGATACGTCGGCTTGCCGGCCGCGGCATCTTTGCCCACCGTCTTCCCGAGCTCCGCCGAAGCGCCCTCGACGTCGAGAATGTCGTCGACGATCTGGAACGCCAGACCGAACTCACTCGCCGCGCGATCGATGGCATCCACCTGCGCGGCGTCACCACCACCCATGATGGCGCCGGCCTTCGCCGATCCTCGAATCAGCGCACCGGTCTTCTTGCTGTGCATCGTCTTGAGCGCATCGGCGTCGAGTGGCGCAGGCATCTGCCCCGACCGATGGGGTGTGACCGATGCAAGATCGATCGCCTGTCCGCCGACCATCCCGACTGCACCCGCCGCGCCGGCGATCGTCTCGATGACGCGAAGCTTTCGCGCGATGAGAGCCGGATCGGACGTGCGCGGCTCACGGGCCAGCACGTGAAACGCTTCCGTGAGCAATCCGTCGCCCGCAAGGATTGCCATCCCCTCACCGGCGACGACGTGCAGCGTCGGCCGTCCTCGCCGCATGGTGTCATCGTCCATGGCGGGGAGATCGTCGTGAACGAGCGAGTAGGTGTGGATCAACTCGATCGCGCACGCCGCTGGCATCGCGAGCGAGCGGTCACCGCCGACCGCGTCGGCGCTGGCCAGACAGAGAATCGGACGCAGACGTTTGCCGCCCGCCATGAGGCTGTATTGCATCGCCTCGAGCACGACAGGAGGGCAGTTCGGGCTGGCAGGGAGGATCGAGGTGAGTGCAGCTTCGACCTCAGCGAGGCGCGCGTCGAGATAGGCGCTGAGCTCAGTCGCCGTCAAACCTTCGACTCATCGTCAGAGGTCAGCGTCGCCGGCGCGGGTTTGAGCTGGCCACGCTCGTTCAGGATCTCGATGCGCCGCTCGGCTTCTTCAAGACGCGCATGGCAATAGCGCGAGAGCTGGACGCCGCGCTCATACAGCTGCAGCGACGATTCGAGCGGCAGGTCGCCCTCTTCGAGTTTCTTGACGATGGTCTCGAGCTCAGCGATCGCGGCTTCGAAATCCTTGATCGTAGATTCCACGGTCTAGGGTCTCCGGTCTTCGGTCTTCGCTCTTCGGTCGGTGACCTCGCAAGACAATTCGCCGCGCTGCACGGTCACTGTCACCTGATCCCCGACGGCGACCGTTGACGCGTCGCGGATCACCGCCGTCCGATCGCCATTCCAACAGACAGCATAGCCTCGCGCGAGCACGGCGAGTGGACTCAGGCTCTCGAGCTTGGCGGCGATCGAGCCGAGCTGGGACTCGAACGTGTGCCGGCGCCGTTCCATCACGGCTGTGAGCTTGCTGTCGCCGGACACCAGTCGCGCGCGAACGCCGGCGAGCCGGCGGCGCAGGTCGAATGTTTCGAGCGCCAGCCGGAGTCGCTGATAGTGCCGTTCACGCGCCGAGAGACTGGCGCGCATTACGCGACTGAGCTCGTGAGTGAGTTCGGCCGTATGTCGGCCGCGCATGGCCAGACGGCCGCGCGTGCCAGCAAGCCCGGAGCGCGCCTCGAGCGTGCGTAGCCGCGACTCGAGACGATGGCGGCGAGCCGCCATGGCGGCGCCGACGCGGCGAGTCAGGCGATCGATGCGCGTGACGAAGTCATCGTGCCGAGCCACGACCATCTCCGCCGCCGCCGAAGGCGTTGGTGCGCGGACGTCGGCCACGAAGTCGGCGATGGTGACGTCGGTCTCATGGCCAACGGCGGAAATCGTCGGGACTGGACAGCTGGCGATCGCGCGGGCGACGACCTCTTCATTGAAGGCCCAGAGATCCTCGATCGATCCACCACCGCGGCCGACGATGATGACGTCCACGCCGCCGATGCGACCGATGGCGGAAAGTCCGCGGGCGATGTCCAGCGCCGCCCCTTCACCCTGCACGCGCGTCGGGCGAATGATCACGTGAGCATTTGCGTAGCGTCGGCCGAGCACTTTGAGGATGTCGCGGATCGCAGCCCCATCGAGCGACGTGACCACTCCGATCTTGCGCGGCAGGGCAGGAAGCGCGCGTTTGCGGCGCTCATCGAAGAGCCCCTCTTTCGACAGTCGCTGCTTGAGTTGATCGAAGGCGAGCTGCCGCGCGCCGAGCCCCTCGGGCTCGAAGTGCTCGCAGATAAGTTGATACTCGCCCTTTGGGTCGTACACCGACACGCGACCGCGCGCCACGACGCGCAGCCCGTCTTGCGGCTTGAACCGGAGACGGAGCAGCGCCGAGCGGAACATGACGCCTTTGATCTGCGCGTTCGTGTCCTTCAGCGTGAAGTACATGTGACCGGTGTTCCACACCTTGCAGTTCGATAGCTCGCCTTCGACCCACACTTCGAAGAACTCCTCCTCGAGCAGCATCCGGATGCGGCCCGTGAGTTCCGAGACGGTGTGAATGCGTCGTTCCGGTGACGGAGGCTTTTGGGCCGGCCGCTCGCGTTCAGGCTCGGGGGCGGCCTCTGGTGTGGGTTCCTCGAACGGTAGATCGAACAGGCTCATCGCTGATGCGCGTGCGCAGGCTCAGTCGTCTTGCTCAGCGCGGTGAGCTCGGCGTCTGAGTAGCTGATTCGAGTAACGGCCGTGGCGCGGCCGGTCTTGTCCTCGGCAGTGACCAGCACGCCGTTCAAACGCGGATTGGCCGTCGCCGGCTCGAACTTCGTCGGCATGCCTGTCAGGAAGCGCGCCAGCGATGGGTCGCGTTCCATCCCGATGATCGAGTCGTGAGGTCCGGTCATGCCCGCGTCGGTCAGGTAGGCCGTGCCGTTGGGAAGGATTCGCTCGTCGGCGGTCTGCACGTGTGTGTGCGTGCCGACCACGAGCGTCGCCTTGCCGTCGAGATGCCAACCCATCGCCACCTTCTCGCTGGTCGCCTCGGCGTGGAAGTCCACGATGATGATCCGCGTCCGGTGTCGAATCGCCTCGATCTCGCGCAGGACGACCGCAAACGGATCATCGATCGGCGTCATGAAGACACGGCCCATCACGTTGATCACGCCGACCTCGCGGCCATCGCCCGTGCGCGCAACGTAGGAGCCTCGGCCAGGCACGCCGGCCGGATAGTTCGCCGGGCGAAGCAGGCGTGGCTCGGTGCCGATGTAGTCGAGCACCTCTTTCTTGTCCCAGATGTGATTGCCCGACGTCATTACATCCACGCCGAGCTCGAGCAGCGTGTCGCCGATGTCCTTGGTGATCCCGAAACCGGCAGCCGAGTTCTCTGCGTTCGCGATCACGAGATCCGCTGCGTGTTTCTCCGCCAGCGCGCGTACGCCCTTGCGAATCATTTCGCGGCCGGGACGGCCGACGATGTCGCCGATGAAGAGGATGTTCATGAGCGGTCGCCGGTGCTCAGAGGAATGATGTGTGGTTTTCCGCGGCGTTCCATCAGCCGTGGCAGCACGATCGTCAGCTCGCCATCCGTCAGCGACGCACGCGCGCGCGACACATCGAACGCACCGGTCAAACGAACCGCGCGGGCGAAGCGGCCGAATTCGCGTTCGACCAGGTGAAAGGTCGGGTCCGCGGCCGACGGCCCCGGCGCCTTCTCGCCGGCAATTACCAGCGTATCTCCACGAAACAGGATGCGAATCGCCTGCGTGGGTACGCCGGCGACGTCGATGATCACTTCGACGCCGGTCTGGGTCTCCAGCACGTCGAGCGCGGGATGGCACTCGCCAGAGAAGACGCGGTGTTCCGGCGGAAGTGTCGCATCGAGTTCGGAGAACAGGTCTCGAAGGTCGCCAGCCAGGTCGCGGGTCTCGGCAGGAGGAATAACAAAGGAAAACTGGGCCACGGCGGCCATCATCGCACGCCTTGACGGCCTTCGAACGAGCAGGAAGAGCCCCAAGCGCGGCCTGGCCAGAATCAGCGCCGGCTGCAACCAAATCACCAGACACAGCGTCAGAAGAGCTGGCCGACATATGAGTAAAACTAACTAAGATTAAATGCTTGACATACACTCATGTCGTCGCTAGTATTGGAATCACTAGGAGAAACTACAAGATGAGCAAGGTCATCGGAATCGACCTCGGCACAACGAATTCAGTGGTCGCTGTCATGGAAGGTGGCGAGCCCGCCGTCATCGTGAACCAGGAAGGCGCTCGGACTACGCCATCCGTCGTCGCGTTTACGAAGGAAGGCGAGCGGCTCGTCGGTCAGGTCGCCAAACGGCAGAGCGTGACGAACCCCGACAGCACCGTGTTTTCGATCAAGCGCTTCATGGGCCGCAAGCACGAAGAGGTCTCGGCGGAAGTGACGCGTGTCCCGTACAAGGTCGTCAAGGCTCATAACGGCGATGCGTGGGTGGATGTCCGCGGCAAAAAGTATTCGCCGCCCGAGATCTCGGCCGTCGTTCTGCAGAAGCTGAAGAGCGCGGCGGAGGACTATCTCGGTGAGAAGGTCACCGATGCGGTCATTACCGTTCCGGCGTACTTCAACGATGCGCAGCGGCAGGCCACCAAGGATGCCGGCAAGATCGCCGGTCTCAACGTCCTTCGCATCGTCAACGAGCCCACCGCCGCTGCACTGGCGTACGGTCTCGACAAGAAGAAGGACGAAACGATCGTCGTCTACGACTTCGGCGGCGGCACGTTCGACGTGTCGATCCTCGAAGTGGGCGAGGGCGTCGTCGAGGTCAAGGCGACCAACGGCGACACCCATCTCGGCGGCGACGATCTCGATCAGCGAATCATCGAATGGATGATCGCCGAGTTCAAAAAGAGCGACGGCGTCGACCTGGGCAAAGACCGCATGGCGCTTCAGCGTCTGAAGGAAGCGGCGGAGAAAGCCAAGATCGAACTCTCGACGGTGCTCGAGACGGACGTCAATCTGCCGTTCATCACGGCGGATGCGAGCGGTCCGAAGCATCTGCAGATGAAGCTGTCGCGATCGAAGTTCGAGCAGCTCGCCGACGAACTGTTCCAGCGGTCGATGGGCCCGGTGAAGCAGGCGCTCGCCGACGCCGGACTCAAGCCGTCGGATATCGATGAAGTCGTGCTGGTTGGCGGCTCTACCCGTACGCCCAAGGTCCAGCAGTTGGTCAAGGACTACTTCGGTAAGGAGCCGCACAAGGGCGTCAACCCGGACGAGGTCGTCGCGGTCGGCGCGGCGATTCAGGGTGGTGTGCTCAAGGGTGAAGTGAAGGACGTCCTCCTGCTGGATGTGACGCCGCTCTCCCTTGGCATCGAGACGCTCGGCGGCGTGATGACGACGTTGATTCAGCGGAACTCTACGATTCCGATGCGGAAGAGCGAGATCTTCTCGACCGCGACGGACAACCAGACGAGCGTCGAGGTGCACGTGCTCCAGGGCGAGCGCCAGATGGCGCGCGACAACCGCACGCTCGGACGTTTCCACCTGGTGGGCCTGCCGCCGGCTCCGCGTGGTGTGCCGCAGATCGAAGTTGCGTTCGACATCGACGCCAATGGCATCGTCAACGTGACGGCGAAGGACGTCGCCACAGGCAAGGAGCAGAAGATCACCATCAGCAATTCGTCCGGTCTGAACAAGGACGAAGTCGATCGCATGGTGAAGGACGCGGCCGCTCACGAGGCGGAGGACAAGGTCAGGCGCGAGCTCATTGACGAGCGCAACCAGGCCGACTCGCTCGCCTACTCGGTGGAGAAGACGGTCAACGAGAACCGCGATCGTCTGCCGTCGATCGAGGTGAGCAAGGTCGAATCCGCGATCGCGGCGGTTCGCGAAGCGGTGAAGGGCGACAACCTGCCGGCGATCCGCACTGCGCGCGGAGAGCTCGAGAAGGTGTCGCACACCCTGGCCGAGCAGCTTTACAAGCAACCGGCCTCAGGGCCCGGTGCCCAGGCCTCTGAGACACACGACGACGTGAAAGACGGCGAAGTCGTCGATGCATAGGAGAAACGAACAATGACCATCACTCGATTCGATCCGTTCCGCCTGTTGACCGATGTCTACCTGCGCGACGAGGATTTGACGGCGCGCGGTGGCTGGCTGCCGCCAGTCGATATCTTCGAGACGGCCGGCCGCGACCTGGTGATCAAGGTCGAGTTGCCCGACGTCAATCGTGAGGACGTCGAGGTGACCGTCGAGAACAACACCCTGACACTTCGCGGCGAGAAGAAAATGCCGACGGACGTGAAAGAGGAGCAGTTCCGACGCGTCGAGCGCCGCTACGGTACCTTCACCCGGTCGTTCACGTTGCCCAACACGGTGGACGCCGGCAAAGTGAGTGCGGAGTTCAGGAACGGCGTGCTCACGGTGAAGCTGCCGTTCAAGGACGAAGCGAAGCCGCGGACGATCAACGTCGAAGTCGCGGCGTAACTCAGAAGGAATCGGGAATCGGGAATCAGGGGTCGCCCCTCTGATTCCTGAGTCCTGAAACCTGATTCCTTTTTGGTGTGTGTGTTAGGCTTTCTTCTTATGGCCGACACAGACGAACTGCTCGGGTCGGACGGTCAGACCGAGCCGAGCGCTCCTCGTCCGAAAGCAGCTCCCATCGAAAGCCGTTTCCTGTTTGTTGATGTGGCCGCCATGCGTGCGAAGCAACTGCGCCGCGGTGCATTGCCGCGTTTGAACTCGGACGACGATGGCGCGGAGACCCATCGCACCATACCGTTCAAAGCTGAACGTGTCGCAATGGAGGAAGTCCGACGCGGGCTGGTCCTCTATGATGTACCTCCCGGGAACAAGCCTCAGTAATTTCAAACCTCCCCGACGGGAACCTCCGCCGGACACGTCCCGTAACGTCCCGGTAGGATGGTCGCCTTTGTCGTCCTCAGCGCTCTGGCACTCGCCCTGGCTGGCGCCGTCGCTATTCCCTTCATCGTAATCGGCGCCGTGATCTGGCTGGTCACATTCCCACTTCGCCTGTTGTTCAAGCTGATAGGCGGCATCGTGGGGATGGTGTTTGGCCTGCTCGGCGGACTCATCGGACTGATCATCGGACCAATCGTGATGGTGGTCGTGGTGATCGCGCTGATTGGAGCATTGTTGGCCGCGGTGCTCTCGGTGTTGGCGCCGTTGCTGCCGCTCGCGCTGCTCGGATTGCTGGTCTGGGCGATCTACCGTGTGACGAAGCGTCCGAACCCCGCATTCTGATAATCTCGGCGCCATGCCGAGCTCGTTCCGGCCGGTCCAAAAGGACCGGCCCTCCGTCGTTCTCATCGGGCTGTTGCTCGCGTGTGTCTTCGCGCCGATACAGGCACAGCAGCGTCCGCAGCCCCCGCCTTATCGCATTCTCATCAGCAACGACGACGGTGTCCGCGCGCCGGGTATCGCCATCGTCGCGCAGACGCTGCAGGCCATCGGTCAGGTGATCATCGTCGCACCCGCGGAAAATCAAAGCGGCAAGGGGCACTCGATCGTGACCACCGAGCCAGTGTTCCGGACCGACCTCACACTGCCGAACGGTTTGAAAGCGATCTCGCTGACGGCGACGCCGGCGACGACTGTGAATGTCGCGATCAGCAATATCATGACGCCAAAGCCTGATCTCGTCGTCTCGGGCATCAATCGCGGCTACAACCTTGGGTACTCGGCGTATCTATCGGGAACGGTTGGTGCGGCACGACAAGGCGCGATGATGGGCGTGCCGTCCATCGCGACATCCCTGGCCGAAGCCGGCACGCAGCGTGACTATGTATTTGCCGCTGAGGAAGTATTGGGCGTGGCGCGTCGCGTCAAACAGTGGGGCCTGCCGCCCAACACATTCTTGAACGTGAACATTCCGGTCATGCCGCCGGACGGTTTCAAAGGTTACGTGATCACCACGCAGGCGATGCAGCAAGGCGGCAAGGAAGCGTTCGTCGAGACCAAGCATCCGTCAGGCCGATCGATCTATTGGAACCAGTTCGAGGAAGGTGGCACCGGTCCGCAGGGTAGCGATATGTGGGCGGTGTCGAACGGCTACGTATCGGTCACGCCGATGAAGGTCGGCGAAGCCGATCCCTCTCAGATGGACGCGTTACGCGCCATCTTCAAGTAGGCGATGCGTATAATACTCAGCCTCCTTGGCGCGTGGCGCTTCGGCGCCCAGGCGCTTCTCGTCGTCCTGGCCTGCGCCGCGCCTGCCGCGGCTCAGGCGCCCGCTGCCGTGCAAGCGGCACCGTCACGTCCCAACGTCATCCTCATCATCACCGACGATGTGGGATACGGCGACATCGGCAGTTACGGCGCGACTGACATCAAGACGCCATTTCTCGACAGCCTCGCCAGAAACGGAACGCGGCTCACCGACTTCTATGCCGCACCGAACTGCTCGCCGACACGGGCGATGCTGATCAGCGGCCGCTATCAACAGCGATACCGGATCGAGAATCCGCTTGGCTCTGCACGGGTCGCGCAAGAGCAGGGGCTGCCCGCGACCGGCCGCACACTGCCACAGCTGCTCAAGAACAACGGCTACCGGACCGGGCTCGTAGGCAAGTGGCACCTGGGTTACAAGCCAGAGTTCAGCCCGAACGCCCATGGGTTCGACTACTTCTTCGGCTTCAAGAGTGGGCTCATCGACTACTACCAGCACACCGTTGATGGCGAGCACGATCTGTACGAGAACAATGCGCCGACCCACGTCACCGGCTACTCGACGGATCTCTTCACCGAGCGATCGGTGAAGTTCATCGAGCAGAATGCGACTCAGCCGTTCTTTCTCGAAGTGGCGTTCAATGCGGCGCACTGGCCGTTTCAGATACCCGACCACCCGTCGGTTGCGCCCGACAACGCGCGGTTCGTTCAGCCGCAAGACGATCCGACCAACACGCGAAAGGACTACGCGGCGATCCTCGAACGAGCGGATCAGGGCGTCGGAAAGATTCTCGCGACACTCGATCGGCTCGGGCTGACGCGGAACACGCTGGTCATCTACACGCAGGATAATGGCGGCGAATGGCTGTCGCGGAACGCGCCGCTGTTCCATCGAAAGAGCACGGTCTGGGAAGGCGGCATCCGTGTGCCGGCGATTTTCAAGTGGCCGGGACGGATTCCCGCGGGCAAGACGTCGGCGCAGGTGGGCATCATCATGGACCTCACCGCGACGGTCCTTGCCGTGACGAATTCGCCAGTTCCGCCTGAGGCGAAGCTGGAAGGCATCAACCTGCTGCCGCTGATCCAGGACGGCGCGAAACGCGCGGAGCGGACGCTCTTCTGGAGGATCACGGGGCCGACCAGACGGCAGCGCGCTGTCCGGCAGGGCGACTGGAAACTCCTGCTCGACAGTGGCAATCCGATGCTCTACAACCTTGCCACCGATATTGGCGAGCGCAACGATCTCGCGAGTCAGCGCACAGACATCGTCAGGAAGCTGTACCCGTTGATCACCCAATGGGAAGCCGACGTTGATGCTGAGGCCAAAGCGCTCGCGGCACCGGCGCCGTCATCGACGCGCCAGTGAAATCCGTCGAGCGTCTGCTGACGAAGATCGGCGTTCTGCCATATCTCCGTCGCCGTTGGCGAGAGGACCAACAGCGGTCCAGCGAAAAAGTCGAGGCACGATTCGACAGACACCTGGCGACCGTGGCCACTCGACTCGAGAAGCTGGATAACTTGCCGCGTGCGCCGGCGGATACGGGCGAGCGACTCGAAGCCTTGGAACAGAGCCTGCGGGCGCTCTCGCGTAAAGCAAACCGGCTCGAGGCTGCGCTGCGGTTCAACGCCGAACACCGTGAACGCAAGTACGGTTCGAACATCTTCGACGATGCGTGCGTCGCCACGCACGTCGCACTCGCGATCGATCGCGCACGGCTGGACACTGATCCGATGGCCCACCTCGTTGTGGACGGCCTGCTACCGCGCGAGATCTACGACGCTCTCGTTGACGCAATTCCGCCAGCGGAGCTGTTCAGCGACAAGGATGACCGGAAGCAGAACTTCAAGCTCCACGCGGCCGACGTGGCACCGGAATGGACGGTGACGGCGCTGAGTTTCATGGAGGAGGTCATCATCCCGCGGATGATCGTTCCCGGACTGTTGCAGAAGTTGGACGCACAGGTTCGTGCAACGTACGAGAAGAAGTTCGGGGCAGCGCGGGGTTCGCAAGTGGCGGCGCTCCCGCATATCGCCACCGCGGGGCGGCTGATGCTGAGGCGTCCCGGCTACCATCTCGAGCCGCATCTCGATCCGGATCGGGTCGTGGTCACGTGCTTGATCTACTTCGCCCGACCTGGCGATGACGAATCGTTCGGGACGAGCTTCTATCGCATTCACGGTGATCCGGTGATCGACCGGCGGAACACCTTCTTCCCGCGGAACGAAGGCTATCGCTGCGATCTCGTCAAGACGGCGCCGTTCAAACCGAATACGGCAGTCGCGTTCGTCAATGCCGGCGGCGCCCACGGCGCCGGCATTCCGACCTCGGCCCCGGCGGGAACCGAGAGATACGCGTATCAGTTCTACGTCAGCCCCGAGCCGGCCGCACTTGCTGCGGTCATTCCGTCCACCATTGGGAGTCTCGAGTGAAGGCGGTTCGCGTGCATGCCCTCGGCGGTCCCGAGGTCTTGAGGTATGAAGACGTGGACGTCCCGCGTCCAGGCCCGGGTGAGGCGCAGATGAAGGTCGCCGCGTCCGGTCTGAACTATCTCGACGTGCAATACCGCATTGGCCGGGTGAAGACGCCGCTGCCGTTCGTGGTCGGATCGGAAGCCTCAGGTGTCGTCACCGAGATCGGGCCGGGAGTCACGGGTCTTCAGGTGGGCGACCGAGTGGCGTGGGCCATGACGCTGGGGTCGTACGCCGAGTACGCCGTCGTGCCGGTCTCGAAGCTGGTCGCGTTGCCACCTGATCTCGATATGAAGGTCGCGGCCGGCGTGATGCTGCAGGGACTCACTGCCCACTACCTGACACACAGCACGTTTGCTCTCCAGCCGGGAGATACCGCGCTGGTACACGCGGCCGCTGGTGGCGTCGGCTCGGTGATCGTGCAGGTTGCGCGCATCGTTGGCGCTCGAGTGATTGCGACAGCAGGCACCGAAGCGAAGGGCGAACTCGCGCGTGAGGCGGGAGCGCAGGACGTGATCGTCTATACGAAGCAGGACTTCGAGTCTGAAGTGAAGCGCCTGACTGCCGGGAAGGGCGTAGACGTCGTCTACGATTCGGTGGGAAAGGACACGTTCGAAGGCAGTTTGAACTGCCTGCGTCCGCGCGGCATGCTCGCGCTGTTCGGCTTCTCGAGCGGGTTGGTGCCGCCGTTCGATCCGGCGGTTCTCGGCAGCAAAGGGTCGTTGTTTCTCACCCGTCCAGGGCTCAACCAATACATCGCGACGCGTGACGAGCTCATGTCGCGCATGCGCGACATCTTCGCGTGGCTGGCAGCAGGCACGCTGAAGATCCGCATCGGCCATGTATTTGCCATGGCCGACGCGCGACGCGCGCACGAGGACCTCGAAGCCCGCCGCACGACGGGGAAGGTTCTGTTGATGTAGAAGTCGGGCTTTAGCCGGACTTCGAGAGTGAACGATGCGATCCGTGCTCTCCAAACGCATGTCGCTGCGGGCGTTCGAGAATGGCTACTGGTACGCCACTGACCTGGTGAAGTTTGGTAAGAAGCTGGGTCTCGCCGCTGCTCACCGGATGCGGAAGAACGAACTGGAGAGCGCTATCAAGGCGTATCTCGCCACCGGTCGCCTTCCGAAGACGACGACATCCAAGCCGCTGAAGAAGGGCGTCAAAGACCTCGATAGAGGACTCAGGCTCGACCTGCCGATCGCCAACTACACGAGCAACCGGGAGACGAAAGACTTCATCGTCCACGCGGCGCAGCAAAAGCATCCGGGGTTGAAACCGAAATCAGGGGTTTGGTATCGGCTCAATCGGTGGCGCGAGGCGAACGTCGCGAGAGGGTTGGTGACGTACGGAGATCTCGTTGAGCAGTTCATTGCGCTGAACATCGTTGACCGGTTCGAGCGCATTCCCTACGTGTGCTACATCAACTTCCTGGCAGACTATTTTGCCGCCGAAAAGAACGCGTCCAGAGAGGACGCCCTCACGGCGTGGAAGAATCTCAAGAAGATGAACGTGCCGAAGACCTACAAAGCGTGGCGCGCGGCTGCTGCTCGCAGAAGCGCGACAGGAGTACCATCTGAGCGATTGAGGAGGACGCGGCCAAGGCGACTGGCAAGGGAACCGTAACAGGGACGAAAGCCATTTGCTGGTGGCGCCAAGAAGGTCGGTGTCGGAATCAAGGATTCGGTGACGCGAGACAAAAAAGACGACAGCAAGAACAAGAAGTAACCACCATGAGATCAGCAATCGTTCTCACCGTCCTCGGCTGTGCGGCAGTCGTTTCTGCTCAAGGGCCTGCGTCCAGCTTTCCGCGTGGCAGCAGCCAACAGTCCTGGCAGAACCCCGGGCTGAAGAGCGTGCTGGCCAAATGCAAAACACCGCCGAAGCCATTCGCGATCCCAGTGGCACAGAACCCGAAGCCGGGACCGCCGCCCGAGCCGGCGGCGGCAGCGGCCTCAACGTCGATACCCGGGGTGATCGCCGGGGGGCAAACGTGGAAAGTCGTCTGGCAGTGGGAGGGCAACAACGCCGATGGCATCATCGCTGGTGACAAGGGGACGATGCTGTTTGCGAACAACGACGCGAGCAATGTCATGCGTCTCGATCCGGCGACCGGGACGGCCACCGTGATCCACAAGGGCACCAACACCGGCGGCGCGCTGTCGCGCAGCAAGAACGGCGCGTTGTTCCTCGCGGCCCGAGGACTGAACGGCGGAATCATGCAGCTCGAACCGCAGCGCAAGATGCTGACGAGCACGTTCAACGACGAGCCGATAGAGTGCGTCGGTGGCGTGCTGAACGATCTGGTGGCCGACAGCCGTGGCGGCGTCTACCTCGCCATCACCGGCGCCGGCGTGTTCTACGCCGACGCGAAGGGTGTCACGTCGAAGTACGGGGAGGTTCCGCTGGCTAACGGCATCGTCCTGAGCGCGGACGAGAAGACGCTTTATGTCACCAACGGCGGCGTCGTGCTTGCGTTCGACGTCACGGCCGATGGGTCATTGGCCAATCAGCGGGAATTCGGAAAGTTGCGCGGCGGTCAGGGCGGCGACGGTTCGGCGATTGATACCGAAGGACGCCTGTATGTCGCGACCGGGTCATCAGTCGATGTCTTCTCGCCGAAGGGCGAGTTCCTCGGCAGCATCCCCGGACCACAAGGGCTGCATGGCACCGCCTTCGGTGGTCCTGACAAGAAGACCCTGTTCGGCATCGTCTTCTATGGTGATTGGGGAACACCGAGCGCGCGCAATCGCGTCATCGCGATCCCGACGCTGGCGCAGGGCTATACCGGTCGCGCCAAGTAGCTTCAGAACAAACTTGGGTTTGTTTTATGGGACGACGTTCAGCGTCAATCGCATCGACGACAGATCCGGTCGCGTTGCTGCCGCCGGCGACAGGGTCAATGGCAACAGCGGCGCCTCATCATCGAAGAGCACCGTGGTTTCGATCGTCGTGCCTTTCGGCAGGCGAATCGCCTCGCGGAACCAGTAGCGCCGCGCCCAATCGCGCCGCGGATGGAAGGCGATGAGATCGACCCGCGTCCGATCGGGCCGCGTCGCGACGATCTTCACCGCGGTGTTGTTCAGGCCCACCTCAGGGTAGACAGCGACCACTCTCGCGTCATTGGTCAGCACGCGACGGAAGGCAAAGCGGTCGGCTGAAGCAACGGCGGTGAAGTCAGGCGCGAGAGGCACGGCCTGCACGGCGACCGGAGTGCCCGACGTGAAATACAAGCCCACCGTGCTTCGGTCTCGCAGTTCCTTGCGCTCGTATTCCCACGTCTTTCGGTAGAGCACTCGCACGACCAGCTCTGCTGACGCCGGCAGCTCGAAACCGAGACCAGCATCGAGCGCGATCGGGTCCTCGCCAGGCAACCATTGTGCGAGCACGCGTTCGGTGAACGCGTCCGCGCCGGACGTGGTCGTCTCTCGCACGGCAATCGTTGCGGCGCGGACCAGCGCCGCGGTCCCCGGCAGCAGATCGACCGCACGCACCCAGCGGCGGTCGTTAATCCCAGTCGGTACGATGAATTCGGTGGTGCGCTCCCGTTCATCGGCCGCGACAACGGCCTCGGTCGGCAACGTCAGCGCTACATCCGGCGGCCCGAGTGGCCATGCATTGTCGCGTGTGACCGGTTTGGGATCCTTGGCTGCGTCGCCAATCGGCGTGCCGCCGGTGACCCACGTGAGCAGCACGTTCGTTTCGCGCGGCGAGAGACCTGACCCGTTGCGGAAACGCGCAGGTGCTTCATCGACGGTGCCTGGCGGCATGTGACCGGCAAGCAGTTCCGTACGGATCGATTCGCCCCACGGTACCGTGTCGGCGTGGGTCATCAGCGACATCGGCGCAACGCCACCGCTCACATGGCAGCGGCTGCATTTATCGCGCAGGATCGGAAAAATGTCGTCGTTGTAGGTGTACGGCGACGTGATCGGTTTGTGCGCACTCCCGGGCTGCACAGTGATGATGAGACCGAGTGCAATGAGTGTCAGCGCGACGGCCGCGTGGGTGGCACGGCCGGTCATCTAAACTCTCCGAACGCGGTGAGCGCATCGACCACGGCTGCCTTGAACGCCGCATACACCGCTTCGATCTGTGCGCGATTGCCGACGTCGCCTGCGGCATCGAGGAGCCACGCGGCACGCACGACGCGCGACAGAGCCGGCTCGCCGGCGTCCCGTTTGTCCGCGGCCAGGTGAGCCACGTGAGGCTCCAGTGCAATCGCGATGTCCTTGGCGTGAAACGCCGGCACCCATACGGCCGCGAAGTCACCTTTTGCGATCAGCTCGCCCACCTGCTTCTCGCGCACCTCGAGCTGCTCGAGCATGCCGCTCATCGAGGTCGGAATCGGCGCCGGCGCAAGTGGATCCAATTCGGAAGACGATGCGGGCGCGGGCACAGCCGATGCAACCGGCGCGGTGGGTGTTGAGAGCGGTTGTGTCACCGATGGACGCGCTGTCGGCGCCAGCGGCTCTTTCGAAAACGCGGGGAACGTGAAGTCGAAGCGATACTCCGGCTGATCGTTGCCGAAGCGTACCTTCGCGGTCATTTCCGCCGGTAACGTCGAGGGATCGATGCGCGCTTCCAGGTACCGACGATTGCGCGCCGCCTTGAGCCGAAACGCGCTGAGTTCGGTCGTCTTCCGCGTCGCCGGATCGAACGTCTCTTCCGTGACGACACGCGCCTCGATGTCCGTGACCTTGGCCGATGCGAGCGGACGGCCGTAGTCGTCGTAGATATAAAGCCGGAACAGACGAGCGGACGGATGCACCCCTTCCAGGTGATGCCAGTTGTCAGGCGCCATGAAGAACTGACCGCCGTGCTGGGGATTGTGATTGCCGTGCGCGCGCAGCGTCCGCGTCCCGATGCGCGGCGATCCGTCGGCACACACGCCAGGCTCGAGATGCTGAGTGGCGCGATCCGCCGCACACGTCCAGGTGAGTGAGACCGTGACGGGGACAAGCTGGCGTCCGCACATGCGGCATTTGCCGGCGTCCGATTCGGTCACGGTCGTGTGAACGGGACACATCCACGCCGAATCGAGGCGCACAGGAACCAACGGCAGCTTGCAGTAGGGACACGTGCCGGGCTTTGACTCGAGGACGTCGGGATGGTGGATGCACGTCATCGAGATCGGCGGAAGCGATGGACGCGCGGGCGGTTTGCCGCGTTGTGCCACGGCCGTGGCGACGGTGAGCGCAACGAGTGCCGCCGTGAGGATGGGTTTCATCGCAGCCGCGGTCCATTATGCCAAAGCCGTGACGAAGCGCTCCGAGTGAAAAAATTTGATCAAAATGCCTCTGTTTCTCCGTTTCTCCGTGTGAATCCGTTTCTCCGCCTCCTCCGTTCGCTCAGGCCGATGCTAGACTCAACCTCGTACGCCTCGACGCATCCTCGCCTCGATCGCGGTGATCCTCCTGCTCGGGCCGGGCGCCGCGGGATTCGTGTCGGCGCAGACGCCCTTCGACAAAGCTCAGGGCAGACCCGACGGCGAGAACGTCTTCAAGCAGTCCTGTGCGTCGTGCCACAACGGCGCGCCCGAATCTCGCGCGCCAGCCCTCGACGCCCTCAAAGTGCGCACGCCTCAGGCCGTCATCGAAACCCTGATGACCGGCGCGATGCGTCTGCAGGGGTCTCGCCTCAGCGGACCGGAGCGCCGTGCGGTTGCCGAGTTCGTCACCGGAAAGAAGGTTGGCGGTGACGTCATTGGTGCCGAGAGCGGCCGCTGCACCGCGACGACACGTACGAACGCGGCCGGCCGCGCTGCTGCCTGGGCGGGTTGGAGTCCGACGGTCACTAACACGCGTTTCCAATCACGTGAGATGGCGGGACTCTCAGCCGCCGACATCCCCAAACTCACGCTGAAATGGTCGCTCGGATTTCCTGATGCATCTGTCGCGTGGTCATCGCCAACAGTGGCAGGCGGCCGCGTCTACGTCGGGAGTCAGAACGGCACGGTCTACTCACTCGATGCGAAGAGCGGATGCATTCACTGGACCTACAGCGCCGCAGGCGGCGTGCGCACGGCGATTGCCGTTGGTCCTGCCGCCGGCGCGACCGGCGCGCTGGTGTATTTCGGCGACACCGCCGCGAACGCCTACGCACTCAACGCCGAGACCGGACGCGTGGTGTGGACGCGCAAAGTGGAGGAACATCCGCTCGCGCGAATCACTGGCTCGCCGACTTTGCATGGAGGCCGTGTGTATGTGCCGGTCTCCTCATACGAGGAATCGCAAGGCGCCGATCCGCGGTACGAGTGCTGCACGTTCCGCGGCAGCGTGAGCGCCCTCGATGCGGCAACGGGACGCGTCATCTGGAAGACGATGATGATCACCGAGCCGCTGCAGCGACGCGGCACGAGCACGGCCGGTGCGGCGTTGTGGGGGCCATCGGGTTCCGGGATCTGGTCAGCGCCAACGATCGACGAAGGGCGCGAGCGTCTCTACGTTGCGACAGGCAATGGCTACAGCGCGCCGGCGCACAGATCGAGTGACGCGGTCGTCGCACTCGATCTCCACACTGGTGCGATTCGCTGGATGCGTCAGGTCACACCCGGCGATGTGTACTTGAGCAACTGCCGCTCCGGCAATCCGAATTGCCCGGAGACGAATGGACCGGACTTTGATTTCGGCAGTCCGCCGATACTGGCGCGCGCCGACAGTCGCGACGTGCTGGTGATTGGACAGAAGTCGGGGATTGCCTTCGCGCTCGATCCCGCGCACGACGGTGAAGTGATGTGGGAATACCGCGCCGGCCAGGGCGGAGTGCTCGGTGGCATCGAGTGGGGCGCCGCCGTGGATGGCGAGAATGCGTATTTCGCGGTGTCGGACATCCTTCAGCCGAAACCTGGTGGCATCCACGCCGTGCGGCTCTCCAGCGGACAGCGCGCGTGGTTCATAGCGCCGCCGGCGCCGGTCTGCGGCACAGGTCGCGCGTGCAATGGGGCGCAGTCAGCCGCGGTCACGAGTATCCCCGGTGTGGTGTTTTCCGGGTCGAACGATGGCGCGCTGCGCGCATACTCGACCGCGAACGGTTCGGTGCTATGGGAATTCGATACGAACAAGGACTTCACAACGGTCAATGGCGTGCCGGCGAAAGGCGCGTCGCTCATCGGGCCCGGTCCGGTCGTCGCCGGTGGTATGGTCTATGTGAACTCGGGATACGGCGCCTTCGGCGGACGGCCTGGCAACGTACTGCTCGCGTTTGGCGTGGAATAAGCAACTTGTCCCGCCGGAGCTTTGGCGAAGGCGGAAGGATTAGCGCATGAGATTCAAGAGATTCGACACGCGTACCCCGGTGCTCGTATTCCTCGGAATCGTGTGGCTCGGGTTCACGTCGACAGTCACCAGCGGTGCGCCGCAGCAATCAGCTGCGGCATCGGCCGCCGCGCCAACATTCAGCGGTGATGTGGCGCCGATCATGTACGCCAAGTGCGTGGCCTGTCATCGGCCCGGCGAGGTCGCGCCGATGTCGCTCATCACCTACAAGGACGTGCGTCCGTGGGCGAGCTCGATCCGCGAAAAGGTCACGTCACGCGTGATGCCGCCGTGGCACGCCGATCGTCAGTATGGCGCGTTCCGCAACGAGCAGAGCCTCAGCCAGAACGAGATCGACACGATCGTCAAATGGGTGAGTGCCGGTGCACCCGAAGGCAATCCGTCGCGCATGCCCGCGCTGCCGAAGTTCCCCGAGGGCTGGCAGATTGGTACGCCGGACGTCGTGTTCGAAATGCCGGCGGCGTATTCGATCCCCGCGAAAGGCGAGATCGCGTACCAGTACTTCGAGGTACCGACCAACTTCACGGAGGATCGATGGATGCAGGCCGGTGAAGTGCGGGCCGGCGATCGCGCGCACGTGCATCACATCATCGTGTACGTGAAGGAGCCGACTGCGACGCCGCGTCCGAACATCATGGTGAACCGGCCGATCATCGCGGCTGGCGCGCCAGCCGCGGCAGCTGCGCCAGCAACGGCCCCGCCAGCAACCGCCGCGCCGGCCGCACCACGTCCGGCTGCGCCTCGCGTCGAGGCCACCAACGCCTCACCCGTCGCGCGTACCGGCGATCAGATGCTGGTGAACTGGGCGGTCGGTGAAGATGCACCGATGTTCCTGCCGGGGATGGCGAAGCGCATTCCGAAGGGGTCGTCGCTGGTGTTCCAGGTGCACTACACAACCAACGGCACGCCAGGCACCGACCAGTCACGGATCGGGTTGATCTTTGCCAAGGAGCCGCCGAAGCGTGAAGTGCGAACCGGAATGATTCTGAATCCGCTCTTCGCAATTCCGCCGGGCGCGGGGAATCATGAGATTCAGGCCGAGGCCACGTTCACCGAAGACGTGAACGTCTGGAGCATGCACCCGCACATGCATCTCCGCGGCAAGGACATGACCTACACCGCAACCTACCCTGACGGCCGCAGCGAGATCGTGCTGCGGGTTCCGAAGTTCGACTTCGGATGGCAGACCGACTACTGGCTCGCGAAACCGCTCATGCTGCCCAAGGGATCGAAGCTCCACGTGAGTGCCCACTACGACAACTCGACCGCGAATCGGCACAACCCCGATGCGACGGCGACCGTCCGCTGGGGTGATCAGACGTGGGAAGAGATGATGATTGGGTTCTTCACGTACACCGTGGAGGGGAAAGCCGTGGCGAGCTCCGCGCAATAACCTTGGGCACGTCCTTCTGGACGTGCCGACGAACACGGGCCGGTCCAAAACGACCGGCCCGACCTTTGTACAGAGCTACTTGCTCTTCTCGGCAGCCCGGGATGCACTCAAGATGTTGCGCATCGAGTTGTTGCCTTCGTGGCACGCGTACTCGAACAGCGAGTCGTCCGGCTGCTTCGCCAGCGTGAGCGCCGCCGTCCACGGTTTGGTCCACACCGACGGATCGTCCACAGTCACCTCGTAGTTGATCGCGTCGCCGTCGCGGCTGAAGCGCTCGATGAGGTGCAGCGTCTCACGTGAGCCGCGGAAGTTCGTCTTCTCGCTGAAGTTCGTCGTGTCCACGACGAGCGTGTTGCCCTCCCAATGCGCGCGTGAGTCCCCGTTGTATCCGCGGATTGCCGTTGCCACGTGCGCGCCGGTGCCGATCGGGATGACGCGCGTGTCGTGAATCATCTCGTAGGTGAT
>DAINQP010000022.1:0-40577 GCA_036742665.1 Vicinamibacterales bacterium | reverse complement strand
GGACGATCCGTTGTCCACGAGGATCGTCTCGGCATCGACGCCTTGCTGCGCGGCAACGGCGTTGAGACATGGCTCGAGATACCGCCGGCCATTCCAGCTGACGATCACGATGGACGTCGTCGGGGCGCTGCTCATCGTCTGCGCGAATCCCTCGCGACCTGGCGGTACGCGTCGAGCGTGATCGATGCGGTGCGCGCCCACGTGAACTCCTTCGCGCGCGTGATGCCGGCCTTCCGCATCCGTCCCTTCTGCCACTCGTCGTTCACGACCTCGGCGATTGCTTCCGCCCACCCCGGCTCGTCATCGGGATCGAGCAGGACGCCGGCATCGCCGAGCACCTCGGGAATCGACGCCGCGCGCGACGCAATAACCGGCGTACCGCACGCCATCGCCTCGAGGACCGGCAGGCCGAAGCCTTCGTAGCGCGATGGATACACCAGTGCGGCGGCGCCGCGATAGAGCGTCAAGAGCTGCGAATCCGTCACCGGTCCCAGACACACCACTGCGTCAGGCGTTTCCGCTTCGCGCGCGTAGGCGCGCAGCCGGTCGCCGATGCCGCGATCGACGCCGGCCAGCACCAGCGAGAGCGACGGCATACCCGGACGTCGCTGCGCCTCGAACATGGCATGCACGACGAGCGGCAGGTTTCGTCGTTCATGTAGATCCCCGACATGCAGCAAGAAGGGCGGAGTGATCCGAGCCTGGAATGGCTCATGCGGACGATCGCCGGGGGCGAAGTGATCGGAGACACCCAGCGGCGCCACCACAATTCGTTCGCGAGGGATCTGATACGCGGCCGCGATCTCGCCGGCCGAAAACTGGGAATCGGTCAGCACCCGAGCCGCTATCCGCGCGCTCCGGCGATAGAAGATGCGTCGCACCGCGTCGCGCTCATAGGGATACCACTCAGGATGACGTTCGTAGCTGACGTCGTGAATGGTCAGCACCACCGGCGCACGCGACCACAACGGCGCGGTGTAGGCGGGCGCGTGAATCACGTCGACCCGAGCGCGCGCGGCGGCGCGCGGCAAACCCATCGCGCTCCATCCAAGATTGGTCGGCGGATGCCACGGCTCGTTGACGTAGGCGACATCAGCAGGCACCGCATCGCGGACACCACCGAGTGCGACCAGTTCAAGCCCAGGATCGGCCGCCGTCAAGGCCGGCACAAGTGCAGACACGTAACGACGAACGCCGGCCGCGGGCGAGCTGAACGCGCGACCATCAATCCCGACTCGGAGCGTGCGCATGTGATGCAAAATTCAAAACGCACAATCCAAATGGTGCATTGGTCTTTGCTCTTTGCCTTTTGCATTCTGCATGACCGGCATCAGGCAATCTCCATCCGCAACCGTCTCACCGGCCGTTCGAGCAAGGCGCAGACTTCCCGAATCCTGACTTCGACATTGCCATTGATCGCCGGGCTGCTGAGGAGGACTTCATCAACCCTGTAGACGCGCATCACTTGCTCGAGCTGATCGAGCGTACCGTGCACCGGCACGCCGACGATCCAGCGGTGCGCCTTCAGCGGATCGTCATCGATGAAACCGACCGGGTTCATGCGCCATGCCGCGTTGGCGCGCATCTCGCGCACCAACAGCCGGCCGTAGCCGCCGGCACCGTAGACCAGCACTCGCCGGCTCTTCTTGTTTCGAGACAATGCCACCAGGTTCATGGCCTGGAACGACACTCGCGTCGCAATGATCGCTGCCCCGAGCAACAGCGCGTCGAGGACGAACACGACGCGCGACGAGCCTTCGCCGCGATAGAGGTAGTAGGAGGCGGCCACCGTGAACAGTGAGCCAATACCCACGCCGCGCACGACCGTGGTCAGATCGCGCAGACCAAATGTCTCCCACGACCGCTGATAGAGACCGGACCCCAGCAGCGCCGCCAGCTTGCACCCAACCACGATCGGCAGCGTGGACAGGAAGTACTGCAGGAACGGATCGAGGCTTGCGCCCTCGAAACGCAGCCGATAGGCGACGTAGTAGCAGACGGTGATGAGCACCAGGTCGAGCATCACCTGTCCGGCGTGCCAGCGGAACGCCAGGTCTTTGAGGAACGGCGCGAACGACGACTTCTGCAGCGCGATGAAGTCCTGCGCGTTGTAGGCCGGCACGCGGGCGAGGTAGATCCCGATCAGGATGACGATCACGCCGAACAACGCCACGAACGGCATCATCGGCTCGACCGCGCTCCATTTCTGAATGCCCCAGGCCGCCAGCCCGCCAACCAGGCCGAACAGATAGAGGATACGGACCGCACTGCGCTCTGAGAAACCCAGCGACACCAGCCGGTGCGAGACGTGATCCGTGCCGCCCTTGCTCGCCTTGCGTCCGGCAAGCCGTCGCAGCACGAGCACGAAGGCCGTGTCGAAAAGTGGCACCACGAGAATCAGCACCACGAGCACCGCCGGGCTGACAAACGCCACGCGCGCGTTGAAGATCGGCACGAGTGAGGAACCCGCCAGCATCGCGCCGATGAACAGGCTCCCGCAATCGCCCATGAACAGCCGCGCCCGCGGCCGATTCCAGAAGAGGAATCCGAGCAGCGCGCCGGCCAGGGCCACCAGGAGCGCAACGAGCATCGGGCCAAGGAGCGGGCTGAGAAGCGCGGCGAGAAACGCCGTCGCGATGACCGCCACGCCGGTCGCCAGGCCGTCCATATTGTCGAGCAGGTTCACGGCGTGGCACAGCCCCGCGAACCAGACCGTGCCGATCAACGTGTAGGTGGGCGGCAGCGCACTGTCAGGATCGGCGCCGGAAAGCGCGAACACGAGGAACGCGCCGATGACGAGCGACGCGACGAGCTTCGCGATCGGCGACAGCTGCAGGCGATCGTCATAGAAGCCGACGACGAACATCGCCAGCGCGGCGAGCAGCACCCAGGCCCACGCCGAGCTCGCCGATGCGGCTGTCGGACTCGCCAGTCCGACCAGAATGAAGCCGGCGATCGTGCCGATCGCGATTGCGATGCCGCCCATCGTTGGCGTCGGCGCATTGCTCCAGCGATCGGGGCGCGGCGGTACAACCGCGCCAACCACGGGCGCTATGCGGCGTACAACCGCGCCCATCGCCACCGCCGTCGCGGTGGCCATCACGAAGCTCAGGACTGCGATCACGACCTGCGTCGTCGGTGCGTCACGAATTTACAAGCTGCGCCGTGCAGGCGGCCTTGTCGCGAAGGACGAAAGCCCCCCTGCCGAGGATGCCGTCGCAGATTGTATCCAGTCCTTCGGATTCGCCGGGAAGGAGGTGTTTCAGCGCCTCGAGCTTGAGGCTGTAGATGGGATAACCGGCCTTGGGCTGGATGAACGGGAGCGGAATCATCCGGTTGAAGAAGAAATGATAGGCGTAGCGGCGGGCCCTCGACAGCTGCGCGGGGCCCAGGCGCTCGGGAAATGGCAGACGTTCGAGGATCTTGAAGTAATCCTCAGGCGTGGTCGCGTCATGGGTCAGTCCTTTGTTGCGGATCCACGCCTCGCCAGCCACGATGACGGGCAGTCCGACGGCGGTCAACTCGACGCCCATCTTGGTGCCGTAGATGATCGCGCTGTTGCACAGAGACATGAGCGCGTAGGTGCTCAATCCACTCTCTGGCGGCACGACATGGATGTTTCGCGCCAGCGTCGGGATGTGTTTGCGCAGCTCGCCCAGGATCGGCTGACGCGACGGCGGGAACCCGCTGATCTCCGCCGGGTGCACCCGCACCAGCAACTGCAGATCGGGACGCGTGGCGAAGTAGCGGCACGTCTGCACCAGCCAGTCCAGCATGTTGACGAAGGCGTTCGCCGGATAATGCAACTGCGCGTCCCACGAGACGTTCGTCAGCAGACCGATCACAGGTCGGGTGCGATCGAGTCCGATCTTCGCGGCGATGTCCTGGGCGTTCAGCGTGGTCGGCCGATGGAAAACGATCCAGTCGAACATGCCCTCGCGGCGACTGGCGAGGTATTGCATCAAATCCTGTTCCTGCGCAGGCGAGAGGCCGTTGTTCTCCCACTGTGACAACGGCTCGCTCATCAGTGTGTGGTGGTAGGTATCGTCGTGGCTGAAGATGAAGCGGCGCTTGCGATAGGCGACGTTCCACGTCGACACCTTCACGCGCTCCTGACGGGCCACTTCGCCGATCAGCCCCCACGGCACGTAGATGCCGTGCGTGAAGACCGTCGACGTAAAGCCGACCGATCGGATCAGCCGTCGTGTGGCGAACGCCGTGAGCAGCGCCGATTCGAGATAACGGCGCAGGACCGCTTCGCCCTGCGGCTGATCGTCCAGTGACCCGGTCGCGAAGAAGCGCAGCGCACCGGCATACGCATGCTCACCGATGGCGAGGCCATCGAGCGCGAACGCTTCGATCTGTGCGAACGAGATCGTCGTGGCCAGGCGACGGGCCTGCGCGCGATCCTCGGCGGTCAGCCAGTCGCCGTATCGGTGAATGGTCAATCCCAGCTGCTGGTACACGCGCTCGGCCGGCCATTGACAGTCGCGGCAGAGGTCTCGGGCGGGTCCGTGCTCAACGAACCTCGCGATGTTGGGATAGAGCGACGCCTCGCATTCGGCGCATGCGGTCATCGCGCCATCGCAGAGCAGGACGTGCACATTGGCGCCGCGGAACGTCAGCGCTGCGGCAAGCGCGCTTTCGAGCGTCACCGCGTGGGCATAGGAGCCGATCGCCGTAGCGAACAGCACTCGCGGACCGTTGGCAGCGGCGGCGCGCGCCGATTGCCAGCGCGCCGAATCCGCGGCGATCAGCTTCTGCCAATCGGGATACGCACCGGCGCGGGCGTGGTACCAGCGCCGCGCCAGCCGCGTCGATCGCCAGAGCTGCGGCAAGCGGCGAATGCGGTGCTTCATCCCTCCCGCGCCTCGTCGATCAGACGGGCAAATTCTTGCGCCGCGGGCAGCTCATCGAAGGCACGCCATGGCCGATGCGATTGGAGCTCGTCGAGTGAGTAGCCGCCAGTCGCCACCGCGACGGTTCTCGCCCCGATGGCATTGGCGCACTCGATGTCGTGCGGCGTATCGCCGACAACGAAGATGCCATTGTCGGCGATGGGGCCTGCCTCTCGGGCGAGCTGCAACGCGCGCGAGGCAATCGTCGAGCGCGCACCGGCGTCCTCGGCAAACGCGCCATCGAGAAAGTAGTGAAACAGGTTGTAGTGCGTGAGCTTGGCCCGCGCGCCGCCGCGTGTGTTGCCGGTGAGCAGATACGAGCGCACGTCGGACCGGCTGCGCATGTGCTCGAGAATCTCCCTCACGTTGGGAAGCACGCGGCCCTGTTTCTTCGACAACTCCTGCGGCAGCAGCGCTTCGTAGCGGCCCACCATCCTGTGGATCGTCGCCTCATCCACCGGCACGTCGAGCATCTCGAACGTGCGTACCGCAATCTGGTAGTCGGTCAACCCGGCCACTCGGAACGACGACAGTTGAAAGTCGCGTTGCACGATCTCGCGGACAGCCTGCTCCCACGCCGGAACGCCTGCCTTGCCTGTGGTCAGCAGCGTGCCATCGATATCCCAGAACAGCACGGTCATGCGATCTGCGGCACCGCCCGTTTGAAGCTCGAGACGAGGCTCGCCACGTCGAGCTTGTGATGCGCGAGCACTTCGTCGTTGGTGCCACACTGTGGCAGCGCCATCACGCCGACGCGCCAGACGCGGGCCGCTGGCTCGAGGCCAAGCTCGGCGATCGCGGTGGCGACCATCTCGCCTTGCCCGCCCTTCAGGTAGTGATTGTCGAGCGTGACGATCGATCGGCGGCCACCGACGACCTCGCGCAGCCATCGCAGATCGATGCGATTCAGCCAGGGCAGGTTCACCAGCCGAATCGTCGCACCGGTGCTCCGCTCGATCTCTTCGACCGCCTCGAACGCGCTCGCCATGAGCCATGGTCCGTAGCCAAAGCAAATCGCATCGTCACCGTCGCGGATGACCCAGCCTTTGCCAATCTCGACCTTGTGATGCGAGGGATAGCCGAACGGGATCGGCCACTTCACCGACACCAATCGGAGATAGACGCTGTCCACCGCGGTATTGACCGCATAGTCAACGAGCGCACCGACTTCGGCTTCCATGCACGGCTCGAGCAGCGATAGATTCGGTACGCCTCTCAGCGCCGAAATGTCGCGCACTGATTGATGCGAGTGACCGGGGCCGCCAGGGATCAACCCTGCCAGCGAGCCAACGTAAACAACCTTCGTGCCCTCCGTGCACTGGTTGTAAATCTGTTCGTTGGGTCGCGCCGAGAGGAAACACGCGAACGAATGCACGATCGGCAGCACGCCGCGGCGCGCCATGCCGCTCGCCATCGACACCATGTCCTGCTCGGCAATGCCGCATTCCACGAAGCGATCGGGATAGCGCTTCGAGAACTGCAGGAGGCCGCAGTCCTTGATGAGATCCCCATCAAGGACAACGAGGTTGCGATGACGCTCACCTTGCCAGAGCAGCGCCTGCTCGTATGCGGCAATCAGGTTATCGGTCTTCCGCGACTCTCGGCGGGGATTGCGCAAACGCGTCTCAGTACGCACCGTTCCGAGGCCGAGCTCCGCGAACAAACTGTTGGCGGACGCCAGCAGCTCGCTCAGCCCATCGGTGTACTGTTGTTCACCCGGCGCGCCCGAGTGATATCCGTACAGCTCGCCCTCCACCATCGCCGGGCCTTCCATGAAGGAAACGCCTTTCCCCTTCACGGTGTCCGCGATGATCGCCTTGGGCAGGTTCTCCACATCGTCCAGTGCGCGGAACGTCTTCTCGAGCGCGGCGACGTCATGGCCATCGCAGCGGACGACGTGCCACCCGAACGAGCGGAGCTTTGCCTCGATATCACCAAGGCTGCTGACGTTCCGCACCCAGGTGTCGGACTGAATCTTGTTGTGATCGACGATGGCGACGATCTCGCCGAGGCCGCGATTCGCGGCCGATGACAGCGACTCCCAGAACTGCCCTTCCTGCAGCTCGCCATCGCCGGTGAGCACGAAGACGCGGCGCTCGACGCCGGCAAGGCGGTTGGCCAACACCATGCCCTTCGCCTTCGAGACGCCCATGCCCAGTGAGCCGGTGTTGGCCTGGATGTACGGCGTTTCGATGTGCGGATGGCCTGGCAATCCGTGCAGACGTCGAAGCTGGTGGAGTTTGTCCTCGTCCAGCAGGCCAAGACCAATCAGCACGTTGTAGAGCGCGGGTACGTCATGCCCCTTCGAGGAGAAGAAGATGTCAGCCTGCTGAGGACCCTTCTTGAGATCGCGCATCTCGTTCAGGAACACCCAGCTCATGATCTCGAGCGAGCTGAAGCTCGTCCCGATGTGGCCGGACCACGCGCCGGCGATCATGTACAGCGTATTGATGCGCGCCAGCGCCGCGAAGGCGCGGGCGCGGGCGACGTCCGGGACATTCGCGTCGAGCAGGCGGTTGAACTCGTCTACGGGGACGAACTGCAGCTCGAGCGCTTCGCCCTGGTCTGTCTGAATATCACCCATTTCAGACCTTCATAGTCCCATAAGGCTCTTTGTTCACGGTTGGCAACGTTACCTTCCCATCGGCTAACAGCCGCTCAGCTACCATCCAGTCGAAGGCGTCGTTGATATCGAAGCCCTCGTAACCTTCGGTAAGAAACGGCACCAGCACATCGCCGGCAATCGTCCGCCGCTCGCGAACGACGCGCGTCCAGGCAATTTCCAGCGACGCGTTCTGCGCATACACCCGAGGCAGCGCCTGGTACGGCGTGCTGTGCCACGGCTGTTCTCCGTTGCCAAATGGTAACAACGGAGACATCCGCTGCCCGCGCACAATCCACATCTTCCCCGGATGCTGCGTGCACAGCTCGACGGCTCGCAGTGAGTCCACGCGCTCCTGCGATGTGAAGGTCGTCCAGGCGCGGCGAATCGTGTCCGCGGTGCGAAACGGGCTGGTCGGACGCAGCAGGCTGAAGCAGTCCCAGTCGCGACCCTTCGCGCTCAACTCACCAATTGTGTACTCGAGCCACTCGATGTCGGGCGAGGTGTCGCTCGCGAGCGCGGCCGGACGAAGGAATGGTACTTCGGCGCCGTAGTGGCGCGCGATCGCGGCAATCTCTTCCGAGTCGGTCGAGACGATCACGGCATCGAAGATCTTGCTGTCGAGCGCCGGGCCAATCGTGTAGGCAATCATCGGATGACCGCCGAGTACGCGAACGTTCTTGCCCGGAACCCGCTTCGACCCGACGCGCGCTGGAATGAAAGCGACTGTGGATGGCATCAGACGTTGGTCGGATTGTGGTTGATGTAGATCGTCTTGAAATCTGAGTACACGTCGATCGCCTGCGTGCCCGCCTCACGCCAGCCGTTGCCCGACTGACGCAGACCGCCGAACGGCAGATGTGGCTCGCTGCCATACGTGCCGCCGTTCACGACCGCCACGCCCGACTGAATCCGGTTCAGGAACGTCATCGCTCGATCGATGTTCTGCGTATGAATCGACGCGGTGAGTCCGAACGGTGAATCGTTGGCCAGCGTGATCGCGTCCTCAAAGCTCGACACGCGATAGAGACACGTGATCGGCCCGAACAGCTCGCTGCGGGTGATCTCGTCGTTGGGCCCGACGTTCTCGATCAGCGTCGGCGCGACGAAATATCCGTCCCCGTACGAGGCTCCCGTCAACCGGTCGCCGCCGGTGACCACCGTCGCACCCGCCGCCCTGGCGCGCGCCACTGCCGCGAGCATGTTCTTCATTTGATCTTCGTTGATGACCGGGCCATAGTCGTCGGTGTCGGAGGTTCCGACTTTCAGCTTGCGTGTCGCCTCGACGAGCATCGTCTTGAAGCGATCGTACACCTGCTCGAATACGATGATGCGGCTGCCGGCCGCGCACCGCTGCCCCGCATTGCTGAAGGCCGAACCCAACGTCCACGTCACCGCATTCTGCAAATCCGCATCGTCGCAGACGATCAATGGGTTCTTGCCGCCAAGCTCCAGGCACGTCTTCGCAAGACGCCGGCCGGCGGTCTCGGCGATCCAGCGACCGACTTCGCAGGAACCAGTGAAGCTGACGATCGCCACATCGGGATGCTCGACGAGCGGCGCGCCGGCTTCCTCGCCGAAGCCGTGCAGCGTCGTGTACACGCCTTCTGGAATTCCCGCTTCTCGCGCCAGTACGCCAAACGCCCACGCCGACAGCGGCGTGTCCTCGGCGGCTTTGAGAATCGCGGAGTTGCCGCACAGCAGCGCGGGAAACGCTTTCCACGCGACGTTGGCAATCGGCGTGTTGGCCGCGATGATGAGGCCGGCAACACCCAGCGGCTGCCGCACGATCATCGCGCTCTTGTTCGGCACGGCGCTGGTCGTCGTCTGACCGTAGAACCGACGGCCTTCGCCGGCGACGAAGAATCCCATCTCAATGGCAGCGTCCGTCTCGCCGAGTGCGTCCTTGCGTGACTTCCCGGTCTCGCGCGCCACGAGATCAGCGACGTCGCTGCGATGCTCCTGCATCAGGATCGCAATACGGCGCAGAATCTCGCCACGTTTGACGACGGTGGTCGCGGCCCAGGCGGGCTGCGCCTTCCTGGCACAGTCTACGGCGGAGTTCACATCGGCCGCGCTCGAACGAGCCACGTGACAGCACTCGCGGCCGGTCGCCGGATCCATCTTGGAAAACGTACGGTTGTCGGCGGCGCCACGATCGCGTCCGCCCATCTGATTTGGAACGAGTGCCGGGATCGAAAGGTCGATGTTCACGTAGCCACCACTGTAGTACGTCCGCGTCCGTTGGCGTACACGATCAGTGCGCACAAGGCCAGGCTCACGGCCACAAACCTCCAGGTCCAGCCCGGCCACAGCATGGAGCGCGTCACGTCACCTGGGGCCGTATTGGTCCAGGCGTAATAGGGAAACCACTCCGTAAAATATCGTGTGAGGTCCATTCGCTGAAATGGCATTTGCGTCACGAGCGTCAACACGATCACGGCAGACATCATCACCGTGGCCTGGCGCGGGCGCCACTCCTGCGAACATCGCGCGAACAGCACGACGATGAGCGGCGTCAACGCGGTGAGATAGCGCCAGATGTCAATGCCCACTAGCGCCGTGACAACGATGATGGGCAGGGCAAACCCGAGCCACTCCGGCTCTTCCCGAATCACGCGCCACCAGCGCCGCGGTTGCGCGGCGAGCACCAGCGACACGCCGCCGGCGATGGTCAGCAGGAAGTAGACGAAGAAAGCCGGGAACAACGGCCCGATCCACAGGCCCATATTGCGGATGAAGGTCTGAAGGGTGTTGCCTTCCGCAGTGGAGCGAGTATCAACGACGAGTCGGACCAGGACGTAGATCAGCGCGGCCGGCAGGTAAGTGGCGAGGATGGTCTGGAGCGGTACGTGGAGGCGGCGGTCGCGCCACGCACCGAAGATCAGCACGACCGGCGCGTACTCACGTGACAGCACCGCAGCGATCGATGCCGTCCCGGCGGCCCAGCGTGGCCCGGCGATGACGTGCCACACCGCCAGCGCCATCATCGCGTGTCCGCCGAGATCGATCAGGACCGGGTAATAGGCGGGCAATCGATACGCGTTTGACACGCTGATGCAGACAATCGCGATCCATCGCGCCAGCGAGGTCGCACCGTACCACTCCATCAGCCGCGAAAAGAGAAACGCCAGCAGGCCGGTGAAGGCGTAATTGGTGACGTCGAAGGCCTGCGCGGGCGAGCCGGTGACGAGGTAGGCGGGCTGCGTCAACCAGACAACCAGCGGCCGCAGCTGCGTATTCGGGCCGCCGGCCTTCCAGCCTTTGTCCAGCATCGCCACGTAATCGATGCCGTCCCAACCCGCGCCGTTGGCAACGGGGATGCGCCCGAGCGGAATGTGAAGGGCACCGTAGATGACCATGGCCACGAGCGCCAGGGTCAGGTGCTTCACCACGCCGTAAAGCCTCCGGGGTTCACCACGCGGTGAACCCTCCGTCCACGCGCAGTTCGTGGCCGGTGACATATGACGAGGCAGACGAGGCAAGAAAGATCAGCGGGCCCTTGAGATCCTCGGGTTCAGCCATTCTCGCAAGCGGCACGCGCGCACCGTACTTGGACTTGAACTGCTCGTCCTGACCGGCCAGCACGCCGCCAGGCGACAGCGTGTTGACCCGAATGCCGCTGCCCGCCCAGTGCGTCGCGAAGAACTTGGTCAAGTTGACGACCGCTGCCTTCGATGCACCATACGCCGGTGACTTGACGAACGGCGCGTTGCCAGCGAGATGTGCATAGAAGTTTGCGTCCGGCGACACCGAGGCGTAGAGCGATCCGATGTTGATGATCGAGCCGCCGCCGCTGGCGGCCATCCGCTCGCCGAACACCTGCGTCACCTGAAATGTGCCGAGCAGGTTCACTTCGACCATGCGGCGGAAATCGTCGATAGGCAGCTGGTGCAAATGATGACGGCCGCCCGGGCTATCCGGCGGCTGATCGATTCCGGCGTTGTTCACGAGCACCGACGGCTCGCCCATGCGCTCGGCGACGAGGCTCGCGGCCGCGTCGATCGATTCGCGTTGCGTGATGTCGCAGTCGAAGCAGCGGATCGCCGGGCCGGCGCGCCTGGTCAGCTCCTCGAACCTGGCCGTCGGCACCGCCGTGTCGATATCGAGTGCGGCGACGCGGGCGCCAGCTTCAATGAGCGCCTCCGTCCACACGGCACCCAGCCTGCCGCTGGCACCGGTCACGACGGCGATGCGGCTGTCGAGAGAAAAGCGTCCGTTCACCGAGGCGTCACGAACGCGCGAACTCGGCGTCGTCCGCCTTGCTCAGCACGTCGAACGTGAGGAAGTCATCCTCGTGCAGCGGCTTGAGTGTGGTCCGGCCAATGACCTTGTCGAGATCGTATGGCGGGATGCCACCTCCCGGCGATTTCATGACCACGTCCTTCGCGCCGATCACATGGCCCGACGGCAGGTTTCGCGCGACGACGAGGCTCTTGCCCATCTTGATGATTGGCGCGTGCTCGCTGTCGTAGAGCTTTTTCTTGCCGTCGCCCATCGCCTTGAACGTGCGATCGAGGTCGCGGACCATCTTGCGCAGGCCGACCGGCTCGAGCGAGAACGCATGGTCGGTGCCTTTCATCGCGCGATTCAACGTGAAATGTTTTTCGACGATGCGCGCACCGAGCATGTAGGCGGCGAGGGGCATGGCGATGCCGTTGTCGTGGCTCGAGAAACCCACGACCGCTTGCGGGAAATGATCGCGATAGGTGCTGATCACTCGCAGGTCGAGTTCTTCGAACGCCGCCGGATATCCCGCGGTGCACTGAAGAATGGCGAGCGTGCGGTTAATCGGCAGGATGGCGTCGTAGGCGCGCTTGACGTCCTCGAGCAGCGCGCCGCCGGTCGAGATGATCATCGGCTTCCCGAACGCCGCGACGTGCTTGAGAAGCGGGAGACTCTTGAGATCGCCCGAGGCGATCTTGTAGGCCGGCACATTCAGCGACTCGAGGAAATCGGCGCTGGCGAGATCGAAGGCGGTGGCGAAGAAGTCCACGCCCAGCTCTTTCGCATAGGCCTGTAGCGCGACGTATTCCTCCTTGCCGAATTCGAGGAACTCGCGGTGCTCACCGTAGGTCGCCCCGAAGCTGTTCTCGTTGTCGTACGGCTTCTCGTACGCGGCGCGCGTGTAGAGCCCGCGGTTGTGGCGCTTCTGGAGCTTCACGGCGTGCGCGCCCGCCAGCTTGGCTTCGCGAAACAGCTCACGAGCCTTCTCGAGGCTGCCCTGGTGGTTATGTCCGATTTCGGCGATCACGTAACACGGGGCGTGGTCGCCAATCTCGCGCGCGCCAATCGTCAATGTGCCTGCCATGAGGTCTCCGTTAGGTGCGAACGACGGGCCGAAGCTGGGCGACGAGCCGGTCCCATCCGTATTGGCCGTGCGCGATCTCACGCGCTGCGCGGCCGATGCGTTGCGTCTGCTCGGCATCGGGCAGGCGCTCACACAGGTTGATGTCGATCACGTTGTGCATGTGCGTGAGCCCGACCGGGGAGTGCTCGTCCAGGTTGGTGATCACCGCACAGCCGACTTCCATCGCCGCATTTACCGTCGTGTTGTTCGCTCGCAGCCCCTTCTCGAAAAACGCCGCCAGGAACGTACAGTCCAACAAGTGATTGAATACGGCCGTATCGGACAGGTAGCCCATGAAGTAGACCTGTCCGTTGAAGATCGACTGGAGTTCCTCGAACCGCACCACGAAGGAGCCGTCGAAGCTGGTGTTCTCATGGAGCGCCGTTGACACATACACCGAGTAGCTCTGCCCGGTCACCTCGAGCAGATCGTGCAGCCGGCGATATAGCGGCACGCGGATCTTGTGCGCCATACCGAAGGTGAACACCGACAGCTCGGTCCGTTGGAATCGCTGCGGATTCAGAATCGTGCCGGGACAGAACAGTTCCTGGATGTCCGCGCGCATCGTCTGGATGTCGGTGAAGAGCTCGCTGTTGCCGCAATAGACCTTCGCGGCCGCGGCGACGAGCCGCTGCTCGATTTCGGTGCCGTCGAACGCGTGGAGGAACAACTCGAACTGACCCGCTCTCGAGCTCGCCCACAGGTCGAGGTCGGCCGCATCGGCGGAGTCGAACTCCGACAGTTTGAGCGACAGCAACGGACGGCAGTGATTGCCAAGCTCGACGGCGCGGAGTCCGACCACCGGAACCCCGAGATATTTGGCGAGAATCGCGTTGAATTTGGCGATTCCGCACGTCCAGGGGTTCAGGTGATAACCCGCAATGCAGTCGATCATCGTGTGTTATGAACTCGTCGGCGAAGGGTTCATATTACCTGACCACGCCATCGGGAGAAACACGGCTTCTTACCACCAGTTGCGGCGAGGAGCCGGATCCGTGCTGGCCACGGCGCGCGCGGTGCGCATGATCTCGTCGAGTGCGGCCGGAGTGCACCCGGAAGCCGCGGCCGAGTGCTGTATGCCAAGCAGCGCCGCAGGCACCGTTTCGGCGCGGCGGTCGCCGATGACCGTGATACTGAAGAGCTGCCTGGCCAGTTGCTGACGACGCGTCTCATCGAGCCTGGCGGTTACGCACGCGATCAGCGCGTCGGCGAGCGCTCGGGTGGCCTTCGCGTCGGGCGGGAACGGTCCGAACGAACGGAGCCGATCGTCGATGTCACTCGCACTGGATGAAGACGAGCCCAGCCGCGCGGCGAGATCCGCGATCTTTGTTTCCTGCTCGTCGGAGGGCGGCGGATCCGGAGCGGGTCGCCAGAGCATGAATGCCAGCACGCCGATCACAACAAGCGGAAGCACCTGCAACCATCCCAGGCTCGTCTGCCGATTAGAATTCATCCAAAGCAAGGGAGCCCGTTCGGGCCTGACGGTGTTCCCATTCGCCCGCGACGTACGAAGACTCGCAACGGTCCCTCACTCGACGAGACCTCGCCTACCTGGTCGTATCGGGCATGAAGGTAATCGCCAAGGAGATGGAACTCCTGGTAATCCACTTCTGCACCGCCGAGCACGATGGGTACGGATTGCGACTCGAGCCTGACGATCGTCTCGCGCATATAGCGTTGGTCCGCGTAGAAATCGACGACGAACGCCGGCCGTCCACCCGCAAACAGTCGCTCGGCGAAGGCCGGCACATCAGTGTAATAGCCCACCACGAGGACACGATCGGTAGGGCGCGTACAGCGATGCAGGTAATCGGCCGCCTGCATCCGATCGGCAGCCTGCTCCTCTCGGAGGGAACGCGGCATTGCGGCCAGCTCGCTGGAGATCTGCGACAGGCGTGCGAACGTGTGACGAGGCTCGAGCAGTCGCGACGTCCATAGTTCGCTGACGACGCTGCCTGTTCGAGATGTGCACAGCACGGTCAGCGCAAACGCCGCCAATGCAGATGCGCCTGTGGCCACGGTCCGCAGTGACGGCGGGCCACTAATGCTCCTGGAGAGGAGCCACGCACCCAGCACGGCCACCGGCGGCGCCATGTCTCCGAAGCGCGCCGACAGGTTGCCGCGAAGAAAGGAGTACCACAGCGCCGCGGTCATCAGGCTCAATGCGATGAGCGCGGACCCATCAGGGTCCGCGCTCGACCGCGTGCGCAGCTTCCATACTGCAAGACCGAGCGCGGCCATGGGCACACTCGCAAAGACGTAGTAGATCCACGCCTCAGCATTCTTGTCGGTGCCGAACACCGCGAACGGCGACGGACCATCGAACGTGATCGCTGGCCAGCCAATCTGCGTCCGTTCGTATTCGTTGCGGCTCATCTCCAGGGTGTTGCGCACGTACTCACTGATTCCCCGGTAGCGCTGGATCCACCACAACGATGGCGCCAGCAAGAGTGCCGTGATAACCCCGTAGGCGATGCCGCGCGTGATGCGGGTTCGCCATGAAGTCCCGGCAGCGAGGACGATGACGGACGCGAAGCCGACCGCGCAATAGACGCTGTAATCGTGCCGGAAGAGAAAGGCGGTTGCCGTCCACACGCTCATCGCCGCAACGAGCGCCCACGTCGGGCGCCGTGCGTAGCTGATGATCAGCAACGCCGCGACGGCCGTGACGACGACTTTCGGATACCCGTACAACTTGGGCGACAACAGCGTCGAGACCAGCGCCGTGGATAACGCCCATGGCCAGGGCGCAATCAGGCTTCCGGCGAGAAACGCGATCGTCGCGCCGAGTGCAACGCCGCTGACGGTGAGCCATGCCTCTGAACGAAGGTTGTTGCCGAAGAACCGCTGCGCCGCGGCGGAAAACTCATAGGTCAGTGACGGGCGGGCGCCATGCACGCCGTCGACGAAGTCGCGAAGCGGCTGCTCTCCCGCCTGGACCTGCTTGGCGACGATCATGTAAAGGAAGTGATCGTTGTCGAATCCGCCGAGTGCGCCGCCGAGCGTGTTGAAGCGATAAAGAAAAACCCACGCGAACAACAGGACCGCGACAACAGTGACGACGACCTCGCGGCGAGTCACCAGGTCATCCGAAACATGGCAGCCCACCAGGCCCGCGGGGCTGGCCGATCAGGCCGCGGCGCACGAGCACGCGCAGCTCACTTTCGTAGAACCTCACCTTCCCCGCCTCCTGGTAGTAGGAGCGCAGGTAATTCTCGATCACCGGCATTTGCCCATCGTCCAGCAGATGGCCGCCGAGCACGATAGGGACAGCGGTGGATTGCAGTGACGCCACCGTCTCGTTCGAGTAGCGGTCGTCGCTGTAGAAGCCAGGGACGAAGCTGGCACGCTTGCCACCGAACAATCGTTCAGCGAACGCGATGACATCGGTAGCGGAGCCGAGAACGAGCACACGATCGGTGGGCTTCGTGCATTGATGAAGATACGCTGAGGCCTGCATGCGACCCGCCCCCTCAGCCTCGCGCAGTGCAGCCGGCATCGCGCGGAGATCCTCAGACGCCTGCCGCGTGCGCGCGAACACATCTGCTGGCTCGAGCAGGCGTGCCGTCCGCAGCTCGCCGCGGACACTGCCCAGATGCCACGTGCACAGCACAGTGATCGCGAAGACAGCTATCGCGATCGCGCCAGCCAGCACGTGCTGCCAATCGAGCCGTCTCGTCGATATGAAGAGCAGATATGCACCGAGGACGGCCATCGGCGGGCCCATGTCCCCGAAGCGTGCTGCGAGATTGCCGCGCAGGAAGTAGTGCGACAGGACCGCCGTCATCACGCTCAACGCCAGGACCGCGGCGACCGGGGGATGCTGATCCGGGCCGCCGCGCATCGCGTTCTTCGCCGTCACGCCGATCACCAGCAGCGGCACGGCGATAAAGACGTAGTAGATCCACGCTTCAGCGTTGTCCTCATCTTCGACGACAGACGACAGACCGCGCTCGAGCGCCAATCGTGGCCAGCCAATCCGCGTCCGCGCGGCCTCGTTGCGGCTGATCTCGAGACCGTTGCGCACGTACTCGGTCAGCCCTCGATAGTGCTGCACCCACCACAGCGACGGGGCCAACAGCACTCCAGTCAACACAAAATACACGGTGGCCTGTGCGAGGCGATCACGCCACGACACCGTCACGGCACACACGGTGACGACCACGAAGCCCGCCACGCAGTAGATCGCGTAATCGTGCCGGAAGAGAAAGGCGATAGCGGTCCACAGACTCATCACCGCCACCCGTGGCCACGACGGCAGCCGGGACGCACTGACGATGAGCAACGACGCCACCGCGGTCACCAACACCTTGGGATAGCCGTACAACTTGGGCGAGATGAGCGCCGACAACAGCGCCGTCGCCAGCGCCCACGGCCACGGCGCGATCATGCTGCCGCCAATGAACGCCACGGTCGCGCCCAGCGCGACGCCGCCGACGGTCAGCCATGCCTCGGATCGCAGATCATTGCCAAGATAAGTTTGCGCGGCGGCTGACAGTTCGTAGGTCAGCGACGGGCGCGCTCCCTGCAAGCCGGCGTCGAGGAAATCGCGTAGCGGCTGCTCGCCAGCCTGCACCTGCTTGGCATAGACGAAGTGCAGGAAATGGTCGTTGTCGAACCCGCCGAATGCGCCGCCGAGCGTGTTGAACCGGTAAAGAAAGACCCACCCAAACAGCAGGATCGCGACGACGGAGACGATCACCCGCCGTCGCAGCCGCTCAGAGACGCGCGGACGATCGACCATCGACCGCGCCGGTTGGACCGGCGGTACTCTCGATCAGATACAGGGGCCGGCGCCGCGATTGATCGAGCGCACGCCAGACGTACTCGCCGAGCATCGCCAGCGCGCACAACACCAGTCCGGTGCCCCCGGCAATCGCCCCGAGCAGCACCACGAGTGCGGCCTGTAGACTTTCGAACCCAGTCAGGCCAACGACAATCGAGAGGAAGCCGATCACCATCAGCGCCGCACCAAGCAGCCAGCACGCCTGGATCGGGGCATCGGAGAACGCGGTAATCGAATCCACGACCAGCTTGATCTTGCGAGCGATCGTCCAGCCGGATCGTCCTGCCGCGCGCGGCTGCTTGTCGTACTCGATGTACTCCTGCCGGAATCCCAGCCAGGTGATCAACGCAAACACGCTGACGTGCTGCTCGTCGCAGCGGCGGAACGCGTCGATGACCACGCGGTCGATGAGGAAGAAGTCGGCGCCGCGCACCGGAATCTCCTTCATCCCGACGATATTCCGCATGATCCAGTAGTACACCGAGGCGAACCCGGCATGCGTCTTCTCGCCGGGCTGCTCGCGCCGCGTCGCCCAGACGACCTGCGCGCCGCTGCGCCATTTCTGCAACAGCGCGCCGAGCGTTTCCGGCGGATCCTGCAGGTCCGACGCCATCATCACGGCAGCGTCGCCCCGCACGTGATGCAGGCCGCAGGTGATCGCCACGTGCGACCCACGGTTGCGGGCGAGCCGGATTCCGCGCACGTGGGAATCCATCAATGCCAGACGCTGGACGACGGCGAACGTATCGTCCCGCGAGTGGTCGTCAACGATCAGCCACTCCCACTCGTCCCCGAGCTGCGCCATGGTCTGCGTCAGACGCGTGTGCAGATTCTCGAGGTTGACCGTTTCGTTGAACGCCGGCGTGAGGATTGAAACCATCACCTTAAAGCTGCGCTCAGGGCAGGCGACACGGCACGCCTGAGCGCCGCGACGACCCGCTGCTGATCTTCGTCCGTCATCTGGTGATACAGCGGCAGCACGATGACCGTGTCTTGCGCGTGCTCACCACGTGTGAGCGAGCCCGCCGCGCGCCACGATCCCGCCGGATAGGCCGGCTCACGATGCGCGTTCATCACGCCGCGCCGCGTCGAGATGCCCTCATCCAGGAGTTGCTGCATCACGCGCCGCTGATCGAGCGGCGGTTGCAGACGTACCGTGTAGCTCTGCCAGTTAGTGCGCGCCCACGCTGGCTCAGTGGCCGGAATCACACCCGGAATGCCGCGGAGGGACTCGGCATACGCGGCGGCCAGCGTGCGACGCCGGTCGACGATCGCCGGCAAGCGCTTCAACTGTTCGCGACCGATCGCCGCCTGGATATCGGTCATCCGGTAGTTGTAGGCGGGAACGGAGTACTCCTCGAACACCACGCGCGACGAGGCGTGGCGAACCGTGTCGGGCACCGTCATCCCGTGCTGACGCAGCAGCCGGAACGTCGCATCCAGCTTCTCGTCTCTCGTCGTCAACATCCCGCCGTCGCCCGTGGAGAGCAGCTTGCGCGGGTGAAACGAGAAACAGGCGATGTCGGCGTGCGGCCTGCCGATGCGCTCCCAGCGGCGGTCCCATAGCAGCTCGCTGCCAATCGCGCATGCGGCGTCTTCGATCACCGGGATACCGCGTCGTTTGGCGAGCGCGAGGATCGGCGGCAGCTCGCAGGGCATGCCGAGCTGATGAACGATCAGTATCGCCTTCGTCCGATCCGAAATCGCCGGCTCGATAAGCGACGGATCGATGTTGAACGTGTCGGCGGTGACGTCCACGAACACCGGCGTCGCGTTGCAGTAGCGCACGGCGTTGGCTGTCGCAATGAACGAATGGCTGACAGTGATGACCTCGTCGCCCGGGCCAATACCAAGAGCGAGGAGCGCGAGATGCAGCGCGGTCGTGCAGCTCGAGACGGCGCAGGCGAGCGGCGCACCCACTGCCGCAGCGAACTCTCGCTCGAAGGCCGCGACTTCGGGACCCTGTGTGACCCATCCCGACAAGATGGCACGGCGAGCGGCCTCGGCATCACGCTCGTCGAGCCAGGGTCGTGCGACGGGGATGAGGGCGGTCGTGTTGTTCACACCGGATCTGACACCGGCACCCAGTTATGAAGGATCTCCTGTTCCAGCAGCTCCTCCGGCGTCTTGTGCTGATCGCGGTACCATCGAAGCAGGCGCTGAACCCCCTCGGATAGCGAGACCTGCGGCTGATAGTCGAGCAGGGCACGCGCGCGCGCAACGTCCGCGACGAGCCGTTGAACATCGCCCGGCCTGGGCCGATCGTGCTCGATCGTGGCGTCGGGACAGCCTGCCTCTATCGCGACTCGTCTGGCGAGATCGTTGATGGTCACTTCGCTTCCGCTGCCGACGTTAATCGTCTCGCCGACGGCCATCGGGTGCTCTCCTGCAAGGAGGATCCCGTTGGCAGTGTCGCTCACATAGGTGAAATCGCGCGACTGCGTGCCGTCGCCGAAGACGACCATCGGTCGGCCGGCCAGGCAACGCAGCAGGAACTTGGGAATGACTTCACCGCTGTCGCCTTCGTGATGCGAACGTGGCCCGTAGGTATTGAACGGGCGGACGACTACTGTGGGATAACCGTAGGTCCGGTAATAGGCACGTGCGTAGCATTCGCCGGCCAGTTTCGAGCCACCGTAGACGGTACACGGGAAGGCCGGATGATCCTCGGTCATTTGCTCCCAGCGGATCGTTGGCGCCCATCGGACACCACCGTACACCTCGGAACTCGACACGTAGACGAAACGTGGCACCTCGAGACGCCGACAGGCCGACAGCAACTGCAGTGTGGCAGTGGCGTTCACCTCATGATTCTCGTGAGGCGAGTGCACGGAATGCCGGACCCCGAGACACGCGAGATGATAGACGGCTCGCGCCTCACGCAGGTACGGGGTGAGCGCGTCCAGATCGCGCACGTCCGTGACCTGCAACGTGACGTGAGGCGACAACACATCGGCGACGTTTTCGCGTTTGCCGTTGATCAGGTTGTCGACGATGACGACGCGTTCGCCGCGAGCGGCGAGCTGTCGGACCAGCTCGGAGCCGATGAATCCCGCGCCGCCAGTCACCACAATGCTCGATCGAGTTCGTCCCATCACTCCACCTTGCTGCAATCGCGTCAGCGCCCCCATGCGCGCGCGTCTCTATGGTCGTCGCGTCAGCGCCAAGAACAGCACGCGGCTCAGCGCGGCAAATTCCTGAAGGTGTACCGCGAGTTGCGCCGCTGTCCGGTTGATCGGCGAATCGTACACCGGCTGCCCTGGCGCCACCGCCATCGGGTGGACGATGCGCGAGACGAAGTCATAGGTGCCGAAATGGCGACGCGCATCGAGGGTGAAGAAGCGATCGAGGTAGGGCATCAACTGCGATTCTTCGAAGTCCACGTTGTGCCACACCGCCGGCATTTCCGAGAGGCCCATCTGCGTGCGCATCGCGTTCAGGTTGCGCCGGCCGTCGGCCAGGCCTTCGACGAAAATGAACCGGCCGCCGGGCTTCAGCAGCCTGGCGATGTTCTGGATCGCCCGCTGCTGCCGATCCCAGCTCTCGAGATTGATCAGGCAGCGCACCGACAGCGCGACGTCGAACGTGCCGAGCGCCTGTGAATCGAGCTCGAGCACATTGCCCACCTCGAACCGCAGGTTGGACGTGCCTGACGCCGCGGTCCGCGCCCGCTCGATCATCGATCCGCTGAAATCGACGCCAAGTGTCTCGCGGACGAGCGGCGCGAGCAGTCGCGTCGCGTAGCCGGAACCGCAGCCGACGTCCACCAGGGAATCGATCGCGCGAAGAAACGGCTTGATCGTCTCAATCTCGAGCCAGCGCTGCCAGACGTCCGAATGCGTCGCCTCTGCGTCAGTCAACGACTGATCCTGGGCGCGTGTCTCCCAGAATTTCTTTACCTGCGAATCCTGCAGTTGCGGCACCTGTCCTCCTGAATCAGCATGGGCTTTGCAGACGGTCATTCATTCTAGCCGAGCGCATTCAGCGCTGCCGTTGCGCGCCAGTACGACAAACGCCTTCTCACTGGTGAGTGGGACACGCCATGCCTCATGATAGTTCGCGTGCACATACGATCCGATGCGCGGATAATCGCCGAGCATCTCACCTTCGGTCTGGCTGTCGAGGATGACGAACGGCACATCTTCAGACGACACGCGCTGCAGCAGCATCGTCGCGTCGCGGTCGCTGGTGTAGTAACCGGGCGAAAACGAGACGTGCCCACCAGCGAAGCCGCGGTGGGTGTAGAAGAAGATCTCTGGCGCGAAGGCCAGCGTGAGCAATCGCGAGCCAGGCGACGTGCATCGCACGAGCGAGGTCACGAGCGTGCGGTAGGCGGGCGGCAGTTGTCCCGTGCGCTGATCGGGCGGCGCCAGCACACGCCGAATGGTCCGCAGGCGCGCGTTGATGCCATCGATGCCGTGTGCGATGTGCGTGCGTTCAATCTGCGTCGAGGCATCGCCAACGGCAGCGGTTCCTGCCAGGATCATCACGAGCACACAGGCTGCGGCGATCCTGCGCACCACCGTCGGTCGACGCGATGCCGTCGCTCGCCGGCCGAGGCCGGCCAGCGTGGCTTGCCATGCAAGGCCGGCAAGCCAGGCGATCAGCAGCGAGACTGGGACCAGCACGTCGCGAATCCGCGTCTCGATCGGGTCGCGCAGCATGGTTAGGTTCATCGCGCACTGCATCACCAGCGACATAACAACCAGGGCTCTGGTCGTGGGCGTTGAAGTGGACCAGGTTCTCGCCAGGACCACGGCCGCGGCGATGGGCACCAGCCACACGAGATAGAACAGCGCCGCGGTCGCATTGGCGCGAACGTGCATGCCCTCGCCCGGACCATAGACGTTGACCAGCCAGCCTGTGACGCCGGTCGGAGCAGAGACTTGCAACGTGAACGCCGACCGGTCGATGCCCTGCGTGTCCGCGGCGAGCGGATCCTTCACCAACCGCTCGATGTCAGACGAGGACCATCGGCGCATTTCGTAGGTCCAACTCTGTGGCGAGTTCAGTGACTGGCGCACGAGTCGATGACGGGTCTCAGCGTCGGCGATGCTGGCCTCAGACGCGTTCGGCTGCCAGCGCACGTTGATCACCGGTCCATGCGCGAGCGGCTCGACCAGCGGCCGGCTCGAATCGACCGCAAACGGCGGCGGAGTCCACCAGTTCGCCCGCTGCGCTTCGCGCTGCGAGAAGACCATGCCTTCTCGCACGTAGGTGCCGAGGCCTTCGAAGAGCTGAACCCAGACGAGATATGGCGCGACGATCAGCACGGCCATCGCGACGACCCGCGCCACAGAGACGAGCGTCGAACGGGACACACCGTGATACGCAATCATCATCATGATCGTGCTGATGCCGAGAAACACGCCGAGGTCGTGGCGCAGCAGGAACGCCACGGCGACTACCACTGCCATCAGCACGGCGCGCACCGAATCCGGCCTTGCGCAATACCAGCAGGCGGCCGCAAAGCCAAGTGCCGGGGCGAACAGCTTCGGATAGCTGTAGCTGACCGGATACACAGCCACCGGCAGCAGCGCACCGAGTGCGGCAACCGTCGCCGAGCCGGACACCTGCAGCGAGACGACATAGGTAAGCGACGCGGCGATGCCGTAGGCGATCGCGATGACCCACAGCTCTGCGCCAAGGCCTTCGCCGAGCAGCACCTGACCTGCCGCGGAGATCAGCGGCATGAGCGGCAGACCGCGTTCGACGAAATCACGAACCGGCAGGTCGCCCATGGTGATCTGCTGCGCGACCGAGAGATGCACGAAATGATCGTTCGAGAAGTCGGTGAACGAGAGATAGCGGTAGGCGATGGTCAGCAGCGCAAGGGCCACAGTGCCGATCGCCAGGCGCACCTTCATGTCGTCCCGCTCGACTCGCTTCGCTCGCTCGGGGCAGGCTGGGAGAGCCCGATGCGAGTGACGCCGCGGAGATCCAGGGGCGTGAACTCGGCGGCCCCCGTCAGCGCTGTCGCGTGGCGCGTCACGAACAGGTGCGGCGCCAAAAGACTGTCGCTGTCGTAGATCGCCACCGTCGGCACGCCCATGAACGGCGCCTCCCATGCCAGCCCGCCGCACGCGCTGAGAAAGAACCGCGCGCGCGCAATCAGCGCGAGCTGCACATCGAGGTTGGTCCGCGGCGACATCAGCGAACGGGCGCTGATCACGTTCGGAATACCGTCGAGATCGAAGTCGCGGTGCTCGTCGATGCCGAGGTCGGCTTCGAGTAGCACGACCGGCGCGATCGTGGCTGCCTGAGCGACCATGCCGCGGACCGCCTGACGCGTCTTCTCATGCGTGGACAGCGCAGGTCCGGCGTAGATCTTTGCGGCAATGAAGTCGTCGGGAATGACGGGTGGCAGCGCGCGCATCGTCGGGCCGGTCCTTTCCGCCTCCGCCAAGGCGACGGCGGACCGCCGTAGCTCAGCGAGCGAAGGCCGGTTCGACCGGCCATCATGGGCGACGTGACGCGTCCGGCGCCAGAGCAGATCGAACGGCAGGTTGCCGTGCCACACGTTGCGGAACAGCCGAAACATCAGCGACGGATGGCAGATTGCCACCTCACCCAGGCCACGCGTCGAACGTACGGCCTCAATGAGCTCGTGGTCGAAAGCGCTCGCCGCCGACTGCTTTTGTCCGCCGCCCTCACCTTCCGAGCGGCGCTGCGCATTGCGTGCGGCCATTTGCTGCGGGGTCGTCAGGTCGAAGATGTCTACATAGGCGGCGGCCACGTCGCGATACAGCGATTCCATCCCGCCGCGTGACACGACGATCAATCGATCGCTCGAGACGCCGAAGGCGTCCTGAAACCAGCGGAGAAACGGAATCCAGTACAGGACCTCGTAGCCGACTTCGGCGAGCCATGGCCCAACCACGATCGGCCCCGTCGTGGCGGCGAGCGCAGCGATCTCGCGATCGATCGCCTCGGCCTCGCGCCGGAACGCGCGATGCTCCTGCGCGCGCGAATGACGCCGCATCGCACGGACCAGCGGCTTCGGCGCCGCCTGTATCCGGCGCGCGACTTTGAAGGCGGCATTGCGCAGCGCGTCGAATGCGCTCACACACCCACGCTATTGTTCACGCGAACGGGCCTCGATTTCCGCGATGGTTTGGCCCGGCACACACCACGACGCGCCATTCGGGGCAAGGTATTTCAGGATGTTCTCGACATGCAGATCGGCAGCCAGGCAGGTCAGCCTGCGCCGGTTCTCCCCCTCGCCGATTGCGCCGAAGCGATCGAGCAGGGTGATCAGTTCGACCGAGTGGTTCCACATCGCCGCTTCGGCACCGCTCACCCGCCGAATCGAGGACGAGATCGCGTACGCACGCACCTCGACCACCTGATTGGGGTCCTCACCGGCGAGCAACAACCGCATGACCGTCGAATCGCTGCCGAGCGCGGCGGCCTCGGCAATATTGCGGGTCGGACCCTCCGCCGAGAGCGTCCGGCCCGACATCTCGATCAGCATGAACACAACCACACCCAGGGTGACAAGGCAGGCCGGCGCCGCGACTGCGACGAGCACCGGCGTCGGGACGCGCCGCTCAGGGTTCACGGAACCACTCAACCCAGTCACCGATCACCGCCGGGCGTGCCGGATGCGTCAAGATCGCATCTGTCTGGAGCCGCTGCTTGAGCGCAAGCCCCGCAGCGTCGGGGTGCAGCCCCTGGTTCTTGATCCAGTCATCGATATAAACCCAGTCATTGCGAACAACGCTCGCCACCTCGCGCAACGCGATGTGAATGGCCATCGCGCGAAACGCCCACGCCCCCGACAGCACCACCAGAAACATCGTCAGGGTCGCAACGCGCACCCGGCTCGCGGAGATCACGGCCGTCTCCACGAGCGCCTTCACGGCGACGGTGAACGCGGCGGCATAGAAGATCCCGGCAGGGCTGAGAATCACGTCCTTCGTGTAGGGGTAACTGATCACCGCGTTGGCCAGCGTGACCGCAACGAAGATCGCCATCAACTGGTCGTCGCGTGTGAACCGCCGCGCGATCCAGTCTTCGCGGCGGCGCCACGCGTACCACATCAGGACGAGCGTGCCCAGCAACGAGGCAATGAGATTGGCGACAAGCGCGATTGACAGCTCGTCGCCATAGAGAAAGTTGCGTGCCGCGATCCACACGCCGGCGCGGGGTTCCGAGAACAGCACCGACAGCAGCGCTGTGCCGATGTTGTAGAGATAGAACACGGTGGGGCGCTCGCCGAACCGGCTCTCGAGGTCCTTTGGCTCGAGCACCGAGAAGCCGAATCCGGAGCTGCGCTCGATCAGACCCGGCGTGCCGACGTCGAGCACGGCGAAGCGCAACGCCAGATATCCAGCCACGAGCAGCACGACCACGGCGATGCCCCATCGCGATACGCCACGCGCACCGGCGAGGTACGCCGCCACCAGCACAACGGCGATCAGCAGTCCGCTCTCGACGCTGAGCGCGGCAAACACAAACAGCACCACGGCCGCAACATCACGCCACCAGCGCGGAGGGCTCAGTGCGAGGTCCGCGGCGAAGTAGCAGCAGATCAGGATGGTCATGTACGCGTTGATGGGAAACGCTTCGAGAATCGTGCCGGCAAAGGTGTGGAGACCGATCAACGCCGCCAAGCCCGTCGTCACCGCCGCCGCGGCGGCCGCGGTGCGCGGTTTCACGAGCCGCACGAACAGGAGAGTAAGCAGCGCGACCTGACCCACATGCCAGCCGCGGAACCACATGTAATAGTTGCCGCCGGACAGATCGTAGACGAAACGAATGTGGGCCCAGAGGAAGGGGCGGAGAAACCCTCGACCATGAAACTGCTCGTAGACGAGCGAGCCCATCGTGCGGCCTGATGCGGCGACCAGGTTGCCATAGCTGTCGGACACCTGGATCGGGATGTCGAACAGCAGATAGCTGATGCCCGCGACCACGAGCATCGCGTACGCGTACGACAACCAGGTCCATCGGTTGGGACGATTGAGATCGGACTCATTCATTTGTCACGGCCTGGCCAATACACCGCGCAGTGCGTCGCCCGAGTGACAGGTGCTCTCGCCAAGCCTGGCGCGAGCCGTACGCGCGCCCACATCTGCGGCCAGACAGGCCAGCTCGTGTGGCACGTCCGCCCCCTTGCCGACGAGGAAGTCCAGCATCGCGGTCGCATCCACGAGGACGGCTGCCTCGAGCGGCGTCACCAGGAGCGGCTGATCCGTGACAATGCCCGGCCGCACGAGTCCGATCGCGCGCACGTTGGCGCCTTCATCGATCAATCGCGCCGCCCCCGCCTGGTCGCGCATGGCGATCGCTTCCGGTACGCTGCGCGGCGGGCCCATCGTGAGCGGATGGCCCCCCAGCATTTCGGCGCAGGCGATCGCTGCCAGGCTGAGCGTGATGAGCAACGCAGGGAGCGCAAGTGCGGCGTGGCGCATTACCAGTCGATATCGAACCACGCCATCCAACGCGTCGATGGCTGGAATGGGGTTGGGTGATTCACGAGCGCGTCGCGCCGGAGCGCATCGTGCAGCGCTCGCGCGTCCGCCGTTGGAAGCGCGATGTGCTGTCGGTCGAGCCAACTGTCCACCGTCACCCACTCGGCGCGCTGCTCGGCGGCCGTCCATCGCAAGTTGTAGTGATTACCGGCAACGCGAAAGGCCCACCCGCAGGTCAACACGGCGAACACCACCATCGTGATCGCTGCGTGGCGTTGCGCGATCGTCTGAAGCCATGCCCGCGACGCGGCATACACGGCGAGCCCAAGAAACACGCCGGACGGGCTCATGATGACGTTCTTCGTGTACGGAAAGCTGATCGCCGCGTTGGCGAGCAGGATGCCGGCGAAGACGATGACCAGACGATCGGCCTCGTCCAGGCGCCACCTGCGGATCGCCGCGCGCCGACTCCACACGAACCATCCGATCATCATCGTCGCCGCAGTCGAGGACATGACCGAGACGAGGGTCCACGGATGCACGGTCCCGGTGGTCAGTTCCCACGCGAAACGCCAGACGCCGCCCTTTGGCTCCGCGAACAGCACCGTCGCGATCGAGCTCATGACGTTGTAGGCGTAGAAGACCCACGCGCGCCCGCCAAAGCGACGAATCAAATCGGCCGGCTCGAGGATCGAGAACCCGAATCCCGAAGCGCGCTCCGCCAACGATGGCGAGCCGACGTTGAGGACGAGCATGCGGATCAGCATGTAGGCCGCGACGCAGAGCGTCATCGCAATAACTGCGTTCCGTGAGATACCGCGCATGCCGACGACATACGCAACGACCGCCACAACCCACACCAGCACGCCCGACTCGACGGTCAGGATGGAGCCGGCCAGCAGCGCAATTGCGAATGCATCCACGTACCAGCGAGGGTGCGGTCGCTGTGCGAGAGCCATCGTCGCTACGCAGGTGATCGCAATCGTCAGAAATGAGTTGATCGGAAACGCTTCTCTCACCATCGGCGCGAATGTGTGCGCGCCAACCACAACGGCCAGCGCGAGCGGCACGAGCGCGGCGTCGAGCGCGCTGCGTGGCCGCATCACAGCCACGCATAACCCGATCAACGCCGCGACCTGCAGGACGTGGATTCCACGGAACCACAGGAAGTAGTCGCCCGCTGACAGCTCGTAGATCGCTTTGATCTGTCCCCACAGCAGTGGCCGCAGGTAGCCACGTTGCGAGAGCTGATCGCGCAGCACCTGACCGAGCGTCGGCTCCTGAATGGCGAGCAGATTGCCAAAGCTGTCGCTGACCTGAATCACCAGGCCGACCAGGAAGTAGCCGAGCACGCCGGCAACGAGCAGGGCGTACGCATAGGCGACCCAGGTCCACCGCCGATCGCCCGCCTGAGCTTCGGTAAAGGGTTGTGTCATGTTCCCCTTTGCGTGGTGAAACACGGCCAGCCGGTTTCAGCGTCGGTCCCGTGGCGCGGCCGCTCGCGCTCGACCATGATGCGAACCCCCTTGAGCCCGTCTACCGGAATGTCGGCCATGAGGTCGTACGCCGCGGTCACGTGCGCAAGGACTTTGGGAAAGCTGCGGGCAAAGGCGTCCTGATCATCGAGCGGCAGGATCACAAATGGAACCGACTCACCGTTCATGCGCGTGAGCGTCAGCTGCTGATCGGCATCGGAGCTGTAGAACGATTCCAGGAACGCAATGTGCCCGCCGCCAAACCCGCGGCGTGAGAGGACGAACACGTCGGGATACGGGCCGGAGACCAGCATCCGATCCCCCGGGGCCGTGCATCGATTCACGTAGCGGAAGAACGGCACGAGACCCGCAGATACGCGGCTTGGCAGCTTGCGTGCCTCCATCTCCGGCTGTATCAGCGCAGCGATGAGCGAGGCCGTATGTTCCTGAATGTGCTCGAGGTCGTCTTCGAACGCGCCCACTTCATCCAGCTTGTTGGTGACGTCGCCGACCCGCCAGATGCTCACGGTCGTGCCGACGAGCACGAGCACGGCAGCAGCGCGCGCAGCGATCACGAGCGTCGGACGCGATGGCCTCGACCACACGAGGCCCAGCAGCCACGCGCCGAGGAGTGCCGCAGGCACCGTGGCGTCCGCAAGCCGTGTCTCGAGCGGATTTCTCAGAAAGGTGGCGTCAAGGGCGACCGCGAGCATCCCAATCGCGCCAACCGCGACCCACTCGCCGGGCCATCGTTCATGCCGCTTGACTCGCCGCAGCACCGCCAACGGAACGCAGACCAGTGGCAGCAGCCAGAACAAGTAATACAACCATGCGTGTGTGTTCGCCGTCGTCAGGCCGGCCGCAAGGTCGACTCGAGGCAGATCGCGCAGGAGTGAGATGTCCGCTTCGCGACGAGAGACGGCGACACCCATTTCGAAGTATGGGATGAGGCCCTGGTAGTGCTGGACCCACAGCGCCCACGGCGCGAGCAGGACGGCGACAGCAGCAGCGAAGGTGCCGAATCGGCGCGCGGCGTCCGTCAGGCCAGAGGCGCTCATCACCAACGCCGCGGCACACGCGACGCCGATGAAGAGACCGTGATCGTGGCGCATGAGGAATGAGATGGCGGTCAGGCCGGCCGCAGCGAAAAGACGCCCGCGAGTCGCCTGCGCGGTGACCGCGACAATCACGCAGCTGGCGATGCCGTAGAGCAGCATCTTGGGATAGCTGTAGCTGCGCGGCGACGCGAGAATCTCCAGAACCGCCACGCAAACGGCGACGACTATCGAACGCGACAACCACGACGCCGCGATCACGGTCGCCGCAGCGCCCACCGCAATGCCGAGCGCAACGATGAGCAGCTCTGAACCCGCCGCCTCGCCGAACATCCATCGCGAAGCGGCCGAGAGCACGTATTGCAACGGCGCGCCGGGATCGACGAAATCCCGGACCGGCCACTCGCCAAGCAGCATCTGGCGCGCGCGGGCGACATGGAAGTAGTGATCGTTGGGAAAGCCGTTGTACGTGAGGAACTGCCAGAGCAGTGCAAGCAGAAAGATGATCGCTGCTGTGATCCACAAGCGGACGCTTGGTCGAGCTATTTCCACGGACGCGTAACGCCGCTGCACTCGAGGACGGCTGACTCGGGCTTGTAGCGTTCGAGCACTTCGTCGATGTCGTCAGCCTCCTCGAGCTTGGACAGACATCTCAGCTGATTCCACTCGGCAGGCGCCGGACGCCGCGACGCGAACAGGATCACTTCCATGACTTCGGCGCGGCCGGCGGCAATCGCCGCCTCGAACGCCGTCAGCTCGGCGCGATCGTTGAACAGCAGGTCGGCGCGCACCTCGCGGCGCTGATAGGGATCCTCGCCACGTCGAATCAGTTGAACGACGGTCGCCTGATCGCGAAGCGCGGCAGCCTCGGAGAGATTGACCGGCTCGGACCGCCACAGGGGATGGGCGCCAAATACCGCCCGCAGCAGCATGCCTGCGGTCATGACGCCGAGCAGCGCGGCCGGCGCAGCCGACGCGACGACCAGAATCAGTCGCCGTACCACAGACCTCTCCACTCCGGCGCCATCTGCGGATTCGGTACGTCAGCATCGAGCGCGGCGTCTCGCAGCCGCTCGATCAGTGCCAGCGACGCGGCGTCCTTCGGCCATCTCCCTTCCTGCTGCCAGCGGATCGGCAGCTCGGCCCAGTCGTTGCGCGCGCGGAATGCATGCTCGTTCATCACGTGATGCACACCCGAACTGCGCATCGTCCAGGCCGAGGCGAGGGCCAGCATCGCCGCCGCCACGACAACGCTGCGCATGACGCCACCGGCCTGCGCGACTTGAAGCATCGACCGGAGCGCGGCGAACGCCGCGATCGCGTAGAATACGCCGGCCACCGCAATGATGTCGTCCTTGGTGTACGAGAACGACAGCGCCGCGTTCGCCGCAAGAACCACGATGGCGACAACCGCGAGACGGCCGCTCCTGGTCAACGGAGCTCGCGTACGCAGCCAGGCCAACGCTGCCCATCCCATCACCGTCGTCATCGCCAGCGACGAAAGAACGGTCAGGTACGCATGCGGATGAACGTCACCCTGACGCCACGCACGCGTCGCGACAAATAGTCCGTCACGCGGTTCGGAGAACAGCACCGACAGCAGCGAGGCGCCGACGTTGTACGCGTAGAAGACGAACCGGCGATCGCCGAACCGTTGCTGGATCTCCCGCGGCTCGAGCCGCTCGAGGAAGAAGCCGGACGTGCGCTCGGTCAGCGAGGGCAGACCAGTGTCGAGATACCAGAAGCGCAGTACGAAGTAGCCGGCCAGGAGCGCCGTCAGGAATACCAGGCCGCGCGCGGACACGCCGCGCAGCCCCAGAATCCACGCGGTGGCGATCACTATCCAGATCAGCACGCCTGATTCGAGCGTCAGCGCCGCACACGCGAACATGATTCCGGCGAGCAGGTCGATCAGCCAGCCCCCGCGCGAGAGCGTGAGGTTCAGTGCCCCCATCACGAGCACGGCGATCTCGAGGAAGTGATTGATGGGAAATGCCTCGCGGAGGAAGCCGAGGAAGGTGTGGAGGCCCGTGAACACCGTCAGCGCGAGGGCGGCGGCAGCCGCATCGAGCGGCGACTCGATCGGCAGCGCGCGCACGAACAGCCAGATCAGCAGCACGATCAGCAGTGCGTGGAAGCCTCGATACGCCAGCCGATAGTGCTCACCACCGGCGAGATCAAAGAGTGCTTTGATCTGCGCGATACGCAGTGGCCGGAGATAGGCGGTCGTGGTCAGGGCGTGGCTGAACGATGAGGCGATCGATGGCGACGCCTGTGCGTCCAGAAGCTCGCTCAGCGAATCGGTCACCTGCACGGGCATCCGCCAGAGATCGAACGCGATTGCCGCCGCCAGCACACCCGCCAGCAGCAGAACCGCGGCGCGGCTGCGGTTCGTCTCACGAGCGGTCTCGACTCCTGCGGGAATCACAACAAGTCGCTGCTCGACATCGTCAGCGATAGCAAGGCCAGCCTGTCGCGGGATCTGCGTGAACCGGCGGCAATCCACTCCGCACCAGGACGCGAACGGTTCGATCGCCGCCGCTCGCTGGTATCTCGGTCAGTGGCCGGAAATTCGCATCAACAAACGCACTGACGCCAGGTGCCGTCGAGCGGAAAGAGGACTCCTGATCGCTCAGCATCACGGCAAACGCGACAACCTGCTGCTCCGTGCGATCGAGCATTCGCTGCTGTTCCGCCTCAGATTGGTAATAGCCCTCGAGAAATGTGCTGTGGCCGGCGGCGAACGGGCGCTGCGCGTAGACGTAGAGTTCCGGCGCGTTGCCAGCAACGAGCAATCGGTGGCTCGGGGTGGTGCAGCGATCCAGATAGTCGAACAAGCCAACAAGGGACAGGATGCGGCCGTCGGGCAGCTGCCGCCGATCGTACCGGGCCTTCAGCTGCACGGTGCGATCGCGTAGGAGCTGCGGCAGCGACGACAGCCCCAGACTCAGATTCGTGCGCGCCGCATTCTCTTGCGCGCGGCCGACCACCACGACTGACGAGGCCGCCACAAACATGACGACCGCGGAGCCGGTGAGTGCGATCGACCGCAGCGGCAACGAGGGCATGCGCACGGCGCGGCCGGCCAGCCATGTGGCGACGAGCGCGGCGGGAACGATCGCGTCAGGCAGATGCACGGGCAGCGGCTCGCGAAGGAAATTCATGTTGGCGAGAAACGCCAACACGGCGAGCGGCGTGCCCGTCAACGCGTCCTCGATTCGCCCGCGTCGCACGTCCAACACCACGACCGCGGCGGCGATCAAGGGCAGCGCATGGAAGAAGTAGAAGAGGCGCACGGCATCGCCCGAGCCATATGCGCCGAGGCGGAGCGCGGTGCGATCGGCCTCCCGGTGGCTGAACTCCCACGAGCTCGATATAGCGCTGAAGATTCCCTGACTCCGTTGGATGTACATCGCATACGGCAGCAGCACCAGCACGATCAGCGCGACCAGCGTCACGAGCCGCGTTTTCATGACGCGCGTTTCACCCGGCGCCAGCGCCACGGTCACGAGCGCCGCCAGGCCCAGATTGACGCCGTGCTCCTGGCGAAATAGATAGGCAACCCCGACGAGGAGCGCGATGGCGAAGAGCCGAAGAGCGGTCGGCTTGCGGGCCCATGCCCAGATTGCGAGCGGCCCCAGCGCATAGAGCAGGGCGCGCGGATAGCTGGCCGGCAGCGGAAACGCCACCACGCACAGCGCGCACGCCAGCACGGCAATGGCGAGCGAACGTGACGCCCGCCATGCACCGATCACCAGCAGCGCCGACGTCAGCCCGTAAGCGATCGCCATCAGCATCGCTTCGGCGAAGAGCGATCGGCCGAAGACGACCTGCGCTGCCGCCGACGCCGCATACATCAGCGGCATTCCGGGATCGGCGAAGTCGCGGGTCGGCCATTCGCCGAGCAGCATCTGCTGCGCCGCCGCAAGGTGTTGAAAATGATCGTTCGAGAAGCCCTCGAGCCCGAGGTACCTGATGATGGCGGTGAGGAGTCCAGCGACGACCGCGGCGCCAGCCACGGCAGATGGCACGCGCATGTTGGCGTCAGTTCTTCTCGAGAACCAGGACACGGCCTTTGCGTCCCCAGTCCATCTTGTCCTCGAGATCGGGCCGCGAGCGGCAGCCCTCGAGCACGAACATCAGGCGGAGCATGTCCTTGTTGAGGAGCGTGATGTGCGAGGGATCCAGATCGTCGCTCGTCTTGAAGTCGAGCAGCGTCGGCGGATTCGGGTGAAACCGCGTCGTGACGTAGATGAATTTCGAGGTCAGGCGCACCATGTTGGCGACTGCCTTCTTCACCTCGAGCACCGTCAGGTGCTCCAGCACCTCGCGGCAGATGACAAGGTCGTAGGCGCCGTCTTTCTTGATCGAGGTGTCGGCGGCATCGCCGATCGCAATCCGATCCCTGACCTCCGGCGTCGCCAGTTTCAGGCTCATCTCGTTGTAATCGATGCCGTCGGTTTCGACGCCAATCTCGAGCAGCAGATGCATCAGCGCGCCGGGCCCGCAGCCGAGGTCGATCACGCGAGTCGGCTGAAAGACATCTTTGATGAGCTGCGGATTCTTTGCCTCGATGCGGCGGCGCGTCTCCAGTGAGTAGTTGTTGTCACCGGCGCGCCATTCGCCCAACCAGTAGTTCTCGTCGTAGTGCTGTTGCTTCGTCGGCTGCTGCGCGAAGACGGCGGCTTCAAATTCGGTGATGGTCATGAACGATGTCGCTGCTCCTCGGCGAACTGCTGCAAGAGCCGGCTCGACGAATCGAGCACGGTATCCAGGTAGACGACCTCAATGCCGTTCTCCGCGCAAATGGTCACCTGCCCGGCGGGCAGGCGCCCCTTCCAGTCGTTGCCCTTTACGTAGTAGCGCGGGCGCAGCTCGCGGAGAACCGTCTCGGTATCGAACTGATTGACATGGGTATAGGTGATGAAGCGGATGGCATCGACGATCGCGGCGCGCTGATCCTCGGGGAGCAACGGCCGGTGCTTGGTGCGGACGTAGCCATCCGATGCGACATTGCACAGGAGCGGCAGCCCCAGCCCGCATGCCTCGCGGAAGTACTCGATGTGCCCGCGGTGCAACGGATCGAAGGCGCCATCCACCATGGCGACAGCGCCGCGATACTCCTTGAGTTGCTCGAAAAACAGGATCACGACTTGACGAGCAGCCCTTTCTGCTTCAGCTCGTCATAGGCACGATCGAAGAAGTCGGTCGCGACGTCGGGTGTCGTCTTCGCCCACTCGACGAGCTCCCGGAATCCCTCGTCGAGCGTGACCCGCGGCTTGAACCCCAGCGTCGTCTGTGCGCGGGTGATGTCGGCGGTGTTGTGGCGGATGTCGAACTTGCGGCCTGCCTGCGTCACCTCAGGCTCGATCGACTTGCCGAGAATGCGACTCAATGTTTTCGCGATCTCGAGAATCGTCACCGTCTCACCCGAGCCGACGTTGACTGGGAGGAAGTCGGCGCCGGGCGTCTCGATCATCAGCACCAGGCACGCGACGACGTCGTGGATCGAGACGAAGTCGCGCAGCTGTCCACCGTCCTCGAAGACGACCGGCTGGCGATCGTTGAGCAGGCGGCTCAACCAGATCGCGGCGACGCCGGCGTAGGGATTGCTCAGACTCTGTCGCGGACCATAGACATTGAAGAATCGCGGCGCGACCGACGGGATGCCGTACGTCTTGCCAATGAGCAGCACCATCTCTTCCTGGTGCAGCTTGGTCATCGAGTAGATGTTGTCGCGATAGAGCGCTTTGTCCTCTGGCGTCGGGATCGAGGCCACGTGCGAATTGCAGACCGGGCACCGCTGTTCCCAGTCGCGCGCGGCGAGCTGCTCCTCAGAACGTATCGTCGGCGCCACCGATCCGTGCGTCGCACAGCGGTAGGCGCCTTCGCCGTAGACGCCAATAGACGATGCGACGAGCACTTTCTCGACGTGATGCTTATTGTTGACGAGGATGTCGAGGAGCAGCGCCGTGCCACGCGTGTTGACATCGACGTAGCGATCGACCTGATACATGCTCTGGCCGACGCTGACCGCAGCGCCGAAATGCACGACCGCATCGGACTCGAGCACGAGCGGCTCGAACACCGCACGATCGCGAACGTCGCCGCGGATATACGTCGCCTTTGGGTTGGCATACGACGGCCACGTTCCGGAGCGATGGACCTGCGGTTCCAGGTTGTCGAGCACCTTTACGCGGTACTCGCGCCCAATCAGCGTGTCAACGAGATGGGATCCGATGTAACCGGCACCGCCGGTGACTAGGACCTGACGAATACTCATCATTCAACTCCCAACGACCAACTCCCAACGCCCAACCATTCCCAACGCCCAACTCCCAATAACGCCCAACCTCAAACGGCCAACAGCACTCGACATTGTCCGTGGGAGTTGGGAGTGGTTGGGAATTGGGAGTTGGAAGTTGGGCGTTAACGCACGATCTCCAATCCGATCGGCCGCACGTCGAGCAATCCCCCCGCATCGATCGACTCAAGTGCGGAGCGTGCCATCAGCAGGTGCCGCGCCGAGTAACCGTCAGGGTCGGAAAAATACGCCGTCGATCGCACGTTCAGAAACGGCGCGAGATACGAGAAGCCGCCATACGTGCCGACAAACGCCGAGGCGCTGGCGACGATCGCCGTCTGCAGCGCGAGGTTCTCGCGCGGGTGCATGTCGTGTGGCAGCGTGCGGACGCCGAGCGACTCTGCTTCACCGCTGGCGTGATCATCGAGCTGCAGATTCGTGGCGAGCGACACGACGGGACCTCGCTCGCTCAGCGCCTGCAGTGTACGCCGCACGAACGCGCGGTTCTCACTGGTGTCGGGGAAACAGTCGTTGAAGTAGAACTTCACGGCCGTGTACGGCGATTCGGGCCGCCTAAAGCCGGCGCCCACATCTCCGGGCCGCCTCGAGGCGGCGTCTCCATCGGCATTCACGCGCGCGTATTTCGCGAAGCGATGCACCCATTCCTCGTCCACATGCCCCCACCAGAATGGATTGAACAACCCGTACATCGTGGACGGATGCAGCATCGATCGGCTGTGGACGTCGGTCGTGAGCTCGCGCAATACCTGCCGTTCGAACGCCAGCACCTGCGTCTGCTTCTGCTCACCGTTTGCGGCGACGCGCTCGTTGTGACGTCGGCGGAACTCTTCGGGCGTCAGATAATCGAAAATGTCGCGGTAACCGGCGGCAAACGGCCGATACCAGGACGCCGTCCCGCCACGCGAGACGATCAGCAGACGCTCAGAGGCGACGTTGAAGGTCCTGGCAAACCATCGCAGGAACGGCACCCAATACAGCAGCTCGAAGCCGACCTCGCCGAGCCACGGACCCACGACGATCGTGTCACGCCCGGCAGCGAGACGACCCAAATCCGCCGACAGGCGCCCGGCATGCACGCGCGCGAGCTGCGCGCTGATGCCGTGCCGCACCGCCCGCGGCACGAGCTGACGAACCAGTTTCATCGAGGAGCCTGCCCGCGTAATGGCATGGGTCGCGCGCGTGGGGCTTGCGAGGTCAGATCGAGGCGCGAGGAGAGGAGGCGATGCGGGACATCGCTGGCGACGAGCAACGACGAGCTCGCCCGCAACCCCCATGCACCCTCCGGGTTCCGGCGGCTCGGAACGCGAGCCATGCCATTACTCGGACAGGCTCCTGCGTTCACCGAGCCGCCGCTCGGCCTCGGCCCAGTCTGCAGGTGAATCAATCGACAACGAATCCGCGGCGTCGAGAATCAGCGGCTCACACCGCTCGCCGTAAATGTTGCCCCACTTCTCGAGGGTCGCGCGCCAGCACGCATACACGGTTCCGTCCCGGGAATAGGCTGGCCGCGCATCCTGGCGCCGCATCACACGCGCGCCTTCAGCAAGGAATGGACGCAGGACGCCGTCCTCGATCCGCATCACGTAGTCCGGAGACAGATGCCGTGGCAGCTCGACGACGGTGACCACTGAGTCCGCCTTCGTCTCCTGCAGCTTCGTGACGGCATCGCGCACATGCGCCGGACGACGCAACGGTGATGTCGGCTGCAGGAGGACCACGACGTCGGTCGTCCAGCCGTCCGCGGCGAGCGCCTCGACCGCGTGTTGGATTACCGGCAGCATCGGCGTGTCGTCCTGCGCGAGAGCCGAGGGACGCATGAACGGAACTTCCAGACCGGCTCGCTTGCCAGCGTCCGCGATTTCGGCCGAGTCAGTGGACAGCACGATGCGATCGATGACGCCCGACTGACGGGCGGCGAGCGCCGTGTAGTCGAGCAGCGTCCGCCCCGCGAGCGTTCGAATGTTCTTGCCTGGCACGCCCTTCGATCCGCCGCGGGCGGGCACGATCGCCAGAACGCCGCTCACCGGTTGCCGAACCAACCCGTCACGCGATCGAACGAAGGAAGAAGCTGCTCATGATGGACGCGGCGCGTTCTGCACATAGCGGATCTCACGAAACAGCTGGGCCACCGCCGCCACATCGGGCACCGCCTGCGGCGTCGTCTGTGTCGGACGGCAGAGATAGCTGACGTGCAGGTGATCGGCCGCGTACGCGGCGCGCACGGTCTCGAATCCAGCACGCCGCAGATACGCCGTCATCGTGTCCTGCGTCAGGTAGTACGGGTGATCGATCTTGATGGCGTCCTCCACCGACCAGTTCCGCAAATACGCGGCGCGGAAATCGACGATGTCGATGAAGAGGGAGCCATTCGGTGTCAGCAGTTCGCGCACGCGCTTCAGCGTTCCAGCCACATCGAGCAGGTGATCAACCGTCTGGCAGATCAGGACGAAGTCGAACCGGCGGCCACCGAAGTCGTACTCCTCGACGAGGCCGGTGATCGTCTCGAGGCCGAATGCGCGTGCTTCCTGCACCTCGAGCGGCGCCGGATCGATTAAGGTGCCGGTCAGCCCGAACACCTTGGCAAAATGGCCGGCGACGACGCCGGTCGATCCGCCGATGTCGAGCATGGTCGTCAGCCCGGAGCGGGTGAGGAACGGCCGCACGAACTCGGCGCGATCTTGGGCGTACTCGCGCTGCTCGGCCTGGATCGTGCGCGCGTCGATGATCCGGCCGTGAAAGGCGCTGACCAGCGGACGATAGACGCCGTCGTAAAACCGGCTATACGCGGCGGCAGTCATGCGCGGATTGAGGAACACCAGGCTGCAACGGCTGCAGGCACTCGCCTGCGCCGGGTAGCCGTAGCGATCGCGCTGCGTGATCGTCACGAGCACGTTGGCGCCGCACAGATTGCACGAGTTCAGGAGTTCCTGTGGCTGCGCGGCGTAGTCGTAGCCAAGATCCTGGATGCGCTGTCGGCGGTCAGCCGGAATCGTGGTCTGCATCAGTATGTGAGCCGCTTTTCGATCGTGAGTGCCGCGGTGGCGAGACAGTCGGCGATGCGGCCTCCGGCGTCGCCATCGCCGTAGAGGTGATCGGCCTTCGGCCGTCCGCGCCTGGCGTGCTCGCGGATCGCGCCGACAATGGCCGTGCGATCGTGCTCGACGTCGATCACGTTCTCGCCTCGCTCACGTCCCTGTTGCCGCGTGCCGACGTTCACTGCCGGTACGCCGAGGAACGAGCACTCGCGAATTGCGACGCTGGAGTTGCCGACGATGGCCGTCGAGTGCACCAGCAGACGGAGGAAGTCCTCGGGGAACATGTTGCGGAACAGGTGCAGATTGTCCGGCTTCTCACGCTCGCGGAAGACGCGGATGCCCTTCGACGTCCCGTCGGAACCGGCGTCAACGTTGGGCCAGAACCACAGCACCGGCATCCCGATCGTCTTCACCGCATAGAGCGTCTCTTCCACCTGTCGCCGCGCTTCCTCGTACTCCGTCGTCACGGGATGCTGCATGACGACCAGATACCCCTTCGACAAATCGAACGTGTTCGGGCCGACACCGCCGTACTTCGCAAACGGGTCGAAGTCGAGCTCGGGCTTGGCCGCGACTTCTGCGGCAATATCGATCGACGGACAGCCGGTGATGACGACAGTCTCCGGCGCCTCGCCGAGTTTCTTCACACGTTCGGCGGCGCCCTTGGTGGAGACCAGGTGCAGGTTCGACAACTTGGTGACCGCGTGACGAACTTTCTCGTCGATCGAGCCGGTGACCTCGCCGCCCTGCACGTGAACGACTGGGATGTTCATATACGAGGCAGCGACGGCATTGGCCAGCGTCTCGTACCGGTCGGCGATGGTGACTACCGCATCCGGCTTCAGGTTGTCGAACACCGTCGCCAACTCGACGAGCCCAAGGCCGGTGGACTTGGCTGACGTGACCAGGTTTTCTCCCTCGACGACCATGTAGACGCGCGCGGCAATCGGAAAGCCGTCATGCTCGATGGCCTGAATCGCGTTGCCATAGCGATCGAGCAGCGCTGATGCGGCGACCACCAACTGCAGTTCGAGATCGGGATGCTGCTGGATGGCGCGAAGTGCAGTGCGAATGCGCGAATAGCTTGGCCGCGCGGTAACGACGACGCAGATTTTTCGGGTGGGCATCTAGTCGGGGGAGGCCACGGAGATCTTCGGAGGCCATGGAATTTTTAACGCAGAGATACCGTGTTGAGCCACTCCGTGAACTCCGCGTGCTGAGTGACGGAAAGCGACGCCGGTCACTGTAGGCCCTCGATGTCATCAGCGACGAGCAGCTGATCTTCGTCGACGGCTCTCGCCAGTTTCTTGCCGACGAGATCAGACAGACGATCCGGCGAGAGACCTGTGCCTGGCTTCTTGATCGCCAGATCGTCAGTGCTGAGCACGGTGCCGGTAGCGAGCGCGCGGCGGGCGACGACACTCTTCGTGAACAGACGCCGCAGCGGATCGGTCTCGCGCGCCGACGCGTCCTTGTCGAGCGGGTTGGCGCGCATGCGTTCGATGAAGCGGACGCCGTCCACCAGCTGTCGCAGTTCGGACGTCGTCACCGATGCGATCACGTCTGGCCCGAACATCTCGCGCGAGAGCGCGACATGCAGCTCGAGGATGTCCATGCCGATGGCCACGCCGGCGA